>DKBK01000017.1 GCA_002451135.1 Nitrospiraceae bacterium UBA6902
TATTGCTTTATACTTTTCGTCCTTCATATCAAGGTCGTGCACAATCTCGGCCATCCTCTTAAGAGTTTTATCTTTCAGGTTGAAGACTTTGATAAGCATTTCAAAGGTGCACATGTCACCGGCATGAGTAAACTCCCCCGCCCGGACATCAAAAGCCACAGAACCTTTACTAATCATGTCCATATCTTTTTCGTCAGCAAAATCAAAAACAGCTTTCTCGTCTATAAATCTTTTGATGAGCCAGGCAGATGCCATTCTGTCNNTTTCATCTTCTCGGTTAATGTCGCTCCTTCTGTGGAAGAAAAAAAATCAATTCGTTTGACTTCTTCAAAGTCTTTTAGAAGCCTGGTGAACTGTTCTGACATACCTTTAATATTGTGAGCCTTTGTACCTTTCCGTATGCTGCTCAACTTTCTTTCGAGATCTTCCAGGGCTTTTCCCGTGTTCGTATATTCAGCGGCCCTTTGCTGATTGAATAAGGCGACTATTTCTGAATCTTTCATGGTATCGACTTTTTCGATCCTGACAAACGCGGCTTCACCCTTCATCCCCGCGATCTCAGAAACAAGCCATTGCAGGAACTCATAATGCTCATCATTGAACGGCAGTATGTATACCGAACCTTTTAGCTGCACCGCCCCGGCCTTCATGAGCTTTCTCCAGACCTTCATCCGGTTGCTCACGGGCTTCGAGGGGACAGTGTAGAAAAAAAGTATCCACCCCTGTCTCTGGGAAATGTTTTTCTGTAAAGCGGTCATTATAGTCCTTTCTTCATAACTCTCTTATTAGTAAAATTCAGTTTACTTAAGCCTTGCCGGTACAAAGTTTGGTAAACCGTTTGGTCTTATACCCTTTGCCGTGGATTTTAGGAGTATCACCGTCCTTATTGATATAATTCGCTGCATTCTCGAACTCGCCGGCCTCTGCAAAGGCTACTGCTGTAAATGTATCCTCAATCTTATTGGAAAGCTCCTTCAGGGCACTCCCTGTATTGCTGAATTCCCGGTCTTCAGCAAAGGTTATATCCATGAACAACTCTTCCAGTTTTCTCGTTAATTTTGTCATAGCGTCCTCCTTTTGGCTGCATTTTGTATCTTTTGTTACTAATGTAACAATTGTTACATTTCTTGTCAAGTGGAAAATGCTGACTGTTATAATATGAGTGTATACTTCTCTATTATTCGTCGATTACAGGGGATCGTCTTGGGGAAGGTTATCACCAGAAAATCACTCTTTCACACCGCAGTCAATAGATATTAAGAGTGGACATAACTCTCTCTTTCCAAGAATAATCTTCAGTTCAGGAAGCAGATTGAAAATCACGACAATAGTGAAGTACAAATAATATCCANNACAAAAAAACAACATTATAGTGAAGTACAAATAATATCCAGACGGAGTCAACGTCATTGACTTGTTGCAGTTATTAATCATATGTAGCCCCTGACATTCCATCTATCGCGTGTATGGATTCTAATCGTTTCGTAGATGAATGATTTCATACTCACTTAGTATTTCCTGTTTATCACTCCTGTTAGAATAAGTTGTTGGACAAATGGATTGAAATTTCTTTAATATTAACTACATGCGAGAGTGGCGGAATTGGCAGACGCGCTGGACTTAGGATCCAGTGGAGTGATCTGTGGGGGTTCGAGTCCCCCCTCTCGCACCATTCATCTTCGGTAATCCCCTGACACGATTAAATTCAAGAGAGGTCACACTTTTAATACGAATAAGAAACTCTGATCGCCCCGAAAATCTGGTTGCGTTTCTGCGAACTGAATTGCTTTGTCCGGTATGTATAGGAATACGATGCCTTAATCCTCCCGTATTCCAAACCTATGCCAGACATAAGATCGGCAACCAAATTCTCCTTGTCCACGCTGTGGCTCTCGCGCCAGGTGTTGCCGTCAAGGGTAATGTCCCGTAACACGACACGACCGTCCGCTGCCAGATAAAAATGAAACCCAAAGCGGCCGCCAGCGGGGAATCCAGCCTCAGAATCATCAGATGCGCTGTCGGTTTCACACCCTGCCCTGATAGGACACGTCCCGTAATCATCCGCAAGGCCCCAACCAAATCGGACTTCCGCTCCCGTGTTCGCGTAAATACTCATATTGCCTATGCGCCCTCCCAGATGGGGAATCACATCATAATTAAACCCTTCACCGGTGCCTGAGTGGTACAGCCGCCACTGGGCTTCATATACAGCCTCCAGCAGGGGCTCATCCTTCAGTTGATTGTCCCACCCCCTGGCCCGCTGTGAATCAATAACCTTGTGTGCCCAATTTTGAATGTCCTCAGCATATGAGTGGCGTCCGAGAATACCGATAATAAGTTCCCAACTGTTCTTCCGGCCATTTGTTATACTGTGATAGCCTGTGGATACATATGTGATCCCGGCATAAGGACGCTGGTCCTCGATGATATCACTTCTCTGCGTATCTTCAGGTGTGTAGATGTCCTGGCCGATGGACACGGACACTGCCCGGGGGGTTGCAGGATCATTCACAAAGGGGAGCCAGTTGATTATGGGATAGCTCCAGGAGGGAAGATGGGATTCTGTCACTCCTGTTTTATACGGCGTGCTTAATGTCACTTTCAGCCCGTTGGTGTAATCAGCATCCGTGCCTACAAATGTGTCATTTTCCCAGTAGACAGTGAGGGTGTCAAAGGAACTCCCTCCCATCGCAGGAGCAGACGTCATCAGCAACAGCATTAACAATAGAATTACTGAAAAAGATACCCGGGCACATTTAAATTTCACAGAATAGGCTCTCCGTTATTACGCGATGCTACATGACAGTCTACCATATTTATCCGTTACTCGAAAAAACCGCCTTACGTGGTATAATTCCCGATGCGCTTTATCGCCGACCTTCACATTCACTCTAAATATTCAAGGGCAACAAGCAAAGAGATGTCCCCTGAATGTATCTGGAAATGGGCCCAGCTCAAGGGGATATCGGTCATAGGGACCGGTGACTTCACGCATCCGCAGTGGCTCAAGGAACTTGAATACAAGCTGGAGCCGGAAGGCAACGGCCTTTTTACCCTGAAGGATGAACTTCGGATGGATGATGTCCCCGGACTGTGCAGGGCTGATGTGCATTTCATGCTCACCGCGGAAGTAAGCTGTATCTACAGCAGAAACGGAAAAACGAGAAAGGTCCACGCGGTCATTTTCGTTCCTGGTCTTGCCGGGGCCGCAAGGATAAGTATGGCCTTATCGAAAATCGGGAATATTCATTCCGACGGAAGGCCCATCCTGGGACTGGATGCAAAGGAGCTATTAAAAATTGTACTTGATGCGGACCCTGACGCAATGTACGTCCCGGCCCATGCATGGACCCCGCACTTCTCTGTGTTTGGGGCAGCATCGGGTTTTGATTCCCTTGAAGAATGCTTTGATGAGCTGACCCCGCATATTCATGCCATTGAAACAGGCCTGTCTTCAGACCCGCAGATGAACTGGCGGTTGTCGGCACTTGATGATATAACGCTTATTTCCAATTCAGACGCCCACTCACCGGCAAAGATCGGACGTGAGGCCAATATATTTGATACAAAAATTTCATACCGTGCCATGATGGCTGCATTAAAAACACGAAAAGGCTTTCTCGGAACAATAGAATTTTTCCCTGAAGAAGGGAAATACCACTACGACGGGCACAGGTCGTGCGGCATCAGTCTGACCCCGAAAGAAACAATCACACATAATTTCCTCTGTCCGGTATGCGGGAAAAAGGTGACCGTGGGGGTCATGCACAGGGTTGAGAAACTTGCGGACAGGGAAGTCGGCTACACCCTTGAAGGGGCGCCCGGGTTCCATTCAATAATCCCGCTGCCTGAAATGATAGCGGAAACATTGAAGGTAGGCGTAAACAGTAAGGCGGTGAATAATGCATATCTCGGCCTGCTCGGCAAACTGGGCAATGAATTCAGCATATTAATGAACGTACCGCTGGACGATATTGAAAAGGCAAGCTCGCCGCTCTTCAGGAAAGCCATCTCAAGGATGCGGAAAGGAGAGGTTCACATCACCCCCGGATACGACGGGGAATTCGGGAAGATAAGGATATTCGAAGACGTGGAGCGCAAGAAGATAAAAGGCCGGACAGCGCTGTTTTGAGAGGACTGTGCAAGTTGATTATCACGATGCAGGGCTGATGCGCTGCCTCACCCCTTGCGTCTCGTCCCTCGCCTGTATTCTTATTTCTTCGCTATCTTCACTGCGCATGCCTTGTATTCCGGCGTGCCTGTAATAGGGTCTTTATGCTCCGAGGTCAGCAGGTTGGAAAGCGCCTCAGGAAAATGGAATGAAAGAAATACATTGCCCGGTTGTGAGCGGTCGGTTACCCTGACTTTGACCCTGATCTTGCCTCTCCTTGAAGAGACAAATACCTTATCGCCGTTTTTAATTTTCAGCTTCACGGCGTCTTCGGCATTTATCTCAAGCAGTTCTTCCGGGACAAGTTCCATGATCCCCGGCGACCTTCTGGTCATTGAGCCGTTGTTGTAATGCTCGCGTATCCTTCCGGTTACAAGCACATAGGGATATTCGCTGTCGGGCACTTCACCTGATCCCTTATGGTCGAGCGCCATAAACTTTGCCAGGCCTCCCGGCCTGGAGAAAAGGTCTGTATAAAGCGTCGTAGTTCCCGGATGGTCCTTTGTAGGACACGGCCACTGCAGGCTCTCTTTCTCAAGACGTTCGTAACTGATACCGCCGTAAATCGGTGTCAGACTCGCGATCTCATCCATGATCTCCGACGGGTGGGTATAATGCATGGGATAGCCCATACGTGTTGCAATCTCGCAAATAACCTGCCACTCTGCCCTTCCAGCCAGTGGTTCAACTGCCTTTCTTATGCGCTGCACCCTGCGCTCGCCATTGGTAAAGGTGCCGTCTTTCTCGGCAAAGCTGGCCCCAGGGAGAATTACATGCGCATGCTTCGTGGTCTCGGTATGAAAGATGTCCTGGACTACGAGGAATTCAAGGGAATCAAGCGCCTTTCTTACCTCATGGACATTGGGGTCGGTCTGTGCAGGGTCTTCGCCCAGTATGAAGATACCTTTGAATTTTCCCTCGCAGGCCCTTTCAAGCATCTCAACGGATTTCAGCCCTATCTCAGGAGACATACGAACGCCCCAGGCCTTTTCAAATTTCTCACGCGCCTCGGCGCTTGTAATTGACTGATATCCGGGGAACGTGGCCGGTAACGGGCCGAGATCTGATGCGCCCTGGACATTGTTCTGTCCTCTCAGGGCCATAATGCCCGTTGACGGTCTTCCTATCTGACCGCACACAAGGGCCAGGTTTGCGATTGCCATTGAGTTCTCTGTCCCTGAATTGTGTTCGGTCACGCCGAGACCGTAGACGATCATTCCGTTTTTGGCCTGTGAATACAGTCTTGCAGCTTCAACTATAGCATTTCCGGATACGCCGGTAATTTTTTCTACTGTCTTGAGATCATATTCCCTGACCTTGGCCCTGAGTTCGTCAAAGCCTTCTGTCCGCTTATTGATAAACTCTTTATTTTCCCATCCTTTTTCTAATATGACATTTATGATCCCGTTAATAAGCGCGATGTTTGTGGCGGGCTTGAGATTGAGCCATACATCAGCACGCTTTGCCATCCAGGTCTGTCTCGGATCTCCCACGACAAGCCTGGCGCCTTTCTTCAGCGCCTTTTTCAGATGTATCGAAACAATGGGGTGGGCCTCGGTCGGATTCGATCCGAACAGGAATATGGTGTCTATGTCAGGCATCTGTGCCAAAGAATTGGTAGCGGCACCCGCTCCCAGGCTGGTGGCCAGACCGGCCACAGTGGGGGCGTGTCAGACACGCGCGCAGCAATCTACATTATTGCTTTTAAATACCGTCCTTACCAGTTTTGAAACAAGGAAGTTCTCTTCATTCGTGCAGCGGGCGGATGAAAAGGCTCCCACGGAGCTGGGGCCATGCTGCGCAAGTACCTCGCTAAACCGCTTGGCAATAAGATCAAGGGCCTCGTCCCACGTGGCCTCGACATATCTGCCGCCCTTTTTGATGATCGGGGAGGTTATTCTCTCGGAGCTGTGTATGAAATCGTAGCCGTAGCGCCCTTTTATACAGAGATTCCCCTGGTTCACGGGCGCTTCAAAGTCGGACGTCACCTTTACTACCTTGCCATCCCTCACGTTTAAGAAGAAGTTGCAGCCCGTCCCGCAGTATGAACATGTGGTCTTTACCTTTGTCATCTCATACGCGCGTCCCTTGCCCCTTCCCTTTTTGTCAACCAGGGCGCCGGTAGGGCAGGTGGATACACACTGGCCGCAGAACTCGCAGTTTTCGAGGGTACGCGGTTTTCCAAAGGCCGTATCGGGCACGGAGTCAAACCCTCTTCCTGAAAGTTCAATAGTGCCGGCCATGACAACGTCATTGCATATCCTCACGCACCTGCCGCAGAGTATGCACTTGTTGGGTTCAAATATAATGAATGGATTATCATCCCGGATTGGCAGGTCCCACGTCTCGCCTGCATACCGCTTCCCGTCTACCCCGTACTCGTAAGCCAATGACTGAAGCCCGCAGTTCCCTGTCGCTTCGCACGTCATGCAGTCATTCGGATGGTTTGAAAGAAGCAGGGTCAGGACATTCTTTCTGAGCCTTCTGACCTCTTCCGTCTCGGTAAAGACTTCCATCCCGTCTTTCACACGGGTTGTGCATGCAGGCAGTGGCCTGGGCACGTCCTTGACTTCCACAATACACAGACGGCATCCACCGTAAGGTTCAAGCCGCTCATCATAACAGAGAGTGGGTATCCTCACCCCGGCCTTTTTTGCAGCATCAAGGATCGTCTCATGTTTGCCGCAAAGGGCCTTTTTCCCGTTAATAGTGATTTTCAGTTTTTTGTCTGACAAAACAACCTCCCTGATTTACAATTACGAATTACAGGTTATGAATTAACCAACCGTTGTTGGTTGATCAATGATAATGCGTAATTCCTCATCATTTATTACTCCCACACATAATTGACCATATCCATGAACTTGGCGTTCATCTGCCGAAGCAGCTCACATATCTCGATGGTCATTGCGCGGAGGATATTAAACGCCGTCACGGGATTTTCCTTCAGCAGTTTGTCCATGCTTCTCTTATGAAGAATCAGAACCTTGGTATCTTCAACCGCCTCCACTGATGCCGAATGTGACCTTCCGTCCAGGATGGAGAGCTCTCCGTAGAAATTGTTTTCTTTCAGCACGGCGAGCACCTGCTTGTGACCTTCCCTGGTCTTTCTGCAGACCCTTACCTTGCCGTAATCAACAATGTGCAGACCCTGTTCAGGGGTGCCTTCTTCCCAGACCACTGAGCCTTTCTTGTAAAAGGCCTCTTCGAGCACCGTAGCGATCACTTCGATTTCCTGATTGGTAAGCTCCCTGAAGAGGGAAATTCCCTTGAGCCGTTTTTTCAACATATTCTTACCTCCCGCCTATAGAATGGCATTGAACGGGCAGGCGTCATAGCATGCCCCGCATTTAACACATTTTGTCCTGGATATGCTGGCTTTATTCTTAGGCTGCCAGGTGATAGCCCCGGACGGACAGACCCGGGCGCATTTACCGCACATCTTGCATGCCTCGATTTTCACTATATATTGGCGAAGTGCTTTGCATGCCCCTGCCGGACACCGCCCGTCCATGTGCGCCTCAAATTCTTCCCTGAAAAATCTGATGGTCGAAAGGACCGGGTTCGGAGCTGACTGACCGAGTCCGCACAGAGATGTGGTCTTTACGTCCGTACCGATCTCTATCAGCAGGTCCATATCTCCTTCCCTGCCCTTGCCCTCGGTTATCCTGGTCAATATTTCGAGCATCCTCTTAGTCCCGATCCTGCAGGGAACACATTTCCCGCATGACTCATGCTGCGTGAAGGATATGAAAAACTTCGCCAGGTCGACCATGCACGTTGTGTCATCCACAACAACCATACTGCCTGAACCCATCATCGAGCCGACCGACGCGAGGGAGTCGAAGTCCACAGGCAGATCAAGATACTGCGCAGGG
>DKBK01000043.1 GCA_002451135.1 Nitrospiraceae bacterium UBA6902
GTATCAAGGAACGCGATTTCCTTGTCCTTCACTTTGACCTTGTATGCACCGATATGCTGGGTTATGCCGCCGGCCTCTGTTTCAGTTACCTTGGTTTTTCTGATAGCGTCCAGAAGAGTAGTTTTCCCATGGTCCACGTGCCCCATGATCGTTACAATAGGAGGACGGGGACTCAGCACGGATTCATCAACCGCTGCATCCTCCAGAAAGGCTTCTTCATCTTCGGCAATTATTTGTTCAAGTTTTAATCCGAAGGACTCCGAGACAATCTGTGCCGCATCAGCGTCTACCGGCTGGTTTATCGTCGGCATGTAGCCGAGCTCCATAAATTTCTTAATCACGTCATTGAGTTTCTGACCTATAAGGTCGGCAAATTCCTTTACCGTTGTGCCCTCCTGGAATTTAATAACACGCTTTCTGGGCGCGGTAGGCGCAGGGGCAATAATTTCTTCAGTCTTTTTTGCCAGAGGTTTTTTATCGTATTTTTTGAAGTGAGGTTTGAAATCGAAGCCTTTTTTGGTTATCTCTACCCGTCTGATGGAATCGAAGGCCCGCTGCATTCCCGGTTTGCTCTTGAATTTCGCAAGCTTTTCGCTTTCAATTTCTTTTTTGAACCTGTCGGGAACGATTATTTCATCTTCTTCAACCGCCCCTGGTTCTTCTTTCCCGGGCACTTCGGCTGCTATTTCCGGAACCGTCTTTTTTATCTTTGGTAACTTTACCGCGGGAGAGGGTTTTGTTCCCTTCTTCTCTTTTTTTGATTTATCAGCAGGGGCTTTTTCCTGAGGTTTAAGAACTTCCTTCGTTGTTTTGACGTCAGCCGGCACAGAAGGTTTTACTTCTTTTTCCTTGACCCTGGCCGGGGCGGGCTTTTCTTCGGCAGGGCGGGACTGCTTCAGAAAGATATCGGTCAGTTTTTTTTCCGTAGCTTCATTGATATTTGACATGTGGGATTTTACTTCTATTCCCAGTTCCGCAAGCTTCGCAAGGATATCCTTGCTGCTGACCTTAATCTTCTTGGATAATTCGTATATTCTTATTCCGGCCATCTTTCCCTTAATGAATAAAACAGTTAATAATAAACCCTCTTGTGTATTAAATAGAGACCTTGTATATTGGAATCAACACCTGGATCTGGGTTGTAAGTTTTTCCGGATTAATGTTATCATAACCTCTCTTTATAAAGCAAATTCAGACATCCTGCGGGATGCCTGAGTATACAGATAGGATGATCTATTCACTATATTTGTAAGATATACAGGAGGAAAATAGATGGCAGTATGTTCAGTATGCGATAAAAAAAGGGTCACAGGGAATAATGTCAGCCATGCAAACAACAAGACGAAACGGGTCTTTTTGCCGAACCTGCAAAGGGTCAAAGTGCAGACAGACCACGGCGTAAGAAGAGCATATGTCTGCACCCGGTGTCTTCGCTCCGGCAAGATAAAAAAGGCAGTATAGTAATACAGGAATCAAGGGATAACTTAGAGTTTTCAGCTGTTGTGTTCATTCTTTACTCACAACTGGGAACTATTGAGCATCTGCTCACTACCTTTTCTTTTCCGATACCCTGTTCCCTTGTATCAGATACCTATGGAGTCTCTTCGTAACATCCTCGGAGAATTTACTAAAGACCTTGGTATAGAAAGCGGAAGCGTGCTTAATGCCGTCAGAAGGAAATGGGCTGATATCGTCGGACCCGCTATTGCCGCCCACACATTCCCTGATACAATAAGAAGCAAAGTGCTCACCATCATTGTCGATACCCCTCAATGGATGCACCACCTGAGTTTTTACAAAGAAGAAATTTCTGAAAAGCTAAGGTTCTGTGATATGAAGGGTGTCCATTTCAGGCTGGGCAGGCTTCCTGAAAAAACAAATGCTTCCCTGAGTAAGACGTATGCAGTGCTTACTGATGAGGATCAGAGATTTCTTGAGAATACGGTTAATACTGTCAAAGACGAGGAGCTTAAGGAAACATTCAGAAAATTAATTGTTCACGGCTTAACAAAAGGCAAAAAGAGAGAAAAAAGATGAGCTGTTTTAACCTAATGAATCCGCTCCTTACGCTGATTCGGCCTTCTCTTCATACGTGAGGATCGGCTTTTCCTTCTTGGTTATCACTTCCTCGGTTATCACGCATTCCTTGATATCAGGCTGAGAGGGTATCTCATACATGACATCAAGCATGATCTCTTCAAGAATGGCCCTCAGGCCCCGTGCCCCGGTTTTGCGTTTTACCGCCTCTCTCGCTATCGCGGTACAGGCCTTTTCAGCAAATTTCAGTCTTACATTATCAAAAGAAAACAGTCGCTGATATTGTTTCACGAGCGCGTTCTTTGGTTCCGTAAGTATCCTTATCAGGGCTGACTCCCCCAATTCTTCAAGTGATGCAACGACCGGAAGACGCCCGACGAATTCCGGGATAAGTCCGTACTTGATCAGGTCCTGAGGCAGGACATTCTTTAAGGTTTCGCCGAGTTTCCTGCTCGCGGCAATTGCCGGTTCTGCGCCGAAACCAACAACTTTTTTGCCCATTCTTTCCTCGATAATCTTTTCAAGCCCCACAAAGGCGCCGCCGCATATAAACAGGATATTTGTTGTATTGATCTGAATAAATTCCTGCTGCGGGTGTTTCCTCCCGCCCTGCGGAGGGATATTGGCCACGGTACCTTCAATAATCTTCAGGAGCGCCTGCTGGACCCCCTCTCCGGACACATCTCTTGTGATAGATACATTTTCGGTTTTTCGGCTTATCTTGTCTATTTCATCAATGTAGATAATGCCCCTCTGAGCCTTTTCCACATCAAAGTCCGCTGCCTGCAGGAGTTTGAGTATTATATTTTCGACGTCTTCTCCCACGTAGCCTGCCTCGGTGAGGGTTGTGGCATCAGCAATGGTGAAAGGCACATCAAGGATCTTTGCCAGTGTCTGTGCCAGGATAGTCTTCCCGGTTCCTGTAGGACCTATAAGGAGAATATTGCTTTTTTGCAGTTCCACATCCGACTGCCTGGGATTATTTATCCGTTTGTAATGATTATGTACAGCGACCGACAGTATTTTTTTTGCCTGTTCCTGTTCAATGACATAATCATCAAGAAAACTCTTAATCTCTTTCGGCGTGGGAAGTTTACGGGATATGCTGATATCAAAGGATGACTCGATTTCCTCGGCCATTATTTCATTGCACAGGCCTACACACTCGTCACATATGTATACGGTAGGCCCTGCGATAAGTTTTCGGACCTCTTTCTGCCCTTTGCCGCAAAAAGAACATTTCAGTAACTCGCCATATTGCTCTGCAGGTTTTTTTTCTTTCATGATAACGTTACTCTTTTCTCATGGATTCTATTACTTCATCCACAATACCGTATTCTTTGGCCTCGTTACCAGAAAGGAAGTAATCTCTTTCTGTATCGAACTTGATCTTGTCAAGAGGCTGGCCGGTATGCTTCGCCAGAATGCCGTTCAGGGTTTCTTTCATCTTCAGGATTTCTTTTGCGTGAATTTCAACATCCGTGGCCTGACCATAAAAACCCCCGATCGGCTGGTGTATCATCACCCGCGAGTGGGGAAGGACAAAACGCTTCCCTTTTGTGCCCGCGGTCAGCAGGAGCGCTCCCATACTTGCCGCCTGTCCTATACAATAGGTGGAAATGTCGGGCTTGATGTATTGCATGGTATCATAAATGGCCAGGCCGGATGAAACCACTCCGCCGGGCGAATTTATATATATATGGATGTCTTTTTCAGCGTCTTCGGTCTGCAGAAACAGCAGCTGGGCAATAACAGTATTTGCAAGATTATCATCTATCGGGCTTCCAATGAAAACAATCCGGTCTTTTAAGAGCCTTGAATATATATCATATGCTCTCTCTGACCTTCCGGTCTGTTCTATTACCATGGGAATTAAACTCATTTTATCTCCTGTATAACGTTAGTTGGCAGTTTCTTATTTCTATTATATACAAATGCGGGCATAATGACATAATCCCCTGATTACTGAATGGTTGATTTCTCCAGTATCATCTCCAGCACCTTATCCGCGAACAACCTGCTTTTTAATGCATCCATGGAACCTTCTCTTACCGTATACAATTTTGTTACCTCTTCCGGTTTCAGGTTGTTGCGGCTTGATATCTCTTCTATCGCAATCTTTATATCGTCATCGGTGATTTCAATTTTATCTTTTTTACCGATTGCTTCAAGAAGCAGTACGCTTTTTACATTTTCCCTGGCTTTTGTTTCAAATTCCTTTGCCAATTCCTCATCCGGTTTTAATTCTCTGCCCTGCCTCATCGCATCCTGTTTTTCATGGTGGATCATGGACTCGATTTCGCCATACACCATGGATGTAGGCACATCAAAATCATGCCTGCGGATAAGTTCGTCAAGAATATCTTTTTTATAATTGAGATTAATCTCGCCCTCTTTTCTCTTGGCGAGGTTTTCGCGGATCGTTTTTCTCAGTTCTTCCACAGTGCTGCAATTAGCGCTCTGTGCAAGTTCATCGTCCACGGGCGGAACGTTCTTCTTTTTGGTTTCCGTGACAGTAACCTTAAACAGTACTTCTTTACCCGCGATCGTCCTGTTGGGGTGATCACTTTCAAAGTTTAATTTTATTTCAACTGCATCACCCTTTTTCTTCCCTGTTAAGGCCTCGCTGAACTCTTTGGGCATATCCGTTGTTCCCAGTATCAGGGGATATTCCTTGTAGGACAATTCGCTGTTAAGCTCACCCTCAATAAAGGCGTCACTGTCAACAATGGCCATATCGCCTTCCTTTACTTCATCATCTGACACCGAATAGAGGGCCTTGCTTTCCTGAAGCAGTTTGATGGACCTTTCGACTTCATCGTCTTCCACTGAAAAGGTTTTTTTGTTTAAGACAATCCCTTCATAATTAACGTGTTCTATTTCGGGCTTCACTTCAATGGTGACTGTAAAAGAAAGGGGCTGGCCCGGGATAAGTTCCAGTTTCTTATCATCAATATCAGGGTAGCTGACAGGCTCCAGTTTTGCTTCCTTGAGCGCCTCCATATAAGACTGGGGAACGACTTTTTCTATGACCTGGGCTTCAACACTCTTGCCGAACTTCTTCACAAGAATGGCATGCGGCACCTTTCCCGGCCTGAACCCGGGAATCTTTGTTGTTGCCCTGATTTGATTATACACGGAATCGGTTTCCGACTGAATAACGTCCTGAGGGACATTGATTTTAAGCTTTCTCGTGGTAGCTGATACTTTTTCTACTTCCTGGAGCATGTGCACCTCATTTTTAATTGATTTTGCTTATAATGTTAGAATTATAACGGATGATTTGTCAATGAAATCGGGTTCATGCAACGATAAAGGATGGATTCTTAATACGGAATTACCACATCGTATTCAGAAAGCATAAGGGCGATTTCTGCAGTGCTCTTTTGTTCGAAAGGGTTTTCCGGGTGATTGGAGAATATCTTTGCCTTCAGGTCCGACAGCATCTCTAAATTAACCTCGATATCATCATCAATCTCCAGTTTGTGGTCTATGATAAATACGCTTACCTCATCATTCGAGAGGGTGGCACCGACCGCCATCCGTAACGCCTCAGACTTTCTGTCTCTTACAAGTATTGCTATTTTTTTCTTCATTGAGAAATCCGGTATAATCGTCAGAGTGTATTATAATAATAAACACTAAAATATTCTATTTGCTGCTGATTGTGAATCAGGCGGCGCCTTAATAATTTATACATCTACCGGTGGAAAAATATATCTCACTTGTAATACCCAACTATAATATGGCTGCCACAATAGGGCGGTGTCTCGAAGCCGCCTTTTCATCGGACTATGAAAATTTCGAGGTCGTTGTTGTCGATGATTATTCTGAAGACAACTCGGTTGAAATAATAAAGAAATATCCCTGTAAGCTGATCTGCCTTGATCGCAGGTCAGGAACATCAAAGGCAAGAAATACCGGTGCGAGAAACAGCAGGGGGGATGCGATTTTTTTCATTGACGCGGACTGTCTCCTCCAGCGAGATACACTATCTATCGTAAACAGGACCTTATCCTCCAATGGTCCTGGTGTGATGATAGGGGGGACGTACACAAAAATGCCGTTTGACAGGACCTTTTATAGTATCTTTCAGTCTGTCTTTGTAAATTACTCCGAGACCAAGCATGAAGAAAATCCCGATTATATTGCTGCCCATGCAATGATTGTGGATGCCCGTACCTTTGAGAAAAGCGGAGGATTTCCAGAGGACTTTATGCCAATCATCGAGGATATTGAATTCAGCCACAGGCTGCGAAGGTCAGGTTACCGGCTTCTCATGAATCCCGACATTCAGGTCAGGCATATATTTAATTTTACTTTATTAAAATCACTTCGCAACGCAGTCAGGAAATCTATGTACTGGAACATGTATTCTCTTGAAAATAAAGATGTATTTAAAGACTCAGGCTCTGCTTCCGTAGAATTAAAGACCAACGTGGTTTCATGTGTTCTTAATATCTTCCTGATAGCCCTGTTCATTCTCTCTGATATTGCTGAATTTCTCTATTTCATTCCTCCTGTATATATGTTGAACATCTTTATAAACAGAAAGTTACTGAAGTGTTTTTATAAAACCGGCGGCATTCCCTTTGGTAGTAAGGCTTTTATATACTATACAATGATTTATCCGCTCCCGATAGCCATCGGTACGATCAGGGCACTAATAAAATATTTATTAAGTCACAGACAAATACAGACGACGTGAGAAGTAAGAAGTCAAAAAAATGCCTTTTACTTTACGGCATTCTATTTCACACTTCTCACGTAATTAATCGGTCGCAGTCTGGGGCTACAAGGGGATTCTGATGTCTTATTCTCCTTTCCGGCATATAGGTTCCGTATTCTGGAAACGCAGTCCCATTCAACTGACGTTCTTCCTGACGAAAAGGTGCAATTCCCGGTGCTCTTTCTGTTTCTACCGGGCAGATAGGGATATCCCTGAAGCCCTCGGGAACGAACTTTCCCTTGGGGAAATTGAAAATATTTCCTCGTCAATGGGAAAACTGTTATGGTTAGCATTCTCGGGCGGCGAAATATTTCTGAGAGACGACATCGTTGACATAGCAAAGGTGTTTTATGAAAGGAACAAACCCGCTATCATTCTCTTTCCCACCAATGGTCTGCTTACAGATGTCATAAGAGAAAAAATTGAGACAGTGCTGAAGTACTGCAGCAACAGCACGATCGTTGTGAAGCTTTCCCTGGACGGGCCGGAGCATATCCACGATATGATAAGGGGGACGCAGGGAAGTTTTAAGAAGACCATGCTGACGTATGAGTCACTTGGAGGACTGATTGATGCATATCCGAATTTTGAACTTGGCATAAATACCGTTTTCTGTGCGGCAAATCAGCAGCACATGGATGAGGTTATTGAATTCGTGAGCGGGTTGGACAGAATCAACACTCATACAGTATCACTTGTACGGGGGAAGGGGCTTGAGGAAATTGATCTCGAAAAGTACCGGCTGACTATTGATAAGCTGGCTGAGAACCTGAAAAAGAATATATCCGGCATATATCGTTTCAATGGCGCGGGAATTAAGGCCGCACAGGATATATTGCAGCGGCGTCTTATTTATGATACCGAGACTCAAAGAGTGAAATTAATCGACTGTTACGCAGGCAGGCTGAATCTTGTCCTTACAGAGACGGGAGATCTTTATCCATGTGAGTCTTTCCGTATGAAGATGGGCAATGTCAGAGATAATGAATATAATATTAAAGAAATGATGAGATCCCGGCAGGTTCGTAATATACAGAGCTCTATCAGGCAGAACGGCTGTTTTTGCTCTCACGAATGTTATCTTATGACCAATATATTGTTTAGTATGCGTATGTATCCTCAGTTGATGAAAGAATATTTTCAACTGAGCGGGGATTAAAGCCGGACGTATAATGTCGTAGTATAATAATAAGGCCAGTTCCGTATTATACATTTATACTGGCGGATAAATTGCAATCACAATACTGAAAAGATTATCATAGAAAAAAATGAAATTATCAGTAGTTATATTGGCAGCTGGCCGGGGCAAGAGAATGAAGTCCGGGATCCCAAAGATCCTTCATGAGGCACTGGGCAGACCTATGATCCAGTATGTTATTGATGCCGTACACACACTTAACCCTGCAAAAACAATAGTCGTGATCGGCAATGGTGCGGATGAAGTTAAGGGAGCAATTCATGACGGCCATTTGACATTTGTTCTTCAGAAAGAACTGCTCGGCACAGGAGATGCGCTTGCGATTGCCAAAAAGGAATTGCTCAAAGGTACGGTCCTTGTCCTTAACGGAGACTGTCCCCTCATCACGGCAGGGACGCTAAGAAGTCTCCTGGCCAAACACAAACGAAGTAAGAACGTGCTGTCCTTTCTTTCTTTTATTGATGAATCAATGAGCGGTTATGGGAGGATAATACGGGATGGCAGCGGCAACGTTACGGGCATAGTAGAGGACAAGCATGCGTCGTCAATCGAAAAGAAAATGTTTAATGAATTAAACGGCGGGGTCTACGTAATGGAAAGTGAAACACTCGGGTCACTCGGTAAAATAAATAGGAACAGTTCATCTGGAGAGTATTATCTTACCGACATAATTGGAATCGTATATAAAGCCGGGAAGAGGCTTGATGCATATCAATGCCCTTCAGAAGAAATCCGTGGGGTAAACAGCCGAGAAGAACTCTATGAAATATCGGCTATTCTGAAAAGACGGGTCATATCCGGCTGGATGCAAAAGGGGGTCACGTTTATTGATCCTGAGACAACGCATGTGCATGTATCGGCCACAATAGGCAGGGACACGGTTATCTATCCCAATACATATATTGAAGGAAGGACCTCAATCGGGCAGAATTGCATTATTTATCCCGGTTCCAGGATATGTGACAGCGTCCTGGGAAAGAGGGTGGTCATCAAGGATAACACTCTTATAGAGAAAAGCAGGGTCCGGGACGGGGCATCTATTGGCCCCTGTGCCCATCTGAGACCGGACAGCGTAATCGGTCGTAACGCAAAGATAGGAAATTTTGTAGAAGTCAAGAAATCCAATATCGGTGCCGGCACAAAGGCGGGCCATTTAACATATCTGGGAGATGCTGAGATAGGACCGGGTGTCAATATAGGCGCCGGTACCATTACCTGTAATTATGATGGAAAGAACAAGCATAAAACATTTATCAAATCCGGGGTATTTATCGGCAGTGATTCTCAGCTCGTCGCACCTGTCACAATAGATAAAGACGCCTATGTTGCTGCCGGCTCAACTATCACCATGGATGTGCCATCCGGGGCCCTGGCGATCAGCAGGGGCTCACAGAAAAACCTGGAAGGCTGGACGAAAAGACGGGAAGGAGTTAAAAGTAAAGAGTCAAGAGTCAGGAGTCACAAGAAGAAAAGTTAGTATTGGTCTCTCGATTGACGAATGACAATTTGCCGCTTACAATTTATTTATGTGTGGAATAATCGGCTATATCGGTAAAAGAAACGCAATTCCCGTGCTTATCCACGGGCTTAAGAGGCTTGAATACCGGGGATATGATTCTGCCGGCATCTCATTCTTAAAAGACAGTAAAATCGGAGTGAGGAGATGCTCCGGCAAGATAAAAGATCTGGAAACCTTAATTAAAAAAGAAAAACTTAAAAGTACCATAGGAATAGGGCACACCAGGTGGGCCACCCACGGGAGACCTTCAGAGGAAAATGCACATCCCCACAGGGCGGATGGCATCGTTGTGGTGCATAACGGGATTATTGAGAATTACTTTGAACTCCGGGAGGGGCTAAAGAAGAGGGGACATGTATTCACATCCGAAACTGACACTGAAGTTATTTGCCATCTTATTTTAAGATACTCAAAAAGCGGGTATTCCCTGGAAGATGCAACAAGAGAGGCGTTAAAGCATTTAGAAGGAGCGTATGCAATCGGGGTCATGAATGAGGCCGAACCTGATAAAATCCTGGCTGTAAAAAAAGACAGTCCTCTTGTCGTCGGGATAGGAGACGGGGAATTTTTTATTGCGTCAGATATCCCGGCATTCCTTAAATATACGAGGGATGCGATGATCCTTGAGAACGGTGAAATGGCAATTATTACACGAAATGGGGTAACCGTGCATGACGTGCGGAAAAACGAAACGGTTAACAAAAAGGCAATACAGATCACATGGAGTCCCGCAATGGCTGAAAAGGGGGGATTCAGGCATTTTATGTTAAAAGAGATCTTCGAACAGCCCAGGGCTATTTCAGATACAATCAGGGGAAGGTTTTCCCTTGAGAAAGGGGAGGTAAATCTCAAGGAGTTTTCTTTGACGGAAAGCCAGTTGAAAAAATTTAATAAGGTCTTTCTTGTGGCTTGTGGCACATCCTGGCATGCGGCACTTGTGGGCAAGTACATGATTGAAGATATGGTAAGAATCCCCTGTGAGGTTGATATCGCGTCTGAATTCCGGTACAGGAAGCCGATTATCCCTGAACACTGTCTCATGATCGTGATAACCCAGTCAGGTGAGACGGCAGATACCTTGGCTGCACAGCGCGAGGCCAGGCGGCTGGGGGCCAGAGTTATGACGATCTGCAATGTAGTCGGCAGTACGTCTGCGAGAGAGGCTGACGGGATTTTTTATACACATTCAGGGCCGGAGATAGGCGTTGCCTCAACGAAGGCCTTTACAACCCAGCTTACTGCGCTTTATCTTTTCTCGATTGCGCTTGCAAAGGCAAAGGGAACACGTAATCTAAAAGAGAGACAGGGATTGTTGAATGAACTGTTGCAATTGCCTGAAAAGGTGGAGAAGGCCCTTTATTGTCATGATGCGGTAAAAAGGATGGCAAAAAAATATTATGATGTGAGAGATTTTCTTTATCTCGGCAGGGGAATAAATTATCCCATCGCCCTTGAAGGAGCGTTAAAATTAAAGGAGATTTCATACATACATGCTGAAGGGTATCCTGCCGGAGAAATGAAACACGGCCCGATCGCCCTGATTGACAACAACATGCCTGTGCTTGCATTAGCCCCGGACGACACCGTGCTTGAAAAGATACTTTCTAACATGGAAGAGGTCAAGAGCAGGGGAGGGAAACTCATAGCCGTTACTGTGGAAGGCAACACGAAGGTAAATTCACGTACTCCAGATATCATCTTTATGCCCGGCACAAATTATTATCTGACTCCTATTATCTTTTCTATTCCGCTTCATTTGCTGGCATATCATATGGCAGTTTTGAGAAAATGTAATGTTGATCAGCCCAGAAATCTGGCAAAAAGCGTAACAGTCGAATAAAATCTGTTATTAAAAAAGTCTATCATACAATAAAAATGTAGCAGTTCCATATATGAATCTGATATACTTATTGAGGTAGTTGCATTAATTTCCTGCAGCATATACATCTGATGAAATATCACCGAATCCGGGGAGAGAATGACTAAACAAATACTTTTGAATGATCTTAACACTCAGCAGAAAGACGCGGTTCTTCATAATAAGGGGCCTTTACTGGTACTTGCAGGTGCGGGGAGCGGCAAGACAAAGGTAATCACTCATCGCTTTGCCTATCTTGCCACTGCTCAAAAGGTTGCGCCGATGTCTATCCTTGCCATGACCTTTACGAACAAGGCTGCAAATGAGATGAAGGAAAGAATCGAGGGCCTTACCCAAAAGAGCGCGAATGGTTTGTGGATTGGTACTTTTCATTCTCTGTCATCCCGTATTCTGAGAAAAGAAATAGAGCCCCTCGGATACACAAAAAATTTTTGTATTTATGACGAAGATGACGCGGGAAATCTTGTACGTTCTATCCTTAAAGATTTCAAGATCCATGAAGCGCTTTATCGAGGGATTTTATCAAAGATATCTTCACTCAAGGCCTCTTTGATTGGGCCCGATGACCTTCTTTCCAATGAAGACAGTTATGGGTTTGATGAGAAATTCGCACGGGTGTATGTGAAGTATCAGGACGAGCTGAAGAAAAATAACGCCCTTGATTTTGATGATCTCATTATGTGCACGGTCAGGCTGTTTGAAGGATATCCCGGGATATTAAAAAAATATCAGAAGGAATTTGCACACATAATGATCGATGAATTCCAGGACACGAATACCTCTCAGTACAGACTGTCACGACTTCTTGCGTCAAGTCATAAAAATATCTGTGTTGTCGGTGACGATGATCAGAGTATTTATAAGTTCAGAGGCGCGGAAGTCAAGAATATCCATTCGTTCAGGAAGGATTTCGCAAAGACAAAAGTAATAAAGCTTGAACAGAATTACAGGTCGACTCAACGTATACTGGATATTGCTGATAGTATTATTGCCCGGTGTCCTCACCGGATGCCCAAAAAACTGTGGACGGACAGGGGCAGTGGTGAAAAAATATTTTACTGTGTCGCATCCAATGAGCTTGAAGAGGCCAGATATATAGCGCAATCCATAAAGGAGTTGTTCCAGAAAGGCAAATATCATTATAAAGATATTGCTGTGCTGTACAGGGTCAATCAGCAATCCAGGTATTTGGAGGAGGCCTTGAGAGCGAATGGACAGCCTTACCGTATTTTTGGAGGCGTCAGTTTTTTTCAGCGGAAAGAAGTGAAGGACGTAGTTTCCTATCTGAAAGTCATTGCCAATCAGGATGATTCAGTCAGTCTTAAGAGAATCGTGAATTGTCCGCCGAGGCAGATCGGCGCCGCAACGATAACAAGAATAGAAAATGAAGCGCGCAAGAGGGAAGAGAGTCTTTATCAGACGATGAAGTATATTATGAAAAGCAACGGCTATACAAATTCATTGAAAGATAAGATAAGCAGCTTTATCACGATCATTGACAGCCTGATTGATCCTAAAGAGACTCCTGTACCTGAACGTATAGACCTGATTTTTAAAAAAACAGGATATATTGACTGGATCGGTGAGGACAAGGCCGAGCACCTGATTGAGCTCAGAAAATTTTCTGAAGGGAAAGACCTGAAGAGTTTCCTTGATACGGCTTCACTATTCAGCGGACTCGATGAGAATAACTCTGATGATAGTGTTTCGTTGATGACNNCACGCGGTCAAGGACCCTGAAGAACTGGAAGAAGAGCGCAGGCTTTTTTATGTAGGGGTTACAAGGGCACAGGATATGCTGGTGTTATCCGGTGCAAAAAAAAGGAGGCTCTATACCTCTGTCCAGGAGCAGCAGCCCTCGAGATTCCTGGCCGATATACCTGCCAGCTGCTATCAGTGTATTGAAAAGAGGCCGCGTGCTGACGCGATAAGTTCATCTGTCTTGAAGGTGCCGGTAAGTCATTCTCATATATCTCCCTATGCAGCTGGAGCAAGGGTCAGACATCCCAAGTGGGGAGTGGGCGTTGTGAGGGACAGTTACGGTGAAACTGATGATGTGAAGGTCATGGTTAATTTCTCTTCAGTGGGCATAAAACGGCTCTCCCTGAAGTTTGCCAACCTGGAGAAGATTTGATGGAAATCGGGCATGTGGCCCTGCTTGCAAGGCTGAAACTTACTGATGATGAAACAACGCTGTTCTCCAGGCAAGTCAGCAGCATAATTGACTATATTGATAAGTTGAACGAGCTGGATGTAAAGGACATAGAGCCCACTGCTCATGTGCTTCAAGTAAAAAATGTTTTTAGAGAAGATGAATCAAAACCTTCCCTGCCCCGTGAAAAGGCCCTGCAAAACGCGCCGGATAGCAACGATAATTTCTACAGGGTACCGAAGATAATCGAGTAAATAAAACTTTCAGACAAATCTCGGTCATCGGAATTCCCATGACCCAAGATTATATGGATAATGAATTGCATGGGTTCCCCGTCTGACTATTGAAATTTGGATCTGGGTGATGGAATTTAATGTTTCGGGATGTTGTGACAGAGTATTGACACACTGGCTGGACGCAATATAAGATTTAGTAAGATTTAATGATGAGAAGGAGTTTATTATGTTCAGGTGCATGCTGAGGGCTAAAATACACGGGGCCACAGTTACGGGTGCTAATATCGCGTATGAAGGCAGTGTGACAGTGGATGAAGCACTTCTTGATGCTACAGGGATAAAACCGTATGAACAGGTCAGGATAAGTAACGCTAATAATGGAGAAAGATTTGAGACCTATATAATTCCCGGTAAAAAGGATTCAGGGGTCATCTGTCTTAATGGACCTGCAGCAAGGAAGTGTTTGATCGGAGATGTAATCATGATCTTTTCTTATTGTTATTATACAGAAGAGGAGATCAGGGATTTTTCACCCAAGATAATCATACTTGATGAAAAAAACAGGATAAAATAATAAGTTATGCAGATGGCTTACGACGGTCTGCTCCAACGAAGGATCTTGCATTAATAAATTGTGAAAAGTTATATTATTCGGAATGTTATGACGAGGGAGGTGAATCGGAATGCCCTTAGTAAAAGTCAGGGAAAATGAGTCATTTGAGAATGCTCTCCGCAAGTTCAAAAAAGCGTGTGAAAGAGAAGGAATATTGTCCGAGGTAAGGAAAAGAGAGCATTATGATAAACCAAGTGTAAGGAAAAAGAAAAAGATAATTGCTGCAAGGAAAAAGGCCGCAAAAAGATTTAAAGTATCCCCGAGGGAATAATGTCTGTCTTCGAGAAAATAACTACTGATTATAAAGATGCCCTTAAAGCAGGGGATAAAAATAAAGTGTCTGTATTACGGATGATAAAATCATCCATAAAGTATAAGGAAATTGAAAAGAGGGCCCCGCTGACAGATGAAGAAGTCCAGGCCATTCTGATGTCATCCGTCAAGCGATCAAAGGAATCGATAGAGCAGTTTTCAAAGGCCGGGAGAGAGGACCTCGCTAACAGGGAAAAAGAAGAAATGCTGGTGGTGCAGGAGTATCTCCCCACACAGCTTGGTGAGGACGAGGTGAAGAAAATGGTGCAGGATGTAATTGCTGAAGAGGGTGCATCCGGGCCTAAAGATACCGGCAGGGTGATGAAATCTGTAATGGCAAGACTGAAAGGGCAGGCTGATGGCAAGCTTGCAAGTAAAATAGTCAAAGCGCTTCTGGAGGCATAGGTGAAATTAAGAGAACTCTATGAAACTGTAATTGCAAAAGGGATTGAGGCTGATCCCCGCGGCAGAAAGACGGTTTTAAAGACCCTGGAGAAAGCAAAGAAGAAATACAAGGACCTGAAGCAGGAGGAGAAAGAGTTTTTTGATGCCGAAACGCTTACAAATCCGTATGCGGATACGAGGATTCTTTATGGAACAGGGAAGGAGGAGATCAAAACAGCGCTCGTTGGCATTGACATGGAAATGGGGGAAATCCTCCTTGCCGACAGGCTTGCTTCCAAGGGACAGAAAATAGACCTTGTAATCGCCCACCATCCCGAAGGCAAGGCCTTTGCGAATTTCTATGAAGTAATGCATATGCAGGCAGATATCCTTAATAAATTCGGAGTACCGATCAATATTGCGGAAGGACTACTCGAAGGCCGTATCAAGGAGGTCGAGAGAAGTCTTTCCCCTGTAAACCACACGCGTGCGTCAGATATGGCGGCCCTGCTTGATATGCCGTTTATGTGTATGCATACTCCTGCGGACAACATGGTCCAGGGCTATCTGCAGAAGACATTCGACAAGAAATCCCCTGATACCCTTGAAGATGTTATCAAGATACTGAAGGAAATCCCTGAATACAATGAAGCCACAAAGAACAATGCGGGGCCGAACGTCCTTCTGGGCTCAGGCGAACGCAGCGCAGGAAGAATCTTTGTGGACATGACAGGCGGCACCGGTGGCGCAAAGACCATCTTTGAAAGCCTTGTGAACTCCGGGGTCAGCACGATCGTCGGCATGCATCTTGGCGAGGAGCACAGGAAAGAGGCTGAAAAACGCCATATGAACGTCGTGATCGCCGGTCATATTTCAAGCGATAATCTCGGNNTGTTCGGGGTTCCGGAGATTCAGCAGATTAAAATAAATCCACATAGTGCACAGATGACCCGGATGTAACACACAGCAGGATCTTATCAATATGTTTCGTTGTATGAGAGGTTAAAAATCTGAGGAATCTGTGAAATCAGTGGATAATGTTCTTTGTTCTTATATCATTTAAATTATGCCTTCCCACGACAGCACCCTTGAAGAGATAAAAGACAGGATAGATATCGTTGACCTGATATCGGATTATGTACAGCTGAAGAAGGCAGGCCAGAACTGGAAGGGCCTCTGTCCGTTCCATGCTGAAAAGACGCCCTCTTTCACTGTCAGCCCTGCGAAACAGATATTTCACTGCTTTGGCTGCGGGAGCGGGGGTGATATATTTACCTTTTTGGTCCGCAGTGAAAACCTCTCATTCCCGGAAGCCCTGAAGATACTTGCGAAGAGGGCCGGCGTCACACTCAAAACATCTCAAAAAGAGGCCGCGGAGACAGGGGAAAAAGAGCCCCTGTTTAATATGAATAAAGATGCCGCGTGGTTCTTCCAGCAGAACTTACCGAAAAATTCGCAGGCAGCGGGCTATCTCAAGGGGCGGGGGATCAGCGATGAAGTCCAAAAACAATTTGTCCTGGGGTATGCCCTCAATTCATGGAATGCCCTGCTGAATTTTCTTGCGCGTAAAGGCTATAAACCCGATATGGTCAAAAAGGCCGGACTTGCCGTCCAGGGATCAAAGGGGGTATATGATACATTCAGGGACAGAATAATGTTTCCCATATACGACCTAAAGGGAGATGTCATTGCCTTTGGCGGAAGGGCGATTGATAATACCGAGCCGAAATATCTGAACTCACCTGAAACACCGGTCTTCAACAAGCGGAGAGTCCTGTACGGTCTTAACCTTGCCAAAGACTCTGTGAAAGACGCCGGGCAGGTCCTGCTGATGGAGGGTTATCTGGATGTAATTACCGCCCATACATTCGGTTTTACAAATGCGGTTGCCCCGCTAGGAACAGCGTGTACCCAGGAACACGGTAAATTGATAAAGAGATTCGCGGAAGAGGCAATCATTGTTTTTGACAGTGATGAAGCGGGGAACAAGGCTGCTAAAAATGCCGCCGGCATACTGCTTGAAAGCGGTCTTCATGTGAAGGTTCTTTCCATTCCGGGCAAAGATGACCCCGACAGTTTTTTGCGGAAGAAGGGAAAAGAGGCGTTTCAGGCCCTGCTTGCACGTCCATTATCGATCATCGAATTTTTCATGTTGCAGAAGGGAGATAAACGCATAATAGCCCGTGAGGCGATAGAGACGATCTCCAGGACGCCGGATAAAATACTCCAGGGGACCTACATGAAGATGTTGTCTGAGAAATTAAATGTGGAAGAACGCTATGTAAGAGAAGAGTATCAGCGTATAAAGAAACAGCATAGAGCAGGGCATAATAGCTCTGTTCTTCCGGCACAGCCTAAACCAAAGGCCAGGCCCAAAAATGAATTATATATAATCAAGCTGCTGCTCCAGCGGCCTGAAAGAGCGGGGGACGTATGTAATAAAATTGTATCAGACGACTTCAAGGACCCTGTCGCCCGGTCAGTATTTAACAGGATTAAAGAAGGCACAACCGAACTGAATCAGCTGATATCCCAATGTGATGGCGAGGAAAAAAATTATCTTACGGGCATTTCATTGAATGAAGATATTGAAAACCCGGAATTTGAAGACCCTGAAAAAGCCCTGAACGATTGCATTACGCGCATAAAAGAGAATAAACGGAAGATGTTATTACAGGAGCTTCAGGGCAAGATAAGAGAGGCGGAACTGAAAAAGGATTTTGCTCTGTTAAAACAGCTTCAGATAGAACAGCAGCAGATATCAAGAAATAGTTGAACAATATTAAGCTGATATTATTATTCACCTGTCCGCTTTGCAAAGCTTCCGGATTAAGATAAAATAAAAGTATGAAAAAAGACCCCCCGATGCAGAAAACGTATGCAGTGGAGACCGGCAAGCTGCACTTGCCCTGTCCTCACCAGGACAGAACAGGTATCAATGTGCATGTCGTAATAAAAGACGGGTACTGTTACCGTTCGGAACAGTGTCTGGTCATCTGGTGCAAGTTCAACCGCCTGCAGACCGACCTTGATGCATTTCTTTCCCTGATATGGTAGTGACGATGAGTGGAAACGACACTCGTTTTTTGCACACTAACTGATGTTCAGGGCAATTGCATGAAAATTCTTCAGTTAACGATAACCAGAACATTGCATGGTGCGTGACTGAGCACTTTTGCTGTCACGCTGCCCATTACAAATTTTGTCAGACTTTTTCTGGTTCCGTGTTTCCCCATGATAATCATGTTGGCATTCAATTTCTTTGCTTCTTCAACTATAAATTGGGCCGGATCATCTCCTGTATGAGAGATAACGCTGCATTGTATTTTTTCTTTTTTCGCACGATCTGATACGGAGTCCAGTAATTTCTTTACTGCTTCACCCATTTTTTCTACGGCCTCTGGCGCGAGAGATACAAACTCCTCATTGGCCTCAACCACAGACAGGGCGTAGAGATGAGCCGAACATGATTTTGCCAGGCCGAAGGCTTCGCTTAACGCTGCCTCACTGTGTTTGGAATTATCAATGGCAAGAACAATAGTCGATAGTTTTGTTATAGGGCACTCACTGTTTTTCATGGCAATTATTACCTCTCTGGGTTAGATGAGCACATCTGTGTGCCGCAGTAATTATCAAAAGTAACCTGCCCCTCCTTTTTAATGAAATATATATCATGAACTCAGTAAATCTGTCAAATGAATTTTCAAACGGGTATTCCCAAAGCCTTATTCCGGTAGCTCATGCCTTCTTATGAACGGTAACTAATAAAGTAAGACCTGTCTTATCCGTGTCTATCGTTACTTCACTGTCTAAAAAGCCTGCATCAGTCAGCAGTCTGAGAACATCTTTTTCAGACCTGTACACGAGTTTCCAGTCCGCAAGGTATTCCTGCCATACCTGAAAAGGATTGCCTTCCCTTATATTTGAGAAAAAAAGAAGGCTGGTCCGGCTTAAAAGATTTTTTAATGCCTGTTTGAGGAAAAAAGAAATATGCTTATCGGACAGATAATCAAATAGCCCGCCGGCGAGAATCAGGTCGAATGGCCCAAGTTTTTCTATCTTTCTCAGTGACTGCAGGAAATTACCGTTGATGAATTGCTGATTTCCTCTTACATTGCGCAGTCTCTGTTTTGAAAGTTCCAACGCATCGCTGTCCACATCGTGCAACACCAGATCGCAGGGTGCCGATGTAATGTATTTTTCAATATACAGGATATCGGGGCATCCCCCGCATCCGACTGATAATATTTTCGGCGTGATCTTTCCATTCAGCAGCGTGTCAAGAATAATGTCAGATTGCTGAAGTATCTTGTTCCGGTGCTGCTGGGCCATCGTGCTGTTAAGGGCGTATTCCTCGATATAATATTCAATTTTTCCATATCGTGATTTATTTTCGGGGTTGCAAATATACTCTATGGTTTCAAAATCTCCCGGGTAATTTCTTGGCCAGTCCTGCAGGCGTTTGACAAAGACAGAGCGGCCGTGAATATCCCTTGCGGGTTTAATGATGTCCTCTATTTGCGCCCGGGGAGTGCCGTTCTTTTCAGCTTCCAGTATATGGAAGCACAGGTCATGCATACAGGAAACGACCTTATGGAAAAGCTGCGAACTCCCGTCAGTGATGAAATCCTCAAGTGACATGAAATTCACTACGCTCTGACGCAATTTTTCCATAGGTATCCGTAAAAAATATTATTTGCCCCTTCAGAAGGCCCCGCTTTTTAAGCGTATGTTACGAATAATACTTTCATTACTTTCACAACAGAATGTAATCAAACCCGTTCTTTCTGACGGGTGAATGGTAATCGGAGTCGGCTGAGTATGTTGTGAGTCGGTTTATTTTATTAAAAAAAGGCTAGATTATTCAATAACAGCTTGCAGGCAAGCGTTGGGAGGGTACTGGATCCATCACTTTTCAAAAAGCTTCAGATATTCCCCGTATCCTTCTTTTTCCATCTCTTCTTTTGGAATAAACCGGAGTGCGGCGGAGTTCATACAATAGCGGAGTCCGGTAGGCGCAGGGCCGTCGTCGAACACATGACCGAGATGAGAGTCAGCGTGCCTGCTCCTCACCTCTGTTCTTTTCACGAACAATGACCTGTCTTCTTTTTCCACGATATTGCCCGATTCGAGCGGTCTCGTAAAACTCGGCCATCCTGTGCGGGAATCATACTTGTCACGGGAGCTGAAAAGGGGTTCTCCGGAAACGATATCTACGTAGATGCCCTCTTTTTTATTGTCCCAGTATTCGTTATCATAGGCGCGTTCAGTCCCGTTTTCCCGGGTAACATTGTATTGCAGGGGTGTTAATTTTTCCCGGAGGTCTTTGTCGGAAGGTATCATATAGGTTTTGTTTTCTCCTTTCCCCGCTGCCATCTGAAGTTTAGTCTCTGCCGATATACCTGTCTCTATAAAAATTAGTATAAATATAAATAGTAATATTGCTGACTGATGTCGCATTGTCTTATAGGGTAATGTTAGCCTACATGATATTAATAGTATATGATGTTAATCATATACNNTCATTAGGACGGAATTGTTTTTTGTAAGACATCTTGGGATTTTCTTCGATATAAAAACCGAGGTAATAATACCTTTTCCCCAGGGCCGCGGTGAGCGATATCTCCTGGAGTATGCTGAATACCCCGATCCTCCTGTTGAGACAGGCCGTGTCGTAATAGAAATAATTTGATGAGAGGGAATCCCGGGCTGCATCAACAATTCCCACTCCGATCAATTTCTCGCCGGAGAAGTAATTCATTTCAAGGGTGTCCGGATATCCGTAATGGATGTGTAACAGCACATTGATTGCGTCTCCGGATGAACTGCTTTTGTCATCAGCATGTTTGGATTTTACATAGCGTTCATACAGCATTATCTTTTCATCTGTGATATGCGGCTGAGAAAGAATTTCTACCCTCAGATCTTCATTCTTCTTTAGTGTCCTCTTGTGACTTCGGCTGGCCCTGAACTTCGCGGTTTCAAGCCTGATCGGCAGACAGGAGGAACATTTTTCACAAGCGTTACGGTAGAATATCGGGCCCATGCGCCTGTATCCCCTGGAAAGAAATTTGTGGAAGTTTCTCGTTTCCTCATCTCCGGGAATCAGATATTCGATAGTGCATACCCTTCCGTCACTGAAATAAGGGCAGATTGACTTGTCCTGATGACATGCAGAGGCTCGCGTTTTTTGTTCCATAGTCAAATATATCAAATAATGAACATAATATACACACCTAGAGGTAGCGTAGATGAGTGGTGCATGAGTGCAATGAAACTGCCTTCTAATGAGCGCAATGCAGGAGGGAAAAGAGTACTATAAGAGCATTGCCGCCTGTTCCGCAAGGGCGGACCGGGCACTATATTTAAGGTTCAGATAACAGAAATTCTCCTCATCGATAAACCGCTTGATAAGAAACGCAAGCCCGTTTGATGCGGCATCCAGGTAGGGGGAGTCAATCTGCTCGAGATCGCCGGTAAAAATGACCTTTGTCCCCTCCCCGCAGCGCGTGATGATAGTTTTTACATCCAGGGGCCTTAGGTTCTGTGCCTCATCAATAATCAGGTAGCGTTTCGGGAGGCTTCTGCCTCTTATGTACGTTAATGGTTCTATATGCACAATACCTGATTCAACGAGGTAATCGGAACTCCTGTAAGTCGTTGACTTTTCCTCCATGGGCTCATCAGAGGTGCCTACTATAACGTCAAGATTATCGTATATTGGCTGCATCCAGGGGTACATTTTCTCTTTGATATCTCCGGGGAGAAACCCTATATCATTTCCAAGCGGAACAATAGGACGGGCCACCATGACCTGTTCGTAAGACCTTTGCTGATCCGCGGAGACCTTCTTTGTACAGAAATGCAGGCCGGCGGCGACCGCAAGCAGAGTTTTTCCTGTCCCTGCCCGTCCGGTCAGCGCCACGACGTTTGTGTGTGTAGAAAGCAGCGCGTCAATAGCACATTCCTGTTCGATATTTTTTGGATAAATATGCATAACGGAGCGCTGTCTCCTGATAAGTTCCATTCTGTCTTGCCCATACACCCTGAATATCTTGTCTCCGGACTTTAAGTACTTTACTGACTTGATACCATTCCCCTCAGCGCTGTTTTCCAGAATATTGCCGTATTTCTGAAACACGGTTGTCTTGTCTTTCAGATAATCCTGTGTTACAAGCCTGAGTGCATCGGCCTTGATCCTGACCGACGTATCCTTTGATACCAGGATAACGGGTTGAAGACTGGTCTCGTTACGTGCGAGCGAAACAGCAGTAGATATTATTTTGTTGTCATTTGAGGGTCTCTCCAAATGTCTGTTTTCTTCGATTACTACACGCAGAAGGCCGCCGCTGGGCAGTTCGACTCCTGAGGCCAGCTGACCTGTCTGCCTGAACGCATCTATAAGTCTCAAGGCATGGCGGGCTGAATAGGGGATCTCGCCGTTGCCTCTTTTTAATTTATCCAGCTCTTCGATGACAGTAATCGGCAGGACGACATCGTTATCAGCAAAATTAAGGAAGGCCTCAGGATCGTGGATCAAAACATTGGTGTCGAGAACGAATATTTTTTTCACGTGCGTTTCCTCATGGGGTATATTTTATATCTGAAAGCAATTGATGTGGTTGGAGAGACGTTCTTTTTATAAGCAGTCTTAATCTATCGCATCTCATCTTGTATTTTATATCGGATATCTTATTATATATATTAAGACTGCAATAATATGAAGTGATATATGAGCCAGCTAAGTTTCATGTTTCATATGGATGAAGACGCCCTCAGGGGGTATCTGGAACAAGCGGTAAGAAAGGAAATATCGCTTGTTATTACAGACAACTCCTCAAGTATGCTTTCGATGAAGAGAAAGGGGGCCTCGGTTTCTATAAGGATTCACAGGATTTTTCTTTCTGCGGGCAGTGATGTGATGGATGAAATAGCAGGTTTTATCAGGAACAGCAGGGCAAAAACGCCACATATCAGACAATTCATCAGACAGAACTCAAGTCAGCTGAAGAGGAGACCGCCGAGAAAGGTGCATATCAAGACAGAGGGGAACAGGTATGACCTCCTCGAGATGTTTGATGTAATCAATACAGAATACTTTGCAGGCAGAGTCTCAGCATCCATCACATGGGGCATAAAAGGTCCGAGGCGGGTGGCTGCGCGGAGGACACTCGGCAGTTACTGCGCTGATAACAATACGATAAGGATCAATCCTATGCTTGATAATAAGAGGATCCCCCGTTATTTTCTTGAGTTTATCGTCTATCACGAAATGTTGCATGCCGATTTAGGGATCAGGACTGACTCGGGGAGGCGTTCAATGCACTCAAAGGAGTTCCGGAGACGCGAGAAGATATTTGCGCACTATGATCGGGCAATAGCATGGGAAAAAAAGAAGTGGTAGATATGAATCTGATTTTTACGTGCCCTCCGGTACCTTCACTCCATAAAAGCTGATCAAGTTGCCCCCCTGATATTCCGATAAGATACGCAAGGAAGAAAGCTTTTTACACAGGGAGGTGTGAATATGTTTGATGCGATAGGAGAGTGCCTGATTTGCAAAAAAGAGTATACATCCATGCATATAGAGTATCAGCCGGGGAGGACAATTTATGTTTGTCAGAAGTGCATGAAAAAGACAAGGGACAATTTCATCTGGCTCTGCATGAATTGCGGCAAATCCTACTTGCGGCCCAAAGAAACGGTGCTCAGCAGACTCGAGGCGAGCGGCCTGGGAAATGCTTCTCTGCTTCGTGACGGTATGCAGGTAGTACTGGGAATCGATATGTGCATAGAATGTAATCCGCAGGGTATTCTGGAATACGTGACTGGCAAAAAGTCCGAAGAAAAGGAAGCGGACGTCTGCGCTTCATAGACTATCCTGAAAATAGCATTTATCCTGTATCCAGCCGGGCAATTCCCGTTGCGCTATCCAGATGCTGCCATATCTCTTCCGGAATCATCTTTCTCACTTTTTCATCTGACAGGATGCGTGCGTCTTCCCCTTTTGAGAAAAGATCATTTTTTTCAACATATGTCCTGAACGCGAGGAGTTCATTTAGTTGTTGAATTTTTCTCGGGCCCGGTATTATGGCATGAACATCGGGCCGGCTGCTGATCCACATCAGAATTAAAGACACTTTTGGAACCGCATGCTGTTTAAGCAGTTCATCAAGTTTGGCGGTCCATTTCAGCACATCAGGATCGGAAAAGCAGGGGTTTCTGCTCCTCACGTCTTTTTTTCCTATCCCGGCTATGCCTGAAGCACTCATTCCATTGCCAAGCAGGCCCTGTTCCAGGGGGGATATAATGCAGTTAATGCAGCGGTCCCGACCCGCCCTCAATATACCATGAGTACTGCGGACCGGATTAAAACGCACCTGGTGCGGGATGTTCTTTTCAGCTGTAAGATTATCGATAACCTGCTGTTCTGTAAAATTCCCCACCCCCCAGGAACGGATAAGCCCCTGCTCCTTAAATGTCTTTAAGGCACTGATGCTTTCACGCAATGAAACTTCTGGATCCGGCCAGTGCAGCTGATACAGGTCGAGGTAATCCGTGTTCAGCCTGTCAAGAGTTTCAAAAAGCTGTATCTTTAACTTCTCGGGAGATGCCGAATGTTTTACTTTTCTGCCCTCCCAGACAAGCCCGCCTTTTGAGGAAATAAAGAACTCCGGCCTGCCTGATTTTATGATCTTCCGTAAAAGCTTTTCGGATTTGCCGTGGGCATAAAAACCGGCTGTGTCAAAATGCCGGATATTGTTTTCAACAGCAGTGCTGAGGACCCGCAGGGATTCCCTCTGATCATGCCCCCCGAAGCCCTCTCCGCCCATGCTCCATGTGCCTATCCAGAGCCAGGGGGTGCGGGTGCTGACAGCGTTTAATGGAAGAAGTACCTTGTCTTTTTGCATAGACATACATTCCTATCCAAGAAACAGATCATTTCAATAATCAAATTACACATTCCAAATAAATTTCAATTGCCGAAGAATTCATAAGAGGGGAAGGTATTAAAACCCGTTTCTTCGTTTTGAACATTGCTTATCAGGTCATTGAGGTTTATTTGTTATTTATAACTTACGATTTTCTCGTAATTATCTCTCATCGGCGCTCCTTCGCCGATACCGTATCTCTCATGCAGCGATTCTGCAAAAAGATAATCCAGGTGTCCAATGGTATCAGGGTGATATCCGAAGACCTTGTCCCAGACGTCCCATCTTTCCATGCATAAATAAATAAGATTATTTTCGGATACATATTTTTTCAATTCACGGTACAGGTAGGTATACATGCTGACCCGCAGCGGCTTTACGTACCGGACCTTGGAATCATCTCCCAGGACCATCTCCGCACAGGTCAGCCTGCTGCCGGGATAATTGTTTTCTATCTTCTTTCTCATTTCGGGATTGAATCTGAGACTGCCGATAGATATCCATGCAACCCTGTCTGGGGATATTGTCTCAAACACCTGGCGGACCAGTGATGTATACCCTTCTTCCCAACCTGCATGAAATATCATGGGATCAAAATGCAGGCCGATAAGGTAACCGGCCCTGAATACCCGCTGCATGGCCCTGAGCCTGCTTTTAAGCGGGGCTGTCCGGTGTTCATCGGTTTTAATGACAGAGTCCGTATTCAATGACCAGGAAACAACTGTCTTTCCCTTGTGATCAAGGGAAAGGAGGGAATCCACGCAATCGGACTTGGTCTTCAGCTCCAGGACCGCGTTTTTTAACCCGGAAAAGAAACGGACAAATTCAGCTGCCTGTCCGGACTCAATTTCGAGTGCCAGGCTGTCACCGAGTTCCCACGTGCCGATGCGGAACAGCCGCCAGGGCTCTTTTGATATCTTTTGCTCAACCTCCTGGATGAGCGTGTGTGCATCGTCCACGATTTTGGTTGATCCGTCGGTCAGATAATTCTGGAGGAAACAATAGGAGCATTCAAAGGGACAGTTATGGACGGACCTCAGGACATGGACGTGGCAGCAGAGGTATTTTGTGTTAAACGTCGCGCACGTACCCATGGCTTCGCCTTTTTTGGGGATGGTCCGAAGCCCTTGTTTGCCGTCCTTGAAATTTACTTTCTTAGAGTTCGTCGAGGATTGACTCAATTGCCTTTTTGACTTCATCTGAACTTAAAGTGTCCAGTATGGCCTTCCACATTAACGGATCATGAATGTTTACCGATACATTGACATTTTTATTTTCCAGTGTGTTGTCCCAGCTTACCTGTAGCCCTTTCGGAAGTTTGAGCGCGTCAACTGCCTTCTGAATTTTCGCGTTCTTGTCAGACAGCACCGGAAACTGTTTTAAATGGATCAGATGGCGGAGTTTTTCCGTCTTTTCGCGGGGACCGAGGGATGAGTCGAAGAGTTCCAGAATATCCGGTTCCGAGAGAAAGTCGCCGATTTTTTTATTCTCTCGTTTTAAATAGTTTTTCAGGTTCGAGGCGATCTCATCCAGCGTTGAGGCCGTGAACTGCATGACGGACTTCCATTTGATCAACTGGGAGAGAAGGTCCTTAGGGTGATATGTAAGATTGAGAAGCTGTTTATGTGAGAACTTTTTGTCATGACAGAAGAGTTTCAGCTCTTTCGGCAGGTTATATATCCGTTCACATTCCCGGAAAATATCCCGGTGCGGTTTGAACTCAAAGGGGATGCAGAGGGACTGCAGAACCCATGGTTCAGGCGCATTTAATGAAGTGGCAAAGTATATGAACTGGATCTTATTTATCGTACTGTATTCGATCTCGTATCTTTTGTTGCACAGGATGAGGGTAATTAAATTCGTCACAGGCGTGTTTGGAGGCAAAACGGTTGCCCGGATTATTCTCTCTTTATTCAGAATGGCAAAGTGTACCCGCTTCAGGCCGTCTACGAGGTGGAGACGCTTCTCATCATCTTTGAAGAGAATGATGGGATCTAAAATCCCGAAGGCATCAAACGAGGTGATATGACAGGTCTGTTCCGGGGCAAAGGGGAACAGATAATCCTCGAGGGAAAACCGGCTGTCATCAACAAGGACGTCTTTAATCTTTATGTTCTGAACGGCCATATGAATATATTATACAATTACGACAATTACTGAAACTCATTTATTGAATCAAGTATTTTTCTGCAATCCAGGGCATCTCCGGTGTGCTGCCTCTTTTCATACCCCTTGATAAGTATGTTTAGTTTCTTCTCGAGGATACGGAGAATGTTCCCTCTGAAATCAGGATTTGATTCCTTTTTAAGCATACTGACAAGTGACGTCACCCTGAATCTGTCCATGGCAGGATATTTATGCGAGAGCTGATCGTCATGGCCGCCGTATTTGATTACCGACAGGCTGGGTTCTAGTCCTGCGGGATAATGCCTTGATATCTTTAACCACAGGTCATAATCTTCGCACACGGCAAGACCCTCATCAAATCCCCCATATCTTTCGAGCAAGGATTTTTTGATCAGCACTCCGGAAGGAGACACGAGACAGCGCTCAAGCGAAGGCTCCCAGATCCATCCGAGAGGTTTTTTATGGTGTCTGCACGGATTTACTCTTTTCCCGTTTCTTATCCATTTTTCTTCGGACTGAATAATCTGATAGAACGGATATCTTGTGAGATATTCAACCTGGTTTTTCAGTTTGTTTTTTTCCCAGAAGTCATCAGAATCCAGAAAGGCGATCCACTCAGTGCCTGCATCTCTGATGCCTTCATTCCTTGCTTTTGAAGGGCCTGAATTTTCCTGCAGCCGGATGATTTTTACTCTACCTCTATAGCTCTCAAGGATGTCCGGAGTCCCGTCCGTCGAGCAGTCATCAACTACAATTATCTCTTCAGGCATATAAGATTGTGACAGGACGGAATCTATCGCGCGTCTGATCANNTCCTGTTGAAGTCTGAAAGGGTATTGGAATCGGAGTAGTCGGTGCCGAATTTAAGGCAATGGAATGTGATGCCGGTTTCATGAAACACCCTTGCCTGCGAATAGCACTCCATATCAAGAAGGGTATGTTTTTTCCAATGAGCCGGGGTATCCCCGGTGACCGCTTTTTTTACGCTAAGGAGCGAATGGACATTGATTGCCGCTTGGGGCCATGGAACAGGGAGTCTTGTATCGAGCGCACACATATCTCCGGCTTCATCTGCGGTATAGTGGGGGACCAGCCACATGCATTTTGGATATTGCCTATCATTTATTCCACAGGTCCCGATATTCAGTACGAACAAAGGATTCAGATTGTCCCGTATCCAGCATGCGGCCTCTTCACTTGCCCTGAGTCCCGATCCGGTTATGACCAACAGCAGGCCGGTTCCCGGACCTGTCTGCTGTCGCAATGCGCCTGCTTTAAGTGCGGCAAGTGTATGTACGCCGACACCCCGCGATTCAAACCACGCCTTAGGGATTTCTTTTTTGAGAGCTGCTGTGATAACGAGTTGGATGTCAGATGATTTATTTTTCATTAGGAATCCAGTGCATTATAACTGAATTGTTTATTGTACCGAATTCACTCAATCATGTCATAGAATGGGATTGTTCAGGCAAATGAGAGAACGGGAAGTTATTGCCCACATTCCTGTTGCCGGTTGTTTTGATAAAATAAATTATGTCATGTGTACAAATCGAGTTGAAGCGATGCTTCGAGGACAAGTCCCTCCCGGAGTCGGGACTGGAATTATTGTCATGACGGAGGTGAATGCAAGCTTCCCGGCGTAAAATCTCCATCAGTATGTCATATATATGAGTAACCAGTATAGTCATCAATTTTTCTTCATTCTGGAATCTGTTAATAATTCGCATTTATCCGGTTTTTGCAGCGTACTGGATTTGATTGATAAGTTTACTATATCGATAATGATACATATTTTATCACTTTTGTTTGCATTTCCCTTTTCGTTCTAATAGCATATGTGATCAATATGAGAAAATCATTCAGCAATCAACTTAAAGTTCTTATTCTTGAACCCTACTACGGAGGTTCTCACAAATCATTCCTGAAAGGACTGAGCACCCGGCTCCCTTTTGAGTTTAGTTTTATGACGCTACCAGCAAGGAAGTGGAAATGGCGCATGAGGCTCTCAGCCCCTTATTTTGCTGATAAACTGAAGCAGACAGGAGAGCGGTTTGACCGTATTTTATGCTCAACATTTGTGGATGTTGCTGCGTTCAGGGGCCTTGCTCCTGAGTGGGTCCGACAAGTGCCTTTACTTACATATTTCCATGAGAACCAGTTTGCCTATCCAGTGCAGGTTAAAGATGAAAAGGACTTCCATTTTGCTCTTACCAATCTTACTACCGCACTGGCTTCCGACAGGATTGCCTTTAACTCAAAGTATAATCTTGAGACATTCATGACAGGTATTAAAAATCTGATGAAGAGGTCATACGATCTGAAACTGAGAGACCCTGTAAGAGAAATTACATCAAAGGCAGGGATCATCCCTCCGGGAATGGATTTTGCTGGTATTGATAAGTTGGCAGACCCCAAAAGAAGCGGTCCACCGGTTATCTTATGGAACCACAGGTGGGAACACGACAAGAATCCCGAACTCTTTTTCAGAACGCTTATTGATCTTGATAAGAAAGGGATTAATTTCAGACTTATTGTATTAGGAGAATCATTTAAGGATAATCCAGCAGTGTTTGAGATAGCACAAAAAATCCTGGCAAAAAAAATATTGCACTTTGGCTATGTGGGGTCGAAGCTTGAATATGCAACATGGCTTAAACAGGGAGATATTGTGGTATCAACCGCTAAGCATGAATTCTTTGGTATGTCTGTTATCGAGGCTACCAGGGCCGGCTGCAGGCCTTTGCTCCCCAACCGGCTTTCTTATCCCGAGCTATTTTCCGGCAAATATTTATATACTGACCAGAATATCGAGTCCCGGTTGAAGGAAATAATTCTGAAGGAAGAACTCCTGGATTCTGAACTTGCAGAAAAGCTGACACAGCCTTACTCATGGGATTGTCTTGCATCAGAATATACGTCGTGGATTTATGGGTGATATTATCAGGATATTAATACTATGCGATAATCCTTAAGAAGGCAATGTCCAATTTATTGGGGAAATATCATTGTATCTTTGAAAGAGTAATAAAGCTCAAACATTTCAATTTAACACTTTATATAAAAAAGAGTGAAAAGGAGGGTATCAAAGGGAAGTGTCCTTGACTAATACAGCTTGCTCATCACACAGAAGGGGTAATTGTCTTTTTAATCTTGTATGCAACTACAGCTTCTGTCAAAAAACTGCAGACAGAGACGTCGTTGCATTTTTTGCAGCATTTCTCCTCCTGATGTAACATGCAAGCTAACATTCTATTTATTGCTTCATTCACATTACCCTTGAATATTGACTCATCATGTCTTGCTTCAAGGTTTGCTATACCATCCACCTCCTTCCCTGAAGGGTTTAGTAACTGTCAACCATGTGCAGTCTTTTAGTCAAGATACTTATAATGAGTATAAATATTTTTAATAACGGATAACAATTTTTCTGAGTTGGCCCTCGTTTTATTTCTTGCCCTATGAAATCATCACTTCACTGCTCTTCACAGGCACTAACTTTTTGCATGTATCGACAATATTGTTTAAATAGAGATGGGAGTAATGTTCTCAGAAAAATTTGATTATTGGAAATATTTATTGTAGTCTTTAATCAAAAGGAATCACCGATGAAAATAACAGATGAATTTTATCAATTACAAATTTTAACATTCAGTGATTAGGTACGTTGGTTGTTATATGGGGCATTACTGAAACGGTTGTCCCGCTTGTTGTTATGGAATTTGCATCGGAGAACTAATTTTATATTAATAATCATCTATGTTTTGTGGCATGACGGCCATAGGACAGAAAGGAAGGGAGAAAATGAAGGCGTTTAGATTTTATGTTTTATTGGGGATGATGATAGTTGTATCNNGCTGTACAGCCTTTTTTTAATAACTGTTATGGCTATACGGTTTTTCCGACTATTGGAAAAGGCGGCATTGGCATCGGGGGAGCTTACGGCAAAGGGCAAGTATATCAGGGAGGTAAAGTCACCGGGTCAGCATCCTTAATTAAATTGTCTATAGGTTGGCAGTTGGGGGGACAGGCAATCAGCGAGATTATATTTTTTGAAGATAAACGCGCTTACGANNGGTGTTCAGGCAAAAGCAGGGAGTGAGGGAGCGACAGCTGGAGCAAGTGCCGGTCCTGCGACGGGAAAACAGGCAAAAACGAACTATAACAAAGGAATGGCCGTATTCGTGCACGCAAAAGGCGGATTGATGTACGAAGCGGCTATTGGTGGCCAAAAGTTTAGTTTTACACCGG
>DKBK01000159.1 GCA_002451135.1 Nitrospiraceae bacterium UBA6902
TGATAATTTGATATTTGGATTTCAATAGTTCTATTTATGATATAATTCTCACACACCCGATGAAACCGGACAACACACCTAAAATGATTTTCTCTGTAGCGGGCGGAAAGGGCGGTGTCGGCAAGAGCATTTTCTCTGTCGCATTGGGAACAAAGCTCGCGATGGACGGACACAGCGTGACTCTTGTAGACCTCGATCTCGGGGCTGCAAACCTGCATACATATCTTGGCATAATTAAAAAGACCCCGACGATCGCTGACTTCATTCTCAAGAAAGTTCCGTCTCTTCACGATGTCCTGGTTGAGACGTCGCAGGAAAATATGAGGCTCATAAGCGGGTCCGAGTTTGTACCCGGCATGGCGAATCCCGCTCACTGGATGAAATTAAAGATTATGCGTCACGTAAAATCCCTTGCCGCAGACTATATTATTATTGACCTCGGGGCAGGAGTGCATTTTAATACACTGGATTTCTTCAGCATGTCTGATCGCGGAATAGTAGTTACCGCACCTGAACCGGGGGCCGTAATGAACGCATACAGTTTTATCAAGGGCGCACTTTTCAGAAGACTGCAGCATATCTTTAAGAACCACCCGGACATCGCCCCTGTCATTGATACAGAAACAAAAAAAACAGGTGGGGAAAGCGGAATGGGTTTGGAGATGCTTACTGAACAGATAAAAACCCTGTCGCCTGACATGCTGCCCCTGATGCAGGAGATTGAGCATGAGTTTTGTCCCGCACTGGTTGTGAACAGGACGTCGGAAGGACACAGGCATGTCCTGGTGAGAAACCTTATGACCCTCTGCCGTGATAAGCTTGGCGTGAATATTGAACATGTGGGAAACCTGCCGGACATCCCCGAGATAACAGATTATTTATTGAAAATCCCTGCCTTTTTAAACACGTGGAGCGGCAAATCCTATCTTGATGCCATAAACAATATTTCGGATAAACTAATACGCCGTACCGGCTTACACGTACATGCGGCAACTAAATCTGACTTCAGTGATGAAGATGTCGAAATGATTATCCATCTTATGGAGACCCTCGATGACGGCATTTTCAGCGGAACCGGCAGAAGCGCGTGCAAGCTGCGAATGTATTTCAAGCCAGCTGAAGTGGTTGATTTTTTGATAAGCCGAGGGGTAACACATGAAGCTTTTTACACGCAGGAGAGATAGTTCATATCCGCCTTATCTCCCCATCTCACGTCAGGCTTGTGAAAAGAAAAGTCCGTGCAGGGCAGAGTTAAAAAACCGATCTCAATGCCTTACGTGCAGCCCCGAAGATGCATAATAATTTTTAATGCAGCACACTAAAAAAGACCGGCATAATCGCTTTTTTTGAAATATTGCAGCGAATGATGCAGTTTCAAATCCGACCTCTCTTATTTGCAGGCAATAACAGGAACAGAGCTGTCACCCAGAATAGCCCCGCCTAAAAAATACTGAAACTAAAATAATTGCCCGGATTTTCTTTTATGTCTTTAATCAGGGCATTGAGCTCTTTGATCGTTGCCTTAAGTTCTTTTGAAAGCTCATCATCCTTTACAAGACTGCCCATAAGTCCTTCACCGTTATCGATGCGTTCTAACACCTTATTCATTTTCTCTGAGGCGGAATTGAGGTTTTCATAAAGGCTGTCATCCTCAATCAATTTATTGACAGTACCTTTTGATGAGGCAAGTCTTTGTGTAAACGCATCAAGGGATGTCGAGGCCGTTTGAAACCTGTCATAAAGAGACGGGTCGTTTATCAGTTTATTCAGGGTCCCTTCCGACTTTTTCAGTGATTGGGCAAAGAGACTGATGTCCTTGGCAGAGGAAGCAAGATCATTATAGAGCGCGTCTTCATTTATTAATCTTCCCATCGTGCCCTCACCGCTTTCTATTTTCCGGACAAGAACCGTCAATTCTTTTATTGCCTCTTTAAGATTTTCATACACGGCAGGGTCCTGGATAAATCTGGATACCGTGCCCTTCCCGTTCTCAATCTTTATGAGAATCTCCTCGAGCATGCTGACAAAATCAGATATCTTTGCTATTGAGTCCTGACTGGACTGAACAACGTCCTGTATTTCTGTCTGGGTCCTTCCTGTGATGGTGTCCCCGGCCCTGAGGCCCTCAGCTTCATTTGAACCCGGAGTTATTTCAACATATTTATCACCGAGTAATCCAAGCGTCATAATATTTGCATTCGAATCCTTTTTAAGATACTTCAGGGCATCAGTGACAATGGACATAGCCACTCTTACCTTCTGCTCGACCGAAAATTTAATATGCTTGACAGAGCCAATTTCAACCCCTGAAAACCACACCGGAGAGCCGTCCCGCAGGCCTTTGACATCATGGACCATGGCATATATCATGACCCTCGGGGTGAACAGTTTTTCGATATTACCGGCAAACATCACCGCCAGCAGGATAATAATGAGGGCAATGGTAATGACAATTCCGACCCTTAGTTTGGCCCATTTATGCTGTTTTACATAATCGTACATTCTCTCCCCCCAGTTAAAGATGTTTTTCTGATAAATGAAGCTCACCTGTAAAGGCCCTTAATTCCGGGTCCTCTGTATTCCGGAGCGCTCCTATATCGCCGTCAAACGCGATTTCCCCATTTCTTAAATATATAAATCTCTCGGCCACCTTTACGGCATCCGTCACCTTGTGCGTCACGATGATAAAGCCGGTTCTCTCCGGAGGTTCTCCCTTTGCCAGATCCGTTATCAGGCTGCATATATTGTCCGCGGTCAGCGGGTCCAGCCCGGATGTAGCTTCGTCATAAAGGACCATCTTCGGATTACATCCTGCAAGGGCCCTGGCAATTGCGACTCTTCTCTGCATGCCGCCGCTCAGTTCTTCAGGCATAAGATCGATGGCCTCTTCTATCCCTAATTTATGAAGAAGCTCTCTCGCCTTTTTTTCAATTTCCTCCTGGGACAAGTTTGAGTACTCCCTAAAACAGAACACGACGTTTTCGCGTACATTCAGTGAATCAAACAGGGCCCCTTCCTGGAAGACAATGCTGAATTTCATCCTGCTTTCCCTCAATTCGGATTCTGATAATTCGGTAATGTCCTGACCATCTATGAAAATTCTCCCTGAATCCGGCTGCACAAGCCCGAGCATCAACCTCAGTAACGTGGTTTTGCCTCCGCCGCTGATACCAAGGATCGCGATCTTTTCATAAAAGTGCGCCTTAAAGCTTAAATCATGCAGCACCGCGTGGTTATTATTAAAGGCAATGGAAACGTTCTGAAATTCAATCATACCCTCATCCCCAAAACATAGAGCAAAATCCTTGTAAGTATAAAGTCGGATAAAATGATCATTATCATTGAATAGACTACCGCCGTTGTCGTAGATGTTCTGAGGCCTCGGGCCCCGCCTCTAGTAGAGAGCCCGGTATAACAGCTTATACATGATATCAGGTAACCAAAGATAAACGGTTTCATCACGCCCGAAAAGATATTGTCAAAACTCATTATCTCCTTGATCTGGCTCCAGTAAAAGAACCCGCTCTGATGGCTTACATATACGGATATGTAATATCCCCCGAACAGTGAAACGGCATCACCGATAACGGTAAGCACGGGGAGCATCAGGACAGAACCGATGATCCTTGGCGTCACCAGTTTTTTTACCGGGTCAACACCCTGCACCCTCAGTATGTCCACCTGATGACCAAGCATCATCGACCCCAATTCGGACGCCATTCCGGAACCAACCCTTCCTGCAAAGACCAGGGCAATAGACACCGGGCCTATCTCCCTGATTATTGATATGCCAACTATCTTCCCTGTATACATTTTCAGTCCAAGGTTGGAAAGTTCCGCAGATATTTGCAGACACAGCGCCATTCCGATAAAAAGAGAAACCAGAAAGACGATAAAAAAGGACCCGGTCCCCATGTAATCCATCTGTTCAATGGCCTCCCGGAAATAGAGGGGTCTGCGAAAGATACCCATCGTGGCCTTTACCGACATGACATAGAAGTCCTGAAGTCTTGCGATATTTCCTTTTAAATTAATTGGATAAGCCATATTCAGCATCTGTCTATCGATATAACTATATAAAATTATACTTCTTTCCATGCTTATTTGTTGAAAAAATTGGTTATAAACACGCAGGCAGAGCCTGTATTCGCTGACAAGAGAACATTCAATCCAGAGCATGATCTGCGATTTGCTTTATCCGATGTCTTTCAGCAAGAAAAGAGAAAAGGTTATCTTATATTTTTATTACAATATTTTAGTATACAAATTTTCCCTTTCAGACTAATATGTTAACTCGCACCTGATGATTTGTTGTCTCATTATATATGCCCGCAAAAACACGGCCTTCGTGTCCGTTAAGGGATGCACTTCTTGACAATACACGATTTATATGATAATTTAGCAAAACTTTTTTCGTGGGAGGAATCAGCATGGGAGGTATAGGTTTTGGTTTTATTGCTTCTGGTTTATTGCTCGGCTTAGCTATTGGTTTTGTTCTTCAGCGCGGCAGATTTTGCATGAACACAGCGTTCAGAGATACGATCTTCATCCAGGACTGGACCCTTTTCCGTGGTTTTTTGATTGCACTGGTAATTATGATTGTCGGGGCCAATATTCTCAATGACCTGAAAATCATCAGGCTTGCGGTGCAGCCATTTTATCCGATAGCAAATATCATCGGGGGCTATGTCTTCGGGCTCGGTATCGTGATGGTTGGCGGGTGCGGCAGCGGGGTATGGTATAAGATCGGGGAAGGCCAGTTTAACTCGCTCGTTGCAGTTGTAGGTTTCTTCCTGGGGATACATATGACGGCTACCGGCATCCTGAGCCCGGTGTACAAGCTCTTAAAGAGTGTCAGGGTACCCATCGCAGGACATTATGCTCCTACCCTATGGCACATATTCGGCGATGGCCCTACTATTAAGTGGATCGTGATTGCCGCAGTTGTTATCCCAATAATCATCTTTATTCTCAAGGGCAAACCCTTTTCAGCGCCTAAACAAAAAGGCATTGAATGGCCGAAAGTCGGGGTTCTTCTGGGTGCCCTCGGCCTGGCCTCTTTCTGGCTTGCAACTGTATATGAGGGCTTTCCAAGGGGTCTTTCGTTCACAACCCCGACCGGTGAGTTTTTCGGCACTATTTTAACAGGAAGCGCTATGTCTCCACAGCATCCGCTCGCAAGGGTCTTCCCGATGTTCGACCTCGGCCCCTTCAAGATCACATGGGCGTCTCTTTACCTTATTGCAGTTCCTTTTGGCGCGTACCTCAGTGCAAAGGTATTAAAAGAATTTAAATGGAAAGTCCCTCCTGTTGATGAACTGCTCTCCGTGTGCATTGGAAGTCTCATGATGGGCTTCGGTGCAACGGTTGCCGGAGGCTGTAATATAGGACAGGGGCTTACAGGGGCTTCCACACTGTCTATCGGAAGCCTTGTAGCCATTATTTTCATCATTCTCGGCAACTGGACAAATGTGTATTTTAGATTCATTAAGCCCATGCAGGACTAAGTCAAAAGACATCGTTATGGTATTGATTCATGGAGATTGACGGACGGGAAATGGACGTACAGGAGGTGCTGAAACAATTAAAGGACATCCTTTCATCAAAGCGGGCATGTTTTCTCGCTATTGATGTCCTGGTTAGCACAGTATCCGACGCAAAAAAAATTACAGGCTTTGCCTCTATGTCCGGATGTACAGCAGAGATTGACATAAAAGACAATTACTGTATAATTCATGTAAGAGGCATTCCCTGTTGCACATAGAAAGAAGGGTGAGTTGTAAATATTAACTGGGGGGAAATACCCTGAAATTTAATTGTGAAGGAGGATTTTAAATGAAAAGATTTTTTGCAATCGCATGTATCATCGCTTTGACCCTGGGACTGTTGCTTGTATCCTGCCAGAAAAAGGAAGAAGCTGCTGCTCCTGCTCCTGCTCCTGCGGTAGCCCCTGCTGAAGAAAAGGCAGAAGAGGGTAAACCTGCTGCAGGTGGTTATGGTGAAGAGAAACCTGCTGCAGGTGGTTACGGTGAGGAGAAGGCAGAAGAAGCAAAACATTAATACCGATACCATCTAACAAGTAATTTCCAATCAGCATCGTATTTCGGGGCGGCTCTGAGAGCGCCCCGAAGTTTTTTCCTAATTTACTCATTATGCCCTCCTACAAAAATAATTAAATTTATTTATTATAGACATATGAAATGTGCCCTGATCATTCCCGCCTGGGTTCCGGAAGAAATATTTTCATCAAAGGTCGCAGGCTCCCAGATTAACTATTGGCAGCCCCTGGGCACTCTCTATGTTGCTGCTTCAATTATGAAGGCCGGACATACGGTGAGATTTCTGAACGGCGCATTCATGACACACGCGGAAATAATGAAGGAAGTTTCTCGCTTCAGGCCTGACATAGTCGGCATTTATTCAACCACCTTTGGCTGGAAAAAGGCGGCCTTTACCGCATCCGAAATCCGCAAGAGTACGGTTCACCCTGCACCGTTTATTACGGCAGGCGGGCCTTATCCAATCGCATCGCAGGAAATGTGCCTGGAGAATTCGCCTGATATTGATGCAGTTGTTACAGGAGAAGGTGAATTAACTATGGTGGAGATCATAGACAGACTCTCCCTGCGGAAAAGTCTCGAAGGAGTTGAAGGCGTTGTCTTCAGAAAGAACGGCCTGATAGTAAAAAATCCTCCGCGCCCCCTCATCACAGATGTCGATTCAATCCCCTTCCCGGCAAGAGAGCTTTTGGGCGACGCCATGCATTATATTCCGCCCCCTGCCACCTATAAAAGAAAACCGGTGGCTGTCATGATTACTGCGCGGGGGTGTAACAGGAGATGCATTTTCTGCTTCCAGATAGATAAAGAGAGAAAATACGGCGTACGTTTCCGCAGTGTGGAAAATGTAATGGAGGAAATAGAGCTTTGCATAAACCAGGGGTACAGGGAGATAAAATTCCTGGACGATACTCTTGCCGCTGATTATGACAGAGCCCTGCGGATAGCAACGGAAATAAAAAGGCGGAAGCTCAATTTTACATGGTTTGCCTCAGCATGCGTTCATCAGGTCGACAAACCCCTCCTCACCGCATTCAGGGAAGCAGGATGCTGGGCAATCCTGTTCGGCGCCGAAAGCGGGGTACAGAAAAATCTTAACGCGGTAAGGAAAGGGATAACCGTTGAGCAGACTCAAAAGGCGGTCAGGGCGGCCAAGGCTGCAGGATTGACCGTGTACACCCCTTTTCTCTTTGGCATTCCGGGACAGACCTTTGAGGACGGGCTGAAGACCATTGAATTCGCGTGCGAACTGAACCCTGACATCGCCAACTTTCACGCCCTCACCCCGTTTCCGGGCACGGAACTTTATGAAAATATCGAAAAGTACGGCACCATGTCCGGAGACCTTACAGACTTTACGTATCAGGGCGCGGCCTTTGTCCCTTTCACCATGACAAGGGAGGAGATCGCACAGCTCCGGCAAATAGCTTTCAGGAGATTCTATTCAAGACCATCATATATACTGAAAAAAATTCTCGCACTGAGAAACATCAATGATGTAAAGGCATATGCGAAAGGGGCCAGAAGTCTGTTCTGGATGTGGGCAAAAAATGATGTATTCCGCAGGGGCAAAAATGCGGGGTGACTGTTTCCGATTGAACATTATCTATTACATGACATATAATCTTCAGGAAGTTAACCGCGGAATAAATCTAAATAAAGGAGAACGTGATGGCCTCAGATGTAAATGACATAACTATTAATTTTGAAGAAGATAATATCCTGAAAGTAAAGGAGCTTGACAAGGTAATACTTTCCAAAGGCGCGTGGGCCACTATTATATTTAAATACCAGCAGTGGGACGCCAAGAATGAAAAATACGGGCAGGACTGCTACAGTATCCGCCGGTATCAGAAAAGAAACGATATATACAGCCAGAAATCAAAATTCAATATATCCAGCCGTGAACAGGCCAATAAAATTATCGACGCGCTCCAGAAATGGATGCAGGAGCCTGCGGCATAGGATCGACAATGTCCTGCAAAGAACTGTGCAAAATCTGTAAAGAGCGGGGGGAGGAATGCATCACCTGCCGCGAATGAAGTCATATGTGCACCCTTGATAACAGGGAATATTACTGCCCTTTATGTTTCCCTTAAAAGAAGAGGCCCGCACGGATGCGGGTGATACCCGTTCTGCTTCCTCGTATACAACGCAGGTAACCCAATACAACAG
>DKBK01000062.1 GCA_002451135.1 Nitrospiraceae bacterium UBA6902
AATATGTTCGCTAACAGACTTTTCTTTTTTTATGGTTTCGTTGACCTGTCGCTTTTTCTCTTTGATCTGTTTCTCGATATCGGAAAGTTTCTTCTTGGGATCAGCAGCCTCAGACACGGAGAAATGAGAAGTAAGGACCGTGAGGATTAGCAATAAAAAAATAAGAAGTGATATTCCAGCCGGCAACTTCTTATCTAGCATTATACGTACTCTATCTCCTGACTTAATACCTTATTTTTCCAACGGCGATATAACTCCCGATAACACTGACGGCCGCACCCGCAAGAGGAACGATAATATAGACCTGAAAGGGGAATGATGCCATGAATAACCTGAAAGAAGGGAGAAATTCGATTACTTTCAAACTGGTGAATGAGTACATGCCGTATATGGCAAGAGAGCTGATGATGCCGCCCAGAAGACCAATGATAAGACCGTCTAAAAGAAAAGGAAGCCTGATGAAAATCCGGGTTGCGCCCAGGAGCTTGAGTGTTTCAATCTCGTCTTTTCTGCGATAAAAAAAGATCTTGATTGTACTGTAGGTGATAAATGTTATGGCGATAAAAATGGCGCCCCCTATAAAAAAAGCTCCGATTTTCATCGCTCTTGTGATAGTGTAGAGCGATGACAGCCATTTTTCGCCATACTGTACCTCTTCAATCCCTTTCATCTGCTGTAGCTGAACCGCTTTTTTTCTTACGAGTTCAGGTTCCAGCAAGTCGCGTCTGAGGTTGAGTTCATATGAAGAGGGGAGCGGGTTATCGTTCAGACCTTCAAGGATTGGGGCTTTGGACCCCAGTGTCATGCGAAGTTCCTTTAAGGCGAGTTCTTTCGAAATATATTTTATCTCTGTAATGTCACTATCCTCTGAAATCATGATTTTCAATGCAGCTTCCTCTTCTGCGCTTATATCGTCATTCAGATATACGACAAGACCAAAGTTTTTTGCCCAGCGCTGAATAACGGAATCCATGTTTAACGTGAGCAGGATGAATGCGGTGAGCAGGGACAACCCGATGCTGATGGACAATATCGTCAGCAGGTTAATCCATTTTTCACGCCAGAGACTGCGAAAAACAGACTGGATAGAATATATAATTACTTTCAACCTATTTCTTCCTTCTCAATTGTATGATTTTTCAAGTAAAATACCCTTCGCCCCGACGCATGGAAAAGCCCGTGGTTGTGCGTTGCGATCAACACCGTAGTCCCGCGCGCGTTGATCTCTCTGAAAAGGCCCATAATGATCTGAGAATTATCTATGTCAAGATTGCCGGTCGGTTCATCCGCAAGCAGAACCGTAGGTTTTGCTACCATGGCCCTGGCTATTACGACTCTCTGCTGTTCTCCTCCCGAAAGATGTTGCGGATATGTGTCTGCCTTATGGCCCAATTTTACTTCCTTCAGCACCGCATGTACATCTTCCCTGATTGTTGAGGCATTCATGTAGTGGATCCTCAGGGCAAGGGCTACATTATCAAAGACGGTCCTGTTTAATAATAACCTAAAGTCCTGAAACACAATACCGACATTCCTTCTTAAAAACGGGATTGTATTTTGCCGTAACTTGCCTATGTCCCATCCTGCTACCATTATCTGCCCTTTATCAGGACGTTCATCGCAGTAAATCAGTTTTAGCAGTGTTGATTTGCCCGCTCCGCTGGGACCTGTGATAAAAGTAAGTTCCCCCTTTTCAATTGTAAGCGTAACATCCTTTAATACCACATCATCGTCATAGTATTTTGTTACGTTTGAAAATTCAATCATTTCTTTAAGGAGGCCTTTATCGTGTCGACAATGTTTCCGACCGTAATTCCATGAAGATTCAGGAGAGCATCCGGATTGCCGGAACAGCCGAAGGTATCCAGGGTGCCTATCCTTTTTACCGGGACGGGACAATGCTCTGATACGAATTCACATACCGCCCCGCCCAGGCCGCCGATGATGGAATGTTCTTCCGCCGTAACAATAATTTTTGAGCTTTCAGCAACTCGCAAAAGAGTTTCTTCATCCAGTGGCTTTATTGTAGACATATTGACTACACCCGTATCGATGCCCTCCTGCGACAGGATTCCCGCTGCTTTCTTTGCCATATCGACCGTAATGCCTGCAGCTACAATATTGGCATCTTTCCCGATATGGAAGACGAACGCCTTTCCGAGTTTGAATTGATAGTCTTCCGGCATAACGTAAGGGACTTTCGCCCGGCCGAGCCTGACATACACAGGGCCCTTGTAATCAACAATCGTATTGATCACAGATGCCGTTTCAGCAGCATCTGCAGGGACTATCACCGTCATATTCGGAAGGGCCCTCATTAACGCGATATCTTCAAGCGCCTGATGAGATGCTCCATCCTCTCCCACGGTTATTCCGCCATGAGTAGCAACGAGTTTAACATTTGTATTTGAATAACATACGACTAATCGTATCTGGTCCCACGCTCTCCCTGTCTCAAATACTGCAAAGGTGGAAGCGAACGGAATTTTGCCGGACAATGCAAGCCCTGCAGCCGTGCCGACCATGTCCTGTTCAGCTATGCCCATATTAAAAAACCTGTCAGGAAACTCTTTCGCAAATTTACCGGTCTTGGTTGAACAGGAAAGATCTGCATCAAGCGCTACGACATCCGAACGTTTTCTTCCAAGCTCAAGCAGGGTTTCCCCATATGCGTCCCGTGTGGCTTTAGGTTTTTTCTGCGAACCCTGTATGTGTTCTTCAGTGACCTGCGCTGTTTCACTCATTGTTAATCTCCTTTACCGCCTTGTCAAATTCCTCATGAGAGGGGGCAACTCCGTGGTATTCCGCTTTATCTTCAAAAAAGGATACGCCTTTTCCCTTGGTCGTTTTTGCAATAATAACGGTAGGCTTCCCCTTGACCTTTTCGGCTTCGTCAAGGGCACGAACTATTTCCTCCATATCATGTCCGTCAATATCTATTACGTGCCACCCGAAGGCCGCCCATTTGTCATGGACCGGTTCTATTCCCATGACGTCTTCGACCGCGCCGTCTATCTGCAACTCATTGTTATCAACCACAGCGCAGAGATTATCGATTTTATAATGAGCCGCCGTCATGGCAGCCTCCCAGATTTGTCCTTCCTGGATTTCTCCATCACCCATTATACAGAATATGCGGGCCGGATTATTATCCAGTCTGAGACCTAATGCCATGCCGTTTGCTACAGAGAGCCCCTGTCCGAGTGAGCCTGTTGATACCTCAATACCCGGCAGCTTTCTGCAGCAGGGGTGCCCCTGCAGGGGAGACTCGACCTTTCTGAGTTGATCAAGGGTTTCTTCCGGAAAATAACCGGCTTCGGCCATGATTGCATAGAGCAGGGGGGCAGCATGACCTTTCGACATAATAAATCTGTCCCGTTCTTCCCATGTGGGATTCTGGGGATTAAATTTCATTTTTGAAAAATATATTCCGACAGCAACATCGGCAGCAGACAGGGAACCGCCGGTATGACCCGAACCGGATTGTGTAAGCATATGAAGAATTTTGATACGGATTCTTTTTGCTACACTCTTAAGTTCCTGAATATCAGTAATCTTCCCATTTGTAATGACACTCATGTGTATTCTCCCAGTATTGAACAATTAGTATTTCAAGGATAGTTGTTTACTGTAGTACGTATATCTACTTATCCTGAGTTCAGCGTATGTCTGTTATATTGTGAAGTATATATTATGGTAAAACAATATTTATTTCAAATACGGTAATCCGTGTCACATGACGATACGTGATGATAAATCATGCGTGCCTCACACGCATAAGGAACGTTAATAAATTCAGGTGATGAGTTGAGACGACAAGGGAGAGAACCCTTCACTTGTGTGGTTTATTCTGCAGGTCAACAATTGTCATATCCATTATGTGTCGTTGAAGCAGACTGAAGCCTGCTTTGATGATAAGCCGCTGCATGTGATTGTCCCCTGGATCGCCAAGAGGTTTGCCTGCAGAAGATTTCACAGACAAGATTCTGGGAGGTCTTGACAACTCGGTAATTTCTTTTCTGAATGAAACACATACCGTGCTGATACCTGACTCTTCAAGCCCTCGTGCTATCAGACCGACCGACTGATTGCACAACACTCAGGTAGGCGTTAAAAAGGCTGCATCAACTCCCATCGCTTTCAGATATCTGCCGGCTCTGAGGGAGTTTTTTGCAAGAGGGGCTGTGTCGTAGATATGTCCCATAAAACTAATATGTTCTTCAGAGAGAGATTTAATTTCTCCGGCAGCTACATATTCCCTCATTCGGTCAATTGGAAATACACAGTTAAGATCTTCATTTATAAACTTATGGTTATACCATTTATGTGAAACCATTACATTATCACGCACCGCTTCTGCCGGGAGTATTCTATAGGAGCAGTCTCCGTTTTTTAGACCCAAATCAAACGGCGTGTCCGTTTTGAGGTGAAGTCCGCCAGTCGTTACAAGGGCCAATGTGCATTTTTTCAGAGGCTTTGATAATACAGTGACGGGTGATTCATGAAAGCTGACAAAATCGAAATCAGGATGTCTACGCTTTATCAGGCTTTTTGTGATGAGTAAATGATTAATCATGATAACGTATTTTTCTAAGGGAATATTTTACTATAAGAAGGCACAGTTATTCTTACTATTTAAAGTATGGGTTGAAAAAAATCTATGACTAAAACTAACTACAAAGAGCATGGTGGCAGGTTAAGTTAACGTTTAAGTTTAATTATGTAACTTGTTATATTTAAATCAATTATCCCACGCAAAGAAAAAAGAGTTGGCGTGCTGTACGTTCCGGTTGTGGTAAAGGAAGGGTTTACACATGAACAAATCAATCAGGACAATGAGGACTGGAAGAGTGATCACAGGGAGGAGCAAGACACTATTGCAATACCCTTTAACGTACGTGTTAATTACTTGTTCTCTTCAGATTCACTTTCATCAGTCTCATCTTCTTTGGAGGCATCTTTCTTAATCGATACATCCCTGACGAAATCAGCGCATTTGATATCACGGCCGCTTATTGAGAACATTTTCTGGCAGGTGCCCCTCCATGCGCATACTATGCAAATGTCTGTAGACATTTATATCTCCCTGTTTATGTTATTTCGAATTTTTTGTGCCAAACAAATGTAAGGACAGTTTCTATATTGGCTGAAATGTTCTCTTTTGCGTTTATTATAAAGATTTTTCTGTTAATATGAAATAGTTCCCTTACAATACGCTCTGCCTTGATTGTTTTTTTATACCGTCTGAATAGTTCGTTTTCAAACATGGGTATGATCTTGTCCTTCATCCTCAGCTCGGTATCAACAAAAAATACTGAGATGTCGGGTGAAAGATCTTCTACGCGGTTCAAAAAAAATGTTATCTCTCTATCATAAATCCCTTTGGGCGGTGAGGATTTTATCTCCATGTAGAGCAGTGATGAATCGACTTTTGCTATGACATCATAGTCGCCGCCAATCCTTGGTCGCTTAAACTTGACTCCCCAGGCGGTTTCAGCATAGAAATCATTTTTCATTAACCGTGATACAAACCATTCAAGGGTCTCTCCAAAACTCTTTACAGGGCGTTTCTTCAGGCGATAACCCCTGCCAAATGATTCGGCAAGCCCTGAGTTCAGCAGAAAATCGACGTACAGGGCTGAGACCTCTTTTGTTGCGTACCTTGTGACTTTTTCAAGAGTAAAAGAACCCTGGTATTTTATTACTTCCCTGAGAAACAGCCTGAAGGAGTATTTTTTCAGCTTATTAAAGAAGGCTGCCGCATATTTCCTGTCCGGCACCAGCAGGTCACCTGAAGATTCTTTTCTATAGATAGTGAACCCGCGCCGTTTGAGCATGATTTCCAGGGTAGGGGTGAGTCCGGAGATTATGTGCTTGAGACGCCTGATCTCAGCTTTCAGGAGTTTAATTTGATCAGTCATTAATATAATTGTATTGCAATATATATAACGACCGCAATTTTTTTCTTTCGTCTTATAAAGGCAGATATTTTTATGGATTAATAGAAAATGGGTGAGTATGCGTAAGTCCCGTCTGCAATCTACATTATTTCTTCGATCCTGTCCCAGTCTACGCTGTTCTTGATGCAGTCATATACATGAAGACGAATGCCCTGTGTTTTTACCCTTGTCCCGTTTATTCTTACTCCAAGGTCGGTGATCTTTTCAGAATGTATGCCTTTTTCTATTTCATAGTCACAGGCGATTCCGATGACCCCTTTTATATTTTTCCTCTGAACAAGTCTTTTCGTAAAGCCAACACTGGGAGTAATATAAAACTGGTACCCCTTTTGTTCTGCGGATTCAAAAATCTTACCACATCCGCAGAGTTTGCATTTACTGCATAATACCCCGTCAGACTTGGAGAACTTCGCGGGGCATTTATCGTCTATCAGGCAATGAGGGAGGATTACCGCTACGTCTTCTTTTCTGAGCTTCTTAAACTCATCCCTGTAATACTCATTGATGGTGGCCATAATATTGGGTCTCTTCAGTCCCAGTAGGCTCCGGAGCTTGTATGCATAAATATTTCCCAGGAATTTTAATTTATTTAACATAGTCAGTTATAACCAAATTCGAATAACGCACACAGTATTCATCATAATAAGTCTAATGCCTAAATTAACTATTTGCAATAAGGTGACCATAAAACTCTCGGTGCACATAAAAAATGAGTTCTGATGTCCACTATTGACATCAGAACTCATTTTGAAACGTAGAGCAAGGGAACTCATTGAAAGAGGCTGTGTTGTTTACTTCAGAGAGCATAATTTATTATTCTGAATAGGACATTTTTAAGATGAAAGGAGTTGAAGATGGAACTTTCCGATATCTTACCTCTCGAGAAGTGGCTTGAACTGGAGCAGGATATTTTCAACAGGTCCGGTCTGGCTTCAAATGTATTTGATCCCGATGGGATACGAATAACTGATTACAAGGAGTGGGTGAATCAGATCTGTCCGGCTATCAAGGCGGATGACAGAGGGCAGAGCTTCATATGTGCCGTAGCCCACATGAATATTGCCGGCATGGCAAAGGGAAAGAAGTCGCTGGTCATTGGTGAATGTGATGCGGGCCTGATGAAACTGGTAGTCCCGATCATTGTGAAGGGGGAATGTCTGGGCGTTGTCGGGGCCTGTGGTCTTCTTCTTGACGACGGGGAAGTTGATTCTTTTATGGTAAACCGGACCATCGGGATGGAGGACGATAAAATAGCCGACCTGGCAGGCGGCATCAGAAGAATAAGGAGTGATGAAGTCGAAGAATTAGGTACATACATTACAGAGCGGATAAAAAAAATTGTGAGTGATTTTGAAAACCAGGGCAGGTCATCCACATAATATCTATAAACCGAGGTAGGCCTTTTTTACTGCCTCATTTGAGAGAAGCCTGTCAGCATCATCCTCAAGCACGATCTTCCCGTTTTCCATTACATATCCCCGGTGAGCGGACTGGAGGGCGAGGTTTGCGTTCTGCTCAACGAGAAAGATGGTCGTCTTTTGTTCTGAGTTGATCTTTTTGATGATACTGAATATCAGGTGGACGACCTTTGGGGCAAGACCCAGTGATGGTTCGTCCAGCAATAAAAGGCGGGGCCTGGCCATGAGCGCCCTGGATATGGCGAGCATCTGCTGTTCTCCTCCGCTTAATGTCCCTCCAGCCTGATGCCGCCTCTCGGTGAGAATGGGAAACAGCCCGAATACATATTCAATGTCTTCAGCTATCCTGTTTTTGTCTGTCCTTAAAAAAGCGCCCATATGAAGGTTTTCCATTACCGATAATTGCGGGAAGATATGACGACCTTCCGGAACCTGGGATATGCCGAGTGAAACTATTTTATCAGCACTCATATGGTGAATAGGCTGCCCCATAAAATAAATTTCTCCTGATCCGGGAGGGGTGATTCCTGAAATTGACATGAGGGTGGTTGTCTTGCCCGCTCCGTTTGAACCGATGAGGGTTATTATTTCTCCTTCAGAGACCTCAAGGTCAATGCCTTTTAAGGCCTGTATATTCCCATAAAACGTTTTTACATTGACGAGCTTAAGCAACGAATTCCTCTCCTAGATAAGCCTTGATAACAACCGGATTGCTTCTTATCTCCTCAGGGGGCCCTTCTGCAATTTTCTTGCCGTAATCCATAACGGCTATCCGGTCTGATATGCTCATTACAAGTCTCATATCGTGTTCTATGAGCAGGATGGCAATCTTTTCTTCATCGCGGATTTTAGAGATCAGGTCATCCAGCACCCTGGTCTCCTGGGGATTCATACCGGCTGCTGGTTCATCCAGTAGAAGGAGAAAGGGCTCCGTGGCCAGGGCCCGCGCTATCTCAAGGAGTCTCTGCGCGCCGTATGGCAGGTTCCCCGCGAATTCATTTACGTATTGCTCTATGCCTATCTTTTTCAGAATGCGATAGCTGTATTCTACTGT
>DKBK01000037.1 GCA_002451135.1 Nitrospiraceae bacterium UBA6902
TGTTCACCTGTATATCGCGCCAGGTTGCCGCCTATTTCTTTGGAAAGACTTAGTTTGCCGTCGCTGAAGGCCCCGGCTCCTCCCCAGCCACACAACAGTCCGCATTCCGAACATGCAGTGCACGATACTTCTCTCACTGCAGATGGACATATCCTGTCATCGATATCGAGGCCTTTTTCAATCATCAGGACCTTGATCTCTTTGCCGGATGATACAATCTCAAGCGCGGCAAAGATACCGGCAGGCCCGGCGCCAATTATTATTACATCATACTGTTTCATAATTACGGATTATATGTGCCAGTTCTCTTCCAGATATTTCATGGCCTCGTGATTTGTCAGATCAAGATGTACAGGAGTGACCGAAATAAAGCCCCCCTTAATGGCTTCAAAGTCAGTATTCTCACCGGGTTCCCACTGCGGTACCCCTCCGCCAATCCAGTAATATTCATTACCCCTCGGATCACAGAGTTCCTTAATGGAGCTTTCATACACGAGTTTCCCCTGTTTGGTAATTTTTATCCCGTTGATTTTAGCACAGTTCGGAACATTGATATTCAGGAGGGTATTTTCCGGCAGGCCCTTATCAAGGACCTTCATAGTAATGTCTCTCGCAAAATCCGCTGCAGCCTGGAATGCTGACACGGACTTAAGGGGAGTATGCTTACTCGGAGTGTTTACTTCCAGTGAAACGGCAATTGACGGTATGCCCAGAAAGGTCCCCTCTATCGCAGCGGCAACCGTCCCTGAATAACTGATATCATCACCTATATTGGCCCCGTTATTTATGCCGGAAACAATAATGTCGGGCTTGTGGGGAAGTATTTTATTAACACCGATAATCACACAGTCCGTAGGGGTGCCGTTTACATAATACGTTTTGCTGCCTACCTTTTTAAATCGTAAAGGTCTGTGCAGGGTAAGGGCATGGGCAACAGCGCTCTGTTCAGTCTCAGGAGCAACGACATACACATTACCGACGGCTTTGAGCGTTTTTGAAAGGACCTTGATCCCGGTCGATGATATCCCGTCATCATTTGTCACAAGGATAGTAGGCATAGGTTTATTTTAACAGAAGTCCCACGTGTTCGGCTGAACAGCCTGAAAGATTCACATTGCTGATATCTATGATTGGTTCAGCAGGGCAATCATATCAAGGCCCGCGAGCATCAATCATATTTATAATTCTATTAACAAAACGAAATATTAATTGATTTTATACAACGGGTGCATTAAAATAAAAGCCGTTTCAAAATAGAACAGTACCGCTTCAAATTGAAGCGATACTGCTTTCATGGTCATCGTACAAATTATTCATAAAGGAAGGGGTAATAATGTTACTGAAGAAACTTAAGACCTCAAAATTATTAATCTCACTGGCTGTACTTTCCATACTCTTCACAGTATCAACCAGCGTTCTGGCATCAACAGAGGCGGCAGCAGGTAGTGTTGAGGCAGCCTCGGCGCACGCGTGGTGGTTCTGGCCTCTTATTCTCTTTGTTCTTTCGTTTGTGCTCGGCGTTTTTGCAGTGCTTGCCGGTGTCGGCGGCGGAGTTCTTTATGTGCCGATTGTCAGCGGCTTCCTGCCGTTCCACCTTGATTTTGTGAGAGGGGCGGGATTAATCGTGGCACTTGCCGGTGCGCTCGCCGCAGGACCAGGACTTCTTCGCAAGGGTATGGCTGATCTTCGCCTGGCCATTCCTATGGCACTGATAGCATCAGCTTGTGCAATAATCGGCGCCATGATAGGTCTTGCACTGCCTACCAATATTATTCAAACCCTACTCGGGGCAACCATTCTCGGTATTGTCGTTATCATGATCAAGGCAAAAAAATCTGAATTCCCTGATGTTCCAAAATCTGATTCATTATCCCAGGCTTTACGGATAACAGGGGTGTATCACGAACCGACGATAAATAAAGATGTTGCATGGAAGGTCCACAGGACCCCCATGGCACTGGGATTATTTGTTGTCATCGGGATAATGGCAGGCATGTTCGGGCTGGGGGCCGGATGGGCAAACGTTCCTGTGTTAAATTTATTAATGGGTGCCCCTATAAAAATATCAGTAGCCACCAGCAAGTTCCTGCTTTCAATAACAGACACATCAGCAGCATGGATATATCTCAACAACGGAGCGGTGCTTCCCTTAATGGTTGCCCCGTCGGTTGTGGGAATTATGCTCGGCTCATTCATTGGGGTGAAAGTCCTTGCCGTCACCAAGCCGGCTATTATAAGAATCATGGTTATTGTAGTGCTTGGTATCGCCGGGCTTAAAGCACTCTTCAAAGGATTGGGCATAGGATAATAATTGCAGGGGCTGTAGAGCACCTGCGCAGACATATAAACAAAGGGACAGACGCCGTATATAAGGAGGACAAAATGGCTTTACAGGCAACTGAAGAACAAGTCTTATATGCAAACATATTAAACAAAGGGATGTTAATAGGCCTTCTCGGGCTGGTTATCACATTTATTATATATAGCACGGGGATATTGAAACCCATAATTCCTCTGGAAGAGGTCCAAAACTATTGGGTAATGCCTGTGAATGATTATCTTCACATGAGCGGGATAAAGACCGGATGGGCATGGCTGGGGCACCTTGGCAAGGGAGATATGCTCAACTTATTACCCATTGCATTTCTTTCTTTGTTGACTATCGTTTGTTATTTGGCAATCCTGCCGGGGTTTATACGCAAAAAAGATACGGCATATGTACTCCTGGCAGTTGCTGAAGTACTTGTCCTGGTTCTCGCAGCTTCAGGAATACTAAAATCAGGCGGGCATTAGAAGATGTAGATCATCACACACAGAAGTAACATATGATTCCTCGTCCGTATATCATGGACGAGGAATTTTTTAGTCCTCCGTCAATATTGTGCGCTTTATAAAATCATCCCTTCCTTCAAGCCTCAGCGTATGTGTCATCATATCAAAGCAAATTCGTTTATGCGGTTAATCTATCTGATGACATGAACAGCACACTGTCTGATATCATTGTTACCGCTCCATATATAGCGATATTGCAAAATATATTTTCGATGATATAATTGACTTCATGATAGTTGAGCTTTTATAAATGTCTCTGATGATATATAACGACGATAAAACAATATGCCCCTCCCGTGAAAATGTCATTCGTCATCGTTTTATCAGTATCATCTGCCTTGCAATCTTCTTCATGCTGTCACTGCCGGCTGAAGGCAGTGCGGCTAAAATAAAAAAAATCCTCGTTCTGCACTCCTACCATCAGGGTCTCGTCTGGACCGATGACATAATGGAAGGGATATACTCCGTATTCAATAAGTATGACCCGGACATTGATATCAATGTTGAATACATGGATACCAAACGCCACTTCGATGACCATGTGGGTGAATATTTAACAGGATTGCGGGATATATATAAAATAAAGTACGGGGGAATGAAGCTGGATATGATAATTGCTTCTGATGATAATGCATTCCAGTTCCTGCTCCTTCACCACAATGATCTGTTTCCGGGCACTCCGATCGTTTTTTGCGGCGTCAATAATTTTGAAAATAAAATGCTCACCGGGCATGAACATATCAACGGGGTAATAGAGTTTCTGGACCAGAAAGCAAGCTTGGATATTGCTCTCAAACTGCATCCGGATACTGAAGAGATGGCCATTATCACTGAAACAAGCTCATCAGGAAGCGTCAACCGGACAATCCTGGAAGTAATGGCTGACGAATACAAAGACAGGGTAAAGTTTATATTCCTTGACAAAGACAACACCGGCCTGACACTTCAGGAACTGCTTGACAAGCTCAGGCAATTGCCGAAAAAGAGTATCGTGTACTACTCTGACTTTTTACGCAGCAGGGGTAAGTATATTATCCAGGAAACAGCGGTACCGCAGATTTCCAGGGCAAGTAATCGTCCCATATACACACATTATGATGAAATAATGGGACTCGGGGTTGTGGGAGGAAAACTCGTTAGCGGTAAATCCCATGGCCGGAAGGCCGCTGAAATGGCCGCTGATATCCTCCGGGGCGCTCCTATGAGCAGTCTTCCGGTGTACAAAGAAAGCATCAATGCATATACGTTTGATTATCAGCAGTTGAAGCGTTTCGGCATAGACGAAAAGGACCTGCCTGAAGGGAGCGAGGTAATCAACACGCCATTTTCTTTTTACAGCAAGTATAAACACTTAGTCTGGGCTGCTTCGACTATGTTCTCCTTTCTGGTTATATCCCTGATCGCGATTTCCATGAATGTAAGAAAACGCAAAAAATTAGAAGAGGAACTAAGAAATTCCTATAATACCCTTGAACAGAAGGTAGAAGAGCGCACCAGAGACCTGAGCATTGCCAACATCGCGCTGAAGTCAAGCGAAGAGAAATACCATGATTTATTCGAGTCTGCCACGGATGCCATTTTCATTCTTGACCTTGAGGGGAACTTCATCAATGTAAACAGCATAGCATATACCCGGCTCGGGTACACAAAAGAGGAAATGCTCTCGATGCATGTTAGTAAACTGGACCCTCCGGAGTTTGCTCCCAAGGTCCCTGCGAGGATGGCCGAGATACGCGAAAAGGGCATTGCTATATTCGAGTCTGCGCATATCAGAAAAGACGGGACCGTGATGCCCGTAGAAATAAACGCGCGCATGTATGAATATAGCGGGAAGAAAGTATATCTCAGTTTCATCAGGGATATCAGCATGCGCAAGAAGGTGGAAAACGCGCTCAGAATGAGCGAGAAACGGTTGAGCAGGGCAGAGGCGATAGCCCACTTGGGAAACTGGGAGTGGGATATTCCCGCCCGCACGCTTGCCTGGTCAAAGGAGGTGTACAGGCTTTACGGTATGGATCAGGAGAAGGACCATCCGCATTATGATATTGTCATCGATACGCTTTCACCTGAATCCAGAGATGCGTTCATAAAAGCCGTTGAAGATGCCCTTACCTATGCTAAGCCTTTTGAAGGAGAATACAGCCTTATCCTCCCGGACGGGACCAGGAAATTTACTCACACAATGGGTGAAGTCAGCTGCGACGCAGAAGGCCGGCCGTTAAAGATGTTCGGCATAGTCCAGGACATTACCGGCCGTAAAATAATGGAAAACCAGATAAGGGCCTCTCTCGAAGAAAAGGAAGTCCTCCTCCGGGAAATACACCATCGGGTAAAAAACAATATGACCGTGATATCCAGCATGCTCGCATTGCACTCGAGGTTAATCAAAAGCGATCAGGACCGGCAGATGCTCGATGAGGCCCGGACCCGGATAAAGGCCATGGCCATTATCCATGAAAAACTTTACCAGTCCGGAGACATGTCAAAAATAAATGCCTCAGATTATCTAAGAGACATCCTGAAAGAAATATCCTCCTCATATGCGGTCAATAACGGAAGGATCGTTGTCAGGACGGATATTCAGGACATCACTCTGAGCATAGACGACGCTATGCCATTCGGATTAATCATAAATGAACTGGTCACCAATGCCATGAAACATGCCTTCCCGGAATTAAGACAGGGCGAGATAAAAGTCAATATATCGCTGAACGGGACGAACGAAGTGAGCCTGTCGGTTTCAGACAACGGCGTGGGTGTTCCTGACGACATTGAATCAAGGAAATCCGCTTCACTTGGACTGAGCCTGGTCGACGCCCTCGTAAGACAGGTCCGGGGAGAACTGAAATTACATAAGGACAACGGGACCAGATTTCATATAACCTTTCCAAGGCGGCAGTCATGAAGCAGAAACGGATCATGATCGTGGAAGATGAGGGTATCACCGCCATCGGGATACAGAGAAGCATTCATGATATGGGATACGCCGTGACATCAGTGGAAGTAAGCGGAGCGGATGCGGTAAAAAAAGCGTCAGAGGCCAGGCCGGACCTTGTCTTAATGGATATAGCCCTTTCGGGAGAGATGGACGGTATTGAGGCCGCGGACATAATTCAGAAAACATTACATATCCCCGTAATCTATCTCTCGGCCTATTCAGACCGCCACATAATGGACCGTATAAAGTCAACCAGGCCCTTCGGCTATATCGTAAAGCCGTTCAATGAGCATGAATTACGAATGGCGATCGATATCGCTTTATTTAAAGATACGATGGAGCGGCAGCTACAAGAACAAAATGATCTGCTGATTAATATTATTGATTCATTGACCCATCCCTTTTATCTTATTAATGTAAAGGACTACACTATTAAATTTGCTAACACCGCGGCACAGCTAAGCGGAAATGCCGGGGCAACTACCTGTTTTGCCTTCACCCACAGGCGAGACACGCCCTGCAAAGATGATGAGCATCCATGCATTATTACAAAGATACTTGAAACAGGGGAAAGCACAACCCTCGAACACATCCATTATGACAGCGACGGGAACACAAGGATTATCGAGGTTCACGGGTATCCTGTATTTGACAGCAGGGGCAACATCCCCCAGATCATTGAATACAATCTTGATGTCACTGACCGTAAAAAAATGGAAAAAAAACTGGCAGACGCGGCAGTCACTGACGAGCTGACAGGGCTTTTCAACCGGCGCGGGTTCTTCACCCTCGGCGAGCAGCAGTGCAGACTTGCTGACCGTCACAACAGAAAGATGACCCTCTTATATATGGACCTTGACGGTTTCAAAAACATAAATGATGAGCTTGGCCATAACACGGGTGATGAGGCCCTGATAGATACCGCACACATCCTCAGGAACACGTTCCGCAAGTCGGACATCATCGCGCGCATAGGCGGAGACGAGTTTGCTGTGCTTNNGACGCGCTCATGTATGAAGATAAAAGACGCCATAAGTTTGAGGACATGCTCAAGCCTGGTCTGAAAAAGGACAGCATGGAGAGGCGTGTATACGAGCGTTTCAAGACAGAAGATGACTGCTGGGCCGCGCTTGACATATTGGGCACGGTAAAAATACTTGACATCAGCATCGGCGGGATGCGAGTCAGCGCTTCCCATCCTTTAAGCTCCGATATTATATATAAAATAAAAATATCCCCCTCTGATGGAGAAGAGATATCTCTTGCCGGTATCGCGGCCTGGGCCTCCCCTCCGGATTCCCCCTCGGACAAACAGAAGCCCTTCCCATATTCCGGGGGGATTAAATTCATTGAAATCAGCGATAGGCAGAAAATAGCTTTGGAAAAATTCTCCAGATCCTTCAAACCTCTATAGTCAGTAATCTTCCGGGGGCCGTTGATTGATTCTGGTTATGCTGCCAGTTTCATCTATAATATTCTCTGTATCTGTGAAATCCGTGGATATAACTGCCGTTCTCAGATTCATTCTTTTTACTGGCATTAGTCCGTGGCCAACTGCTTATTTCAGGATAAAAGCCTCCTGGCCTGCTTCCTGTCAATGAAGGGGGCCTCTCCTTAACCGAAGGGTATGCCCGGCTCTTATTTTGCGCACATTCAGGTATTATTATATTTATGATCAGGGCAATAATATTCGATTACGGCAATGTAATATCCAGGGTCGACAACTGGCTGTTCCTGGAAAGAATATCCGCATTCTGTGATACATCCCCTGCTGAACTGCACAGGATGATTTATGAACAATCAGGACTCCCTGTTCAATATGAAACAGGTCAAATAACCTCGGACGAATTTTACGGTAAGATATCAGAGCTCTGCCGCCTGAACATGAAACGGCCCGACTTCATAAAGGCCTTCACCGGTATCTTCACCACTATTGAGGAGACAACCCGGTTACTCAGAAAGTTAAAGGCAAACTATAAACTCGCCCTGCTTTCAAATACCAATGAATGGGATTTCGAACACGAGATCAGGAAGCACGAGAGCTTTCACCTGTTTGATACGGTCACCTTGTCGTATGTTGTCAAAGAAATGAAACCGGGCAGAAAGATATATCTGGACGCGCTCGTTAAATTAAATGTAACTCCTGAAGAATGTATTTATATTGACGACATCAGGGAATATGCCGATGCCGCACACGCGATCGGGATTGTCGGTATTCATTATGTGTCCCACGAACAATTGCTCGACGCCTTACGAATCCGGGATATCCGTATCTGAGCTTCTTTTGTAATTTTTATCGCCGACACAATAGACATATGATATAATTCAACGAAGCACCGGAGATAATTGACCCTCCGGGGATATAAAAATATGATCAACGCCCAGCTTATCATCAGCCTCCTCCTCATCCTCCTGGCAGCCTGGTTTATGGGAGGCCTTTTCTACCGGCATGGCCTTCCCTTTGTACTCGGGGAGCTTTTGACCGGGATCATCCTTGGTCCCCCGGTGCTCGGACTTATCGGCCCTTCTCCATCTATTGAATTTCTGGCTGAACTGGGGATATTTTTCGTAATGTTTCACACCGGAATGGAGATGGACCCCAAAGAACTCCTTGAGCATTTGTGGCCTTCTCTTACTGTGGCCGTGGGAGGGTTCGTCCTGCCGTTCATTGCGGGATATTTCACCGCAAGGGTATTCGGCGGGACCTTATACCAATCCTTATTTGTCGGCATGGGGATTTCAATAACCGCAATCGCCGTTCAATCGGTTATTCTGCATTCCATGAGGATAAGCACGACCTATATCGGTCATATTATCATCGGCGCGGCCATTGCGGATGACATCCTCTCACTCATAGGCCTGTCGGTCCTTCTGAGCCTGGTAAAAACAGGGGCTTTCCAGTTCTCGGGTTTATTGATAGTCATTGGGAAAGTGGTAGGGTTCTTTGGTCTGACCATAATTCTCGGACAATTTATCGTCCCCAAAATTACGGCAAGACTGCATGACCGCGAGGGCAAGGCATTTACGTTTGCTATTGCCGCGGCCCTCCTGATGGCATATCTGGCGGAACTGGTCGGCCTTCATATTATCATTGGGGCATTCCTGGCCGGTCAGTTTGTAAGAAAGGAAATCATGGATGAAAAAATCTATCATTCCATCAACGACCGCTTTTTCGGTTTAAGTTACGGATTCCTCCTCCCGGTATTTTTCGCGTCTCTTTCTTTTCATCTCCATCTCCGCTGGGACCTGGCGTTCCTCATCTTCACGCTTGTGTTAACGCTTGCGGCAGTAGTTGGAAAGCTGGCCGGCTGTGGGCTGGGATATGCCATATTCAAGCGCAATTTCTGGGAGTCCGCAATAATCGGCTTCGGCATGAACGGACGCGGAGCAGTTGAGATAGTCGTCGCATCCGTTGTCTTAAAATTAAGCGATGAATTAATGGCAGCCGGCACTGTGGCAGATCCGTTATTAACACAGGACCAGTTTTCCGCCCTGATCATGATGGCCTTCATAACCACCCTGATGGCTCCGCTTACCCTTAAATGGTCTGTGATGAAGGCATGCGCCTCTGATGAGAAGACGTCTTTCTGCGTGCTCTGGGATGAAGGCAGGTCCCGTTAACATTCCTTCGGTATGTGACAATTCACTATATCAGTATGTTCCATAACGCCTGACGGATTATCTGAACACTTCTATATAATCGATATATGAAACAGCGCTTTCTTTTGTATTGTCAGAGTCATTCATGATCGCAATGCTTCCTGTCGGAGGGGGGGCTTCCCCAAAGGCGCGTCGATAATCCTCGATAATATTTATTTCCTGTTCGATCCATTTCCCCGCGTTCTCATTCCCTGCCTGAAGAATTACCATCTTGACTTCGGACGCATAGGTATTGGCAATGATTCTGTCATGATGCGTGAGGTTCGCCCAGATATAATTAAGGCTGCTGTGCGGCGGATATTCACCGTATATGGATTTAATCAGACCATATGTGAGCCTCGTACCGAGTGAAGCCGTCCCGGGATCGTATTTAAAGACAATATACACGCGCAGCGGATAATCATCACCGGCCTTTTCTTCCTCATTGCCTTTTTCGTACACATTGCTTATCTTCCATCTCCATCTGACTTTCGGATACTCAAGGACATTGAACTCCTTCTTAAAAATTATCGCGGACGCCGAGGCCCTGCTTTCAGTCTTAAGGAAGCTCTCTCCTCCCTCAGTTTCAATCGAATATTCGGTGTGCTTTTTTATCTTTGGAAAGTAGAGGGGCTTCCAGTTTTCAAGACTGTTAAAGTCATCGCGAAATAATACCACGTCATTCGCGGCATGCAAAAGACACGGAGACACAATAAAAATCAATAGGAGACAGACCAGAACCATGGACCGAACCAGATATGTCCTGAACTGCGTCCCCATATTTATATGTTCCATTTGACCCCCCTCTCTGTTACAGGGATTATGCATACCACGAAGCAGACATCCCTTCCCTCAGCCCAGGCTGTCCATTAACCGGAATAAATCTTCCCGGATCTTTTCCGTATTGATACTGGTCACAACCGTCACCAGTCCTTTTGCATGAGCATGATCGTATCTGCCGTTCTTTAAAAACACCGGCCGAGGGGCTGTGTCCCGTATACACCATTCAGGGGATTTCAAAACCGCTATTGCCGCCACATCATACACAGGTTTCGGGAATCCGAACCGCCTCATCATGAATAATCTCCAGAGGTAATCCCCGATCTCACCCTTTCCCTTTATCCGCCGTTTGTCATGGTAGTATATCTTAAGCCTGCACGCAGGACCGCATACAGGCACGAGCGTAAGGTCAATGTCGGAATCAAATATTATCTGCGCTGCCAATATATCATTTTCATCATTAAAACAGAAGCGGCCCTCCGGCCAGTTTTTTCCGGCCAGCCACAAGGCCTTTATATTTTTTCTTATATCAGGCTCCATCAGATATGCGGAGGCCAGATTTGTAATCGCACCGATACATACAACGTAAAGAGGTCCTCCGGTGTTCATTAATGCCTCCTCAATAATGAACCTTGCCGCAGGTGAATCAACGGGCGCTGAGCTCTCTGGAAGGGCATGCCCTGCTCCGCGCAGCACAGGATAGCGCCCTTCCCTGCCGAGCAGTTTGAGAACAAAACGTATTTCCTCAAAGCTGGCCTCCATGCTTCCCGGTCTGGCAAAATGGGTGGCGGTAAAGCCCCGGATATCAAAGGCCCCAGAAAGCACGGCATATGCGATTGCGTACTGATCATCGATCTCGTTTTTGGCGTCAGTGTCAATGAGGACCTTCAGGGACATGACAATATTGTATCGCTTTCCGTGATATTAATAAATGATAAATGCCTGCCTTTGGTTGTATTCTGAATATTATTATTAAGCAGAACTTATTTATGACATGGATGCTCTATGCAGCAGTCTGAATTATTTATGGGAATGCAGGCATCACAACAAGGCTGTCATCGCAAGCCCCTATTGTCCTGTATAAACTATAATGAGACATAAGATGCTCCAGCTGGATAAGCGCTCAGGGAAAAACTACTTTTTTGTTTCGAGCGGGGCCCCTTCACAGTAAATAAAGGCCTTGCACGCTGAAACGACTTTATCAAATAAACCTGTAGCAATTCCCACAGTAGAAAATAAAAGGGTAAAGGCGAGGATGATCATTATTATTTTGCGCTTCTTCATCTTCTTATATGTATTGTACACAATCCGATATTTTTTATCCGCAGCAGATAATCCCTGATAATAAAATCTTTGCCCTCTGCGTGCAAAGCGAGGTGAGTGGAGATCAGAAAAATGAACGAAGAATCTCCCCTCACCTGGATGATTGAGGGGGAACTACTTATTATTGTCTGAATCTGAATGTCATATCTCCCACAGGTGCAGATTAACGGTTGCGGCCACCGCTGCCCATTCCTCCTCCGCTGCCCATGCCTCCACCCGGGCCCATACCGCGACCCACACCACGCTCAGGAGGTTCGTCCGGAAGGCTCACGCCCTGTTCCCTGGCCCGCTCTTTCATGCGCTCATGATGTTCCACGCGTATTTGCTCGCGCTCTTCAGCGGTTTTAGCAGCTCGCATCCTGTTACTGTATTCGTTACGTTCCTGCGGGGTCATCAGCTGACTCCCATATATCTGTTCCTGTTCCTGAGTTTGTGTCTGCATTTGCTGCTGCATGCGTTCCTGGTCTGCCGCAGATACGGGAACAGATGAAGCCGCAAATATTCCGGTCAGCACCAGTGTCAGAAGCACAATACATACTGCACACATGTTCTCTTTCATACAATCACCTCCCTCCTTAATCAGATTATACCATGCCTGATGAGATGGAGAATCTCACAAGCAGCAACGAGGTAATTAAATGGATGATTGTGAATGATTCTGCAGAATCAGATCCCTAACCGTGGATTAAATTCCCGATGCGCCTCATATGTTTCATTTCATCATGCGACAGGGCAACGGGGTTAAAGAAAGCCGCTGAACCCCTATTTCCTTAATAATCTCGGGTTAACAACACGCACCGCCGCCACTCTCTTCTCTGTCGTGTTTCATACAGGCCGGGGTACATTCAAATCGTCCATAGTGAACAGACTTGTCACCTTTTACTTTAAAATGCCTTTCAAGACGTGTCTCCTGCAGCATCGATGCCGTATTGCCACAGACACGCATAGGCTTCCCTGTGATAAATCTGTGATGGTCATCGAGCTCAAAAGAATCAGTATATCCGGGTATGGTCCCATTATAGACCGCCGTCTGACCGTAATTCTCAGAGGCGTCCTCAAGGAAATGCAGTTTGAATGCACGGACCGTCATGGAGTAGAAATCGATCATTCCAACCCCGGCTTCAATTTCCGGATTATCAATGGTTATCCGTCTTTTTGACAAAATACGGAAATCGGGACATTCCAGCTCTCTTAGCATCCTTCTGAAATCCTCGATATACATTGCCCCTGAGAGGCATTCACCATGCAGGACAGGATCATCCATTAAATAATCGGGCACCCTCCTTCCTGTAAACACATCCGAGAAGTACAGTTCACCTCCCGGCTTGAGAATACGGAATATTTCGGAAAAAACCTTTTTCTTGGAGAGAGAAAGGTTAATGACACAGTTGGATATAACAACATCAACAGAGTTATCGGCTATGCCGGCCTCATTTAAGTCCTCAATGTTTCCATGCCTGAATTCAACGTTCGGCCTTTTATAACCGAATCTTTTCATCTGTTTCTCGAGATGTCTCTGCGCCACCTCAAGCTGCTCCTGCGTCATATCGACCCCGATCACAAACCCGTCCGGTCCTGCAAGATGGGACGCAATGTATACATCCCTCCCTGCACCACATCCGAGATCCAGGACCACACACCCTTCAATTGCAGGGGGTATGGGAGAGCCGCATCCATACACCCTTGTGAGGATTTCATCATCGATCTTATTTTCTATGGCACGTATATAAGGAGACAATGTGCTGTCATCACATTTGCATGTGCTGGTCTTCAGGTCCTGAGTGCGCTGAATCACTTTGCCGTAATATGATTTCACAAACCCGTTTTTTTCTGAGATATTACTCATTCAACTTCCCTCCGTCAGTATGATGGTCCTGTCTATCCCTGGACAAATTACATTATACATTACATCGGCAGCATCGTTTGTATCATGCCGGCTCATCCCGCAAGTAATTTTATTGAATAATATATAGGTATATAAAGGATTGGATATCATTTACATCACTTTGACAATTATTGATAGCATGGTATGCTTTTAATTATATACATGAGGAGGAACTATGAAACCACCTGAATTGAAAACAAATATATTTTTGGACGGCGGAGATGCAGGGGAGACGAGGGATATCATTAAACTGCTTGGTTTTCTGGACGGGCAGACTACCAACCCGACGCTTATGCTAAAAAATCCAATAGCGGGAGAACGTCTTAAAAAGGGTGATAGGTTCACGGAGGAGGAGATATACCGCTTTTATAAAAATGTGGTTGGGGAAATATCATCTCTCATTCCGGGAGGTTCGATATCAATAGAGGTATACGCGGATATGATCACAACCGCCGATGAGATGCTGCATCAGGGTCATAAGATGTTCTCATGGATCCCGAATGCCCATATCAAGTTCCCCTCAAATAAGGAGGGGGTTATGGCCGCCGGACAGGCTGTCAAAGAAGGGATGCGCGTGAACCTGACCCTCTGTTTCCGACAGGAACAGGCTGCGGCAGCATATGCGGTAACACCGGGGGCAAAAAGAGGAGATGTGTTCATCTCACCGTTCATAGGCCGCCTTGACGACAAGGGCGAGAACGGCATGACTTTAATTGCGAATATTTTAAAGATGTTTCAAAAGAGTGACAGACATGTGCAGGTCCTGACAGCAAGTGTAAGGACATTTGAGCATTTCATGTATGCGTTGCATCTGGGCTCGGATATCATCACAGCTCCATATGGCATATTAAAAGAATGGGGAGATAAGGGGCTTCCAATGCCGGCAAAAGATTATGTGTATACTTCTCATGAGTTAAAAGATATCCCTTATAAAGATATCGACCTGTCCCGAAGCTGGCAGGAGTATGATATTAACCACGAATTGACTGTCACAGGTATGGAGAAATTCTCATATGACTGGAATTCATTAATTAGGTAAGATAGTTCAAGATAAAGATGGTGATAATTCAAAGAGCGGGAATGAGTCCTCTCTTTGACAGGAGCAATGGGGATGCGCCTGTCCTACAGCCTTACCGCCACGCCCTTCGCCCTTAAATACTCTTTTGCTTCCCGTACGGAGTATTCTCTATAGTGGAAAATCGAAGCGGCCAGAGCAGCGTCGGCCTTTCCTTCAACAAGCCCTTCCCTCAGATGCTCAAGATTCCCTACCCCCCCTGATGCAACGACCGGGATTGTGACTGCTTCCGAGATCTTTCTGGTAAGTTCGATATCAAAGCCGATCTTTGTCCCGTCCCTGTCCATACTTGTGAGGAGTATCTCTCCTGCCCCAAGCTCTTCCATCTTTTTTGCCCATTTCACAGCATCTATACGACGCATCTTTCTGCCGCCGTGGGTCGAAAGCGCCCATACTGGTTCGCCATGAGAAGGGATGGTGAGCCTCACTGCACTCAATGCAGGGTCGTTCAGCCATGAAAGCCATGGTTCATCCGGTTCAAAGCTCATATCCATGTGGACCCTTTTTGCGTCGACGGCAACAACTATGCACTGGCTTCCGAACCTCTCGGCCGCCTCTTTTATAAAGAACGGGGTCCGTACCGCGGTTGTGTTTATTGAAACCTTGTCGCAGCCAGCGTTAAGAAGGTCCCTGATATCATCGAGCGATTTTATCCCGCCTCCAACCGTAAGTGGCATAAATACATCATCTGCGGTCCTTGCCACCACATCCAGTATTGTCTTGCGCTTCTCATGCGAGGCGGTAATATCAAGGAATACAAGTTCATCAGCGCCCTGTTTATCATAGAATTTCGCGTTCTCAACAGGATCACCCGCATCGGTCAGGTTCTGAAAATTGACCCCTTTCACTACTCTTCCGTCCTTGACGTCAAGGCATGGGATTATTCTTTTTGCCAGCATTTAGAGTTTCCCCTTGGTTATGTCTATTGCCTGCTTAAGATCCAGGGACCCTGAATATAATGCCTTGCCGGTGATTACTCCCCAGAGATTCTTAATCTGCATTAGCTGAGTTATATCACCAATATTTGAAACACCTCCCGAAGCGATGACAGGTATATTAACTGATTCTACCATTCTTGCCATCGCATCGATGTTAGGCCCGCTCAGCATACCGTCCCTCGAAATATCGGTGTAGATTATACCCGCTGTTCCCGCGTCCTGCATCTTCATGGCAAAATCGAGCGCTCCTAACTCTGTCACCTCAACCCACCCCTTTATGGCGACCTTCCCGTCCTTTGCGTCAATTCCGACAAGTACTTTACCCGGGAATTTATCAGAAGCCTCTTTGACCATATCAGGGTTCTTGGCTGCGGCAGTTCCGATAATCACACGGTCCACACCAAGCGAAATAAGTTGCTCAATCCTCTGAAGGTCCCGGATCCCGCCGCCGACCTCGATTGGAATATCAATGGCCTTTCTAATTGCGCTTATCTTGTCAACATTCTTCTGGTCTCCCGTGAAAGCTCCGTCGAGGTCAACCACGTGAAGAAGCTCTGCCCCGATTTGAGCCCACTGCCTTGCCATTGAAGCAGGATCGTCTGAATACACAGTCACATCTTCCTTCCTGCCCTGCAAAAGGCGGACGCACATGCCCTCTTTGAGATCTATCGCGGGGATTACACGCATGCGTTAAGTATATCAGATGGATTTTACGGCAATCAACTTGTGGCAGCGTTCATGACGTGATGAAAAAATACTTTATTCATATTCCCCTCCGGTCTTTACCCGCAGTACCTACAGTTTGTTGCTGCTCGTACCGTTCATTTTTCTGGCAAAGGTAAAATCCGGGGTTCTGATTGAGGCAAGCTCCGTATCCATTTGATTTCTAAAGCTTCTGAACTCAGCCATTAAGCTGTCCGGAATAGACTCTCCGCTCGGCATTTTTAACGCAAGGGGATTAACGGACTTATGATTTATTCTCACCTCATAATGCAGGTGAGGTCCTGTTGCAAGTCCTGATTGACCCACATAACCGATGACCTGACCCTGATTCACTCTGGTTCCGTTATGGACATCCTTACTAATCCGCGCTAAATGCCCATAGTACGTTTCATACCCATTCGGATGCCTGATCACGATAAGCCTGCCGTATCCTCCCTTATTGCCCCTAAAGACAATCTTACCGTCTCCGATAGCGGAAACCGGCGTACCCGTGGGCGCCGAATAATCAAGTCCGTGATGCGACCTGTAGCTTTTTAATATAGGATGAAATCTGCTTTTGGAATAATATGAACTTATTCGCCTGAAATTCAGGGGCGCTTTAAGAAAAGCCTTTTTAAAAGAATTACCATTATCGTTATAGTAGCCGGCAATTCCGTTATTCACAAAGCGGTGTGCTTTATATACCTGACCGTTATTAGTAAATTCCACCGACTGTATGTCGCCGTATTTCTTGAATGCTCCATCAAGATATAACCCTTCCACCACAATCTTTACCGTGTCATTGTTTCTTATGTCCGTACTCAGATCAATGTCCCATGCGAAAATGTCTGATAGTTCAAGCGCCAGAATCAGGTTTTCCCTGCCCTCCCCGAATGACGAGATGAGGTTGTCTTTTATTACACGCCCGATATGCAGGATTTTCTTTTCATAGGGTATGGGTATCTTTCTGGCGTAAAAGCCTGACCCGGTTCGGGTTATATTCAGGACAGCGTCATCGTTAATCCGATATTCCAGCGAATTCACCTTCTCATTATTGTCCACAGTTATCTTGTACTGCTGGCCAGGATGTAATTCCCTTAGCCCGTGAACGTCCGCAGCCGCTTCCCTTATCTGGAAAAGCTCGCTTATATCCAGCTTGTATTTCTTAAAGATATTAAAGAAGGTTTCGCCTTTTTTGATGCTTCCCTTTATCTCGCTATATATCGTTTCCCTGCTATTTTCGTGTACGGTTGGTATTACAGGTTCGGATTTCACCGTTTCAGGAGAAAATGTCGACTGATTTTTTAACGCAAGAAATATAGCAATGAGCAGTAAAACCCCGATAAATATTTTTTTCACATTATCTCCTCTTCCTCGTTGTGCACCATGTCAACTCCTCTGGCGTTTGCTGAAATTGCGGATGTCGCTTCCCTGCCCATCCTTCAGTCCTCTATCCCAGCCGTCATTATCGTCAGCTCTATATTAATATCAAGCAGTTACAAATGTAAACATGTCAAATCACGGTATTCATTAATTTTTTAGCATCGCGTACCTATCTGCCGGTGAATGTTTCCCTCACAATACGTAATTTGTTAAGATACATGAAACGTACGAAAGATTTATTATCATGACAAAATTCATGTTGCTTGCAGCAGGTGGCGCCATAGGCTCTCTGATGCGTTACTCATTGTCTGGACTCACGTACAACTATATTAACGGCATTTTCCCCTGGGGAACTTTAGTCGTCAATCTTGCAGGTTCTTTTGCAATCGGTTTTCTCTGGGGTATCTTTGAAATTGAAAATATGTCGCCGGAAATTAGAAATTTTGTTTTTGCAGGTATCCTCGGAGGATTTACGACCTTCTCGACGTTCACCCTGGAAAGTTTTAATCTTCTCAGGGACGGGGAAATCAGACTTGCGATTTCAAACATACTGGCAAGCAATATTGCGGGCATAGCGCTTGTCTTTGCCGGTTTTTATGTTTCCAGATACATTATAAATCTTAAATAGGACAAAGACCATGAAACTGCCGGAAGAAGGTAAATTATTAAGAATTTTCATTGGAGAAACTGACGTGTATCAGGGAAAGGCGCTCTATGAAGCTATTGTCCTTAAGGCAAGAGAATTGAATCTCGCAGGCGCCACTGTCTTCAGGGGAATCATGGGTTTCGGGGCGGCAAGCCGTATTCACTCCATCAAACTGCTCAGGTTGTCGGAAGACCTTCCTGTTATGATTGAAATACTTGATACAGGGGAAAACATTGCACGGATACTTCCTTTCCTGGACGAAACAGTATCAGAAGGATTGATTACGATGGAAGAGGTTAAGATCATCAGATACAGAAGCAGGAAACGCAAGTGACAACTACTGATATGATGCCCCTGGGCCGGAAATCCCTTTTATCGTGTATCTATTCCGCGGCCACGTCTTAGACTTTGAACAAGCCTATCTTGCTATGGAGGTCTAAAGAGAGTTTTTCAAGCTCATCCGACGCCAGCTTTATCTGTTTTGTCCCATCAGTTGATTGATAAGAAACCGTCAGGATGCTCTCCATATTCTGTGTGACCCTCTCGGTGCTTACTGACTGCTCCTCGGCGGCCCTTGATATCATGTGAACGTTGGTAGCTGCCTTTTCTGACGCGCTTACGATCATGTCCAGTGCCTTTTTGGCCTCTTCCGCAAGTTTCACGCCGTTCTCTACTTCCTCTCTCCCCGCATACATGGAATGAACCGATTTTTCGGCATCCGCCTGTATCTTCTTTATCATATCAGCTATCTCTTTAGTCGCTTTACCCGTACTGTCAGCCAGTTTCTTGACCTCGTCTGCCACCACGGCAAACCCCCTCCCATGCTCACCGGCACGGGCCGCCTCTATCGCGGCGTTAAGCGCAAGGAGATTGGTCTGCCCCGCAATATCATTGATGACATTCAGAATACTGCCGATCTCATCTGAGCTTTTACCAAGTTTTTCGATGATTTCGGAAGTTTCCTTCACGGTGACAGCTATCTTCTCCATCCCAGTCACTGTCCTCTCCACAACTTCTTTCCCCTTGCCTGCGATGGCCGACGCCTCTCTTGAGGCCTCCGAGGTCTCATTCGCATTATTAACAACACCTGTTATGCTCTGGGACATTTCGGCCATTGCCGAAGCGACCTCTTCGGTCTGCGACTTCTGCTCGTTCGAGCCTCTGCTTAAGGCCTCCGCAGTCGCGGAAAGTTCGGTACTTGCTACCGAGACCCTTTCGGAGTTGACCTGAACGGTGGCTACTATTTCCCTCAGGTTATCCATAAAAGTATTGAACCAGCTACCCATCTCGCCCAACTCGTCATTACTGTCTATATGGAGGCGCTTTGTCAAGTCCCCGTCCCCCTGCGCGATGTCTTTGAACATATCCACAGTGGCCCTCACCCTTTTGATGATTACCTTACGGACAAGCAGTATGATACCTGTAGTAAAAAGCGCCAGCATGATAACTATCGCGGTGACAATCATGATTATGTTGCTCTTGATGTTACTGTTCAGACGTTCTTTTTTATAACCTATCTTGACATGTCCGAGGACGCTCCCGCCCTCGTCTTTGATCTCACGTTCATATACCATAAAAGAAGAGGTATCCTTCGGCATGTGTTCGGTATTGGTCAGCGGTTCCATTTTACTATTGTAGAAAACAGCGAACTCTACTTCGGGATCACTCTGAAGCGCCTTTACGAACTTTTCATAATCGCTGAAGTCAAAGATAGCAAAGTAGTCCGCCGTCACATTGGCTACAAATCCGGCCACGGACTGGCCTCTTGATTCCATCATTGTCATTATTGCACCCTTGTTTTTCATGACCATAAATATGCCGAGGGCGCAAAACAATACCGCGGACATCGCCAGTACCGGTATGAGAAATTTCCTGCTTATCGAACTTTTCTTATTCATTTGACACCTCTGTAACTAATTATTTCTATTACATTAAATCGTTCTTTATCTTGTACCATAAAGATAGTCGTATGCGTCGCCCGACCCGAGGGTCGCCTCAACGGATTCATCAAGCGCACTGTTGTCAAGGAAATCAATACTGTCATATATGAGTTTTCTCGTGTATTCACGATTATGGACATACGCATTAGGTATATGCTTTAAGAGATTATAATTAAATGCTGCCCCCAGCATGTCCTTATTGGGCCATGTATCATAGTTTGCGCCGCCGCATGAAGCCGCAGTTTTGAAATACGGGTGGCTTTCACAGAAATAGATCCCTTTGCTCTGAAGCTGTGCTTCGAGTGCATCAAGCGCTGCATGATACTGCTCATTTCGCGTGTTCAGTGTTGATATCAGGGTGGCTTTACTGCTGTGGCATCTTGCACATACTTTGTTATATGTGGTTACATCTGTTACCTGCCCTGAACCGTCTTTCTCAAGCGCCTCCCACGTGTGGTTCGGATGGTCATCATCAGTGAGCATGTGACAGCCAACACATGGGCCGTTATTGCCGTCCGTCCCGTTTGTGGTTCCGATATTGCCATGAGAAAAGCCTATCACATCGCTATAATCCAGCGAAGAAAATTCATAGCCGAGTGTTCTGAATAGAATGCCGCCATCAGCAAGATAGTGTGAATTGAACGTGCCAAAATTCTTTCCGCTAATCGTCCCGTAGTCTTTAATGAACTGACCGTTCAGTCTTCCGGAATGACAGCTCATGCACAAGTTAGAACCGTTGATATCCGGTACCGCATTTATGCGGTCGGCAGGGGCTGAATATGGAGCAACATTGGCAAAGGCACCGGGCTCCCTCAGACCGCCCGTATTGTCCGCGTGGCATGCCCAGCAGTAGAGCATCTGCCTCTGTTCACCTGTCATGGAGGAGAAATCATTGTCTGCCGGATCATATGTTGAAGGGTCGGTCACAAGGTTCTTGAATCCTGTTGCAGTATGACATCTCTGACATGCATCCCGTGAAGGATGGGCCTTGAAATCATAATGCACCCAGGCAGGACCTTCTGCCTCGGTAACACTGGAACGACCTGTCACGGGATCTGTCGTCTGCAGTATGTAACCGCCGTGAGACGAGTTTGCCCATTCTTGATTTATTGTGGTATTTGCACTATGCGGATTATGGCAGCCGCTGCAGGACCTATCGCCTGCCTTATCGATATTGTAGCCTTCTATATCCGTGGTAGTATCATCATCAAAATGCGTATCGTACATGATCTGCGACGTATCTAAGGTTCCTGACCCTACCGCATTACCTGACCATGAGTGAGACGAGTTCTCGCCGTGATAGGCATCTGATGTTTGATGACAGTTGGTGCATGTCTCGTATTGGGATGACGTGCCTATCCCTGCTGGTTTTAAAAGTTTGCCAGCGTCATGAGCATTGTGACACGTCCTGCACTGGACAACACTTGCATTCACAACAGACGGTAATGAGTTGGGTAACGCGGCTGAGAGTGCAGCATATCCCCCCGTAACGTCCTTATAGAGTTTTGCCCCTTCGTCAGTATGGCACTTTGAACATTTGGCTTTTACGTCCGTTGTACTGCCTGTGGCATAATTGTGAGAATTTATAGAGCTTGCGTGCGGTGAAGCCTGGTATTTTTCATAAATGCCATCGCCTTCCGGATTCCCCGCCGCGTGGTAACTGTCCTCTTTGTGACAATTGCCGCAAATGCTCGCATCCGGATCTGGATATTGCATCAAACCGATCCCATTATGCGTCTCTCCTGAGCCGTGACAGCTTTCACATCCCACAAGGGGTCTGTTCACTGTACCCAAAAAGCTTATGCCGGTAGTGGCATAGTAATTTTCAAGAAGTTCTCCGTCCCCCCTGTCGTCATGACATGAATTACAGCTGGAGCTCGTTAACTCATCATAAGACGGAGTACCGGTATCATTAGTTCCTTCGTAGTTTCCGTGAGAACTGTCACGCCACTCTGAAAAAATATCCTCATCAGCATACTTTGCGATTAAACCATCAGCGTGACAGCCGTAGCATTCTGTAATACTGCGGTGTGCTGTGCCGTCTGATCCGCCTCCGTTGCTTCCTCCGGTGCTCCCCCCGCAGCCAAGAAATACCGACGTAACGATAAAAAATATAATTGATCCTAAGATTCCGGACTTTCTCATAATCTTGTCTCCCTTGCCTCTATAATGCCGAATCTATTTTTATTCATACGGTTAACTATCCGTTTAATGATCTCTCTCACACCGCATTTTTTCATCTACTGTATTACCTTATCCGCTGAACCTGATACTCCGGCCGGAACATCAAGACCCAGCGCTTTTGCCTCTTTCAGATTGACAATGGTTTTTATGCTGTTCGGCTGTTTAAGTTTTAACTCTGCCGGCTTTGAGCCCTCAAGCACCTGCTTTACCATTTTAGCCGCTGTCGAACCCTGCTCTTTCGGGTCCGCCATGAGTGTTAAAACTATGCCTGCGTCCTCTCCGCCTCCTATCACCGCGGCGGTCGGGATCTTGTCCCTGCGCGCAGCTTCGACAATGTCCTTTACGCCTGACATACACACGCCGCATGTTGTCACAAGAAGCGCATCTGTACCCTTAATCTCATTTTTATTTACATGTTCGGATACGCTTATCAAAACAGACTGGAAGCCGATAGATCCCTCGCTCTTTTTAAGATCCCGTATCTCGATGATGGTGTCCTTCTCGGACTTGCTGAAAAGAACACCGAGCTTTGATATGTTTTTTATTTCGCTCAGCAGCTTTATAATTTTATCTATCGGGACCGTCGAACTGATGCCCGTTGCGTTTTTTCCTGTAATATTCATGGACTCAGGATCATAGACGCCGGCGAAGATAATCGGTATATCAGACGTCTCCTTCATGGCTGTCAGCGTTGCGGGGGCACCGTAACATACGATCACACTCACGCCTATGCCGGTAAGCTTACGTACGGCATTGGTCCACGACATAGGGTCAGCAGCCGGTTTCTGGAGCACTATCTCGACATCTTTTCCCATGTCATCAGTGAAGGCTTTATGTATGTCCTCGTAATACGCTATGTCCGCCGTCATGATCACGCCTACGGTCTTCGCAAACGCAGACTGAGTAAAAACCATCAGGATCAGTGCACCTGTAATAATGAAAATATTTCTTTTCAACCTGGCCTCATTCAAAGTTCTTCTTTAATTTCAGCATAACGATATATGCATGTCCGTCCTGATTACTGTCATTATCATTATTAATGACGTCCTTAGTTTCACTGTATCTGAATTCCATACCGCATGAAAGTCTGTTGAAACATTCAGAATCGCCGGACAGGCTGTAGACGGTCTCCCTGATTTTCTGCTTGCTGAACGATGATATCGAAACAGGGCTCAAAAGATCCGCGCTCCCGGGATAGAAGTCACCGGAGCTTCTCACATGTGAGACAAGCGCGAGTATATCTAATGTTTCAATCGGCGTGTAATCAAGTCCTGCCGAATACACATGAGCCGTGTCTTTATATTGAACATTCGTATCTATTACGGGAACATCACCATACGCGATATCCTGCCTGACCCTGTAACGCATGTAGGCATAGCTCGCGGTCATTGAAAGGTTGTCCGTCAGCCGGAATACCCCGTTTCCCATCAGGTTATCGGTCCTTGTGTTCCTGTCCCTGGCATCCTGTGTCTCTGAAAAATCCAGGTTCGCCCTTTTATCACTTGTTATGCTGTAATTCACAAACAGGTTGATTCCGGGGGCCGGCATCAGGGAAATCGACGCTGCTCCTTTGTCCGAAGAGTCCGGCTCTGTGCTATATGACGGATTGTCTACCCATCTGTGGATGTATTCCGCTCTGAGATCCACTCCCTTAATTACCCGCAGGACNNTAATAGATACCGCATCGGTCGTCTTTGAAACAGAAGGCCTCACTGTACCGGGGTAGGTAGTCACCACACCGTTTATATCGGCTATCGACGCGGTCCCTGGATTCTCGGCTTCAATATCAGTATGGAAATACCTCATAAAGAAAGCGAGCCTGGTCAAGGGCGTCCATTGAACGGACCCGGCTGCATGAAATATATCAGCCTTTGCCCCGCTTGTATTATTCTCTTTTTCCTTTAGCGAAAAGGTTGCTGACGCGACAACTCCTTCATTATAATTGGAATGTACCTTTATTACATTGGCAGAGCCCTTAAGCTCAGGGAGCTGATTATGCGGGAATGTGCCTCCCGTCGGATGGTAGAGACTCGGATTGTACGAGTCAAATATCACGTCATCGCCCTTTGCATCAAACCTTTTTTCAATATGTGAAAACTCAACCTCAGCATGACCGAGATGACTGTTCGCACCCACCTCATACGTACCTGTCATCCATTTAATTTTGCGCTCCTGCGTGACGCGATTAATGTCATTGTAATATCCTGAACCCAATAGGCTCCTCTGCTGGTAATCTCCGGCTTTTTCTACGTGTAATGCCCTGAAAAAAGCGTGGGCAGGGAACTCAGGGGCTTTCAGTCTCAGCAACAAACTGTGCATGCCGGTTCGCACACCGTAGTTCTTATCCTCGTCCTTCCTCTCAATCCGGTAAGTTGATGACGAGGGGTCCAGGTTGACAAGTTCGACATTATCCAGATTATGAAAAATCGTATTGTCGACCCATCGTGAAAGGAAAAAATCCCCATACGCATAGGAGAGATCACTATGGTAGTCTTTAAGGTTCTTCAGGTCCAGATCAAAATGCAGCCTGTGAGGATACACAAACATCCTGTAATCTCCTCCGAGCACAGGGAAATCCTCAAGATATTCATATTCGAAGGCCTTTTCCGAACCTCCTGCGTCAATGAATCTGTAGCCGAGAAAGAGATTCCCCTCCGGCTTGATATCAGGGTATGTATACGCGGCCTGCTCTTCCACCGCAATGCCTAATTCCTCGAGGAGCTTCAAGTCGTCCTCCTCCTGGGTGGCGTACCCTTTATTTATAATGAACAATGATAAGATCATAAAAAATATTGTCTTCTTCATATATCCCCTCATGCCTAATTGATGAACATGCCCTTTCCGCTTGCTGACGGCAGGTCAGAGCCGTGTATCTGGGAATGGCAGTCAGTACAGCGCGTGTAATATGCGCCTTTTGATACCCTGGTCGTTGCATCTGCTGTCGTGGTATGACCCTGATGACACTGAAGGCAGAGGAAAGGCTCCCTGACTATCAGAAGATTGTTATTGACCGAGCCATGAGGGCTGTGGCATGCCGCGCAGTTATCATTTATGTCAGCATGCTCAAAGGCAAAAGGACCTTCTTTTTCCCCGTGACAGCGGGTACACATTTCCTTCAGTGTGTCTTCTCTTAATAAACCCTCGCCTGCTGTGCCATGCGGATCATGACAGTCCGTACAGAAGATCTTTTTCTCCATAACGGGATGGCGACTGGGAAGCGAAAATTCCGCAGCCTGCTCTTGATGGCATTTCAGACACATGTCTCTCGTCTCTTTCGGCTGTGTTATCAGACTCGGTCCCGCATGCACGTTGTGACAGTCAAAGCATGAAACATCGCTCAGCGCATGCGCACCCGCATTCCAGTTGTGAAGATTAAAGGTCGCGTTTTCAGAGTGGCACCTGAGGCACATCAGTGATTTCGCCTGAGACGGGAGGTTTTTCAGATCGATCAAGGTATCATATTTACATGCCGTCTCCATTGATTCCTGAGCGTCTTTAGCCACCAGTTCAGGAGTCACGCCATCAACGGCAAGACTTCCCGGACCATGGCATGATTCACAGTTGACCAGCGGCATGTGTGATTCGCCAGACATCTGCGCGCCCATAGTGCTCGCCTCAAAATCACGTCTTATCTTGTCATGGGAGTGACATGCTGAAAGACACCGGTTCGTTCCCACATAATTTGCGTCAAGCCGTCCGACCAGCATCTTTTCATACTCTTCAATGGGCATGAATGACTTTGTTGACTTTAGTGTTTCACAGCCATATAATGCAGCAATCATGAAGATGCATAGAAGGCATATGTTTTTCCATAATGTCATTTTATTCTCCCTACGTCTTTACTGACTCTCACTATTTATCAAGCCGAAGCCTGTGTCTGGTATGTTCTATTACGACAATTTTCTGATTTACTTTAGCCTTTTATTTTTTTATCGCTGTTTTTATATTCATCAGGCCGAAGCCCACGTCTGGTATTTTCTATTACGACAAGTTCCTGATTTACTTTAGCCGTTTAATTTTTCATTGCTGTTCCATAATGCCGTTTGAGAATGATTTGATAATACTCCGGCAATAATGGTGGAGAAAATATCAGATACGATATTGATTACTGGACGGGAATACCGGAGGTTATAGAATTACTGATGAGAATGAGGACAAATACGGGTTTGTAATGACAACAAGAAAAGCGTGCTTACGCAAAGACCGATTTCTCAGCGTTGTAGGTTTCACTGATTTCATTCAGCAGGTTATCTAAGTGATCTTTTCCCAAATTAAGATAAACTGCGGACTGCAACTCATGCACAATAATCGATTCATCAGCTTCCCTGTATCCTATGCCGAGAAATTTACATATATGGTCAGAGAGGTGGACGCAGGCAATACTTTTCGCAGCGAGCGAATCATTTATATCTTCAAGCCTGCAATTATTTAAATGGTGATCCTTCAGCACCAGCACGAGCGGGGCAGCAAATTTCCACTTCCCGGTCACCCCGGCGCCCACATCGGTATGATCATATCCGTAGATATCTTTTTCAGCAGTTACTGAATCCATCCCTTCATTGTACATCTTCATCATGACCTCGGAATACACCTCAGGTGTCTCGTTATTCATAATGACCTTGCCCAGATCGTGCATGAGTCCACCAACGAATGCGATGTCCGCTACATCACTTCCAAGCCCCCTTGATATAAGCTTGGCCGCAATGGCTGCGCCTACTGAATGGTCCCATATGATTTTTTCCGTCATCCCGAATTTCTTATACAGAGATCTTGTGGTCGCAGTGAGGACGATGCTTCTCAGTGTCTTGAATCCCAGTATTAATAAGGCATGCTGAAGGCTTGTCACTTCCTGTCTCAGCCCGTACAGGGCGCTGTTGGATATCTTAAGAATTCTTGCAGCGATGGTCTGGTCTTTTTCAATCACCGTGCTCAAATCCTCGATGGAACAGTTCTCATCGTTTAGTATCTCAAGCGCCTTTCTCGCAACAAAAGGAAGTACCTTGAGATCCCCCGCCTTGTTAATCAGTTCATCTTTCGAAAGAATAGCCAATGTCAGTCCTCAATTATAGTTATATGTTCATTAAGAATATAATATACATCCTATCAATAAAGCAAAACGTTTCTTGCCTAAAAATCAACTTTTTATTTTTCCGGGAATTTATTTCCCTGTGTTCCCGTTCTATTGACAATACCGTTTTCATTATATTAATATTTGTCGTAGCATGAACCTTTAAACTGGTCCTGAGAGGCTGGAAAGGAAAAACTGATTGTATCACTCATCTTTAATAGAACTTCAGATCTGCATCCACCCCGGTTTCCTTTTCCTCTCAACAGAAATTTTCAGAGAAAGGCTTTTTTATGTCTATAGAAATACTGGACAGTAACGACATCAACAGGGCCATAAGAAGAATGGCCCATGAAATCATTGAAAAAAACAAGGGTATGTCAAACCTCTGCCTTGTCGGCATTCAAAAGGGAGGGGTAATCCTTGCTGAGAGACTTGCTTCTCAGATCGAGTCCATCGAAGGCGGAAACATCCAGGTCGGCAAGCTTGACATCACATTATATAGAGATGACCTTAATACAAAAGAAGAGCAGCCGGTAGTCAAGCGTACTGAAATCCCATGCAGCATTGATGACAAGACTGTAATTCTCGTAGATGATGTGCTCTTTACGGGCAGAAGCATAAGGGCTGCCATGGATGCCCTTATAGACTTCGGCAGGCCTGCCTATATTCAGCTTGCCGTGCTGATAGACAGGGGCCATAGAGAACTGCCGATACGTGCCGATTACGCGGGGAAAAATATTCCTACGTCTTTTAATGACCTGGTTCAGGTGAATCTTGAAAAAGAGAACAATAAGGACAAGGTGGTATTAATAAGTGAACAGTAATGTGGCTGAAATCGTAAGGCTAAGCACGAATAGCAGGTTGTCAGCATGATTAAATCAAAACACCTTCTTGGAATAAAGGACCTGACGTCTGAAGAAATTTATCATATCCTTGATACCGCATCCGGTTTCCGGGATGTCCTTCACAGGGACATAAAAAAGGTCCCTCCCCTCCGGGGCAAGACCGTCGTAAGCCTTTTTTTCGAGCCGTCAACCAGGACCAAGACGTCCTTTGCCCTTGCCGCGAAGAGGCTGAGCGCTGACTTCGTGAATTTCTCGGTATCAACCAGCAGCGTGCTGAAGGGTGAAACTATAAAGGACACCGCCCTGACGATCCAGGCACTGGGGGCTGACTTTGTCGTAATGAGACACCCTTCAGCAGGTGTTCCCCACTTCCTGAGCAATATTCTGGATATGTCCGTTATAAATGCCGGTGACGGCGCTAACGAGCATCCAACCCAGGCACTGCTCGACCTGTTTACCATACAGTCCCACAAAAAGGACATTAAAGACCTGACCGTGGCGATAATCGGGGATATTGCCCACAGCAGAGTAGCAAAATCAAACATATACGCTTTGACAAAACTCGGGGCCAGGGTGAGATTAATCTGTCCCCCGACACTGATGCCTGCCGAGATAGAAAGGCTCGGAGTGGAGGTGTTTCATTCCATTGATGACGGGATAAAAAAAGCCGACGTTATTATGACCCTCAGACTTCAGCTTGAGCGTCAGAGCAAAGGGTTCCTTCCGTCTCTCGAGGAATATTTCAAGCTTTACGGTCTCACCTCTGAAAGACTCAAANNGCTGACGGGCCCCAGTCGGTAATACTCGAACAGGTGACCAATGGCCTTGCGGTAAGAATGGCGGTCTTATATCTTCTTGCAGGAGTAAGAAAATGAATATCCTGATAAAAAACGGCCGTGTGATTGACCCTTCGCAACAGAGAGACGGCTATCATGACCTTTTGATAAAAGGACGCAAAATACTTGGGCTGTATCCTAAAGGCAAAGGCCCCTCCGCGGATAAAATTATTGATGCCTCAGACTGTATCGTCATACCAGGGCTTGTTGATATGCATACCCATCTCAGGGAACCCGGTTTCGAGTACAAAGAGACCATTAAGACAGGCACCCTGGCCGCGGTAAAAGGCGGCTTTACTACGGTCTGCTGCATGCCCAATACAAAGCCCGTCAACGATACAATATCCGTAACAGAATTCATCCGCGAAAAGTCCATAAAAGAAGGCTCCTGTACCGTCTATCCCATCGGGGCGATTACCACAGGACAGAAGAGCGAAGAGCTCACCGAACTCGAGGCGCTTCTCAAGGCAGGCTGCATCGCATTCTCCGATGACGGGCACCCGGTAACAAACAGTCTTATCATGAGACGGGCACTCGAATATTCAAAGATATTTAACGTTCCTATCATATCCCACTGTGAAGACCTTAAATTGTCTGAGGGCGGGGTCATGAATGAAGGCTTTGTCTCAACCATTGTAGGGTTGCGGGGCATCCCTAAAGCCGCTGAGGAAGTTATGGTGGCGAGGGACCTGTCCCTTTGCGAGCTCACAGGCGGACGGCTTCATATCGCCCATGTATCGACAGAAGGTTCGGTAAAACTTATCCGGGACGCGAAATCACGCGGTATACATGTGACCGCCGAGACATGTCCCCATTATTTTTCTCTGACTGACGACACGATTATCAGTTATGACACGAACCTCAAGGTAAATCCGCCCATCAGGACGGCCAGTGATGTGGAGGCTATTAAAGTGGGACTTAAAGATGGTACAATTGACGTGATCGCAACAGACCATGCCCCGCATCATGTAGATGATAAAAACAAGGAATTTGATTCAGCCGCCTTTGGAATCTCCGGCCTTGAAACAGCCTTTGCCTTGGGATTACAGCTCGTGTATCAGGGGGTGCTTGACATAAGACAACTCATTACAAAGATGGCATTAACTCCTTCTCATATAATGGGAATCAGGAAAGGGGTCTTAACCGAAGATTCTGATGCAGACATAGCGATAATCAATATGGATAAGGAATTCAGGGTCGATTCGTCCACGTTTCTATCAAAGGGGAAAAATTCTCCATTTAATAAATGGACCCTTAAGGGAACCGTGGAAAAAACTATATCAATGGGTAAAGTTTTCGAATGGAATTAAAGGATTCATCATGATTTGCAGTCCGTGAGCTGCATGGATTTTTCACTGATTCTTGGACCTTACTATCTCATAAAAACAGGATGTCATTAACACCATGAATGCGAACAAAACAAAAGCGCTTTTAGTACTTTCGGACGGTACCGTCTTTGAAGGATGGAGTTTCGGAGCTGACCTGGAGGCCATTGGAGAAGTTGTTTTTAACACGTCCATGACCGGCTATCAGGAAATATTGACTGACCCGTCCTACAGGGGGCAGATAGTGGCAATGACATATTCCCAGATAGGAAACTATGGAGTGAATCCGGAGGATATTGAATCAAAGATCCCGAATGTCGAAGGCTTCATCGCCAGGGAATTTTTTGACTTTCCGAGCAACTGGCGTTCTCAAAAAAGCCTGGGGCACTACCTTAAACAAAACAATAAAGTTGCAATTAATGGTATCGATACAAGGGCGCTGACCAGGCATTTAAGGGACCACGGCGTACAGATGGGGATAATTTCAACAACAGACATAAATCCGGAGAGCCTGATTGAGAAGGTAAGAAACCATCCGGGCATATCCTCCCTGGACCTGGTGAAAGAAGTAACAGCAAAAGAACCCTATACATGGACAGAACCCCTGTGGAAATTAGAGTCAGGAATAAAGGGAACAGAGGACAGGGGACAGGGGACAGAATTAAACGTGGAGAATAAGGATACAGCTACACGCTCAACCCCCGCTCCTCAACTCTCGGTCATTGTCTACGACTTTGGGGTCAAGATGAACATCCTGCGTCATCTTGTCAGTTCAGGATTCGATGTTACTGTTGTGCCTGCCCAGACACCTCCGGAGGAGGCGCTTGATATGGATCCTGACGGCATAGTATTGAGCAACGGGCCGGGAGACCCGCAGACAGTTACCTACGCCATTAAAGCAGTAAAAAAACTCCTCGGCAAGAAACCGGTACTTGGGATATGTCTTGGTCATCAGATTTTAGGATTGGCCCTCGGAGGCAGGACTTACAAACTGAAATTCGGGCATCACGGGGGAAACCACCCGGTCATGGACCTTGCAACGCGCAAGGTAGAGATCACCTCCCAGAACCACAATTACTGTGTCGACATCAACAGTCTTGGAGGACAGGTTGAGCTGACCCATAAAAATCTGTATGACGGGACAGAAGAAGGAATGCGTCATAAAGAGTTACCGGTAATGTCCTTCCAGCATCATCCCGAGGCAGGGCCCGGGCCGAATGATTCAGGATATATTTTTAAACGCTTCAGGGGAATGATAGACGCATGGTAACCAGCAATTATCAACTTAAGATTGAAGGCAGTACACTTGTGTTTAAAACATCCTCCTTTAAAGCGGAAAAGAGAAGCGTGCTGCATGCCGGTGTATACACGAAAGAATTTTCCTCTATGTTGTTCGCCTCTGCGGCAGCACTGGCTGCATATATGCTGACAGGCGGCAGACCGCCGGTTCTCCGTTATAGCATTCTCATTCTTATATTTGCCGCGTCCTTTATCGGTGCCAATAAATATATATTTAAGGAAAGAGAACTGCAGGTTGTATTTGACAGGAAGGACAAAACAGTGCATATGATACAGTCCGGACTTTTTACAAAAAAGAGCGAAAAGATCCCCTTTGCAAATGTTAAGTCGGTTGAGCTCGGAAGCAGACAGTTTATCCCTGAAAATATTGACGGGATACATTTTGTACAGAAAATATCAGCACAGCATGGAAGCGCGGTGCCGGGACTGGGAGAGGCTGAAGAATTTATTACCCTCTCATTATTATTGACTGACGGCACGGAAAGAATGATCTATGCGGCCAGACTAAACGGGGGGAAGATTGACGGGGAACCTGATGTCCCGGTAGCGGAGATCAGGAATTTTTTAAATATGCAAAACAAAATCAATAAAGAGGCACAAAGTGACAAAGGCATATAGGCAGAAAGTTAAAAGATGTACGGGACATGTTCCTTGTTTCCCCCACTCTGTGCCTTTGCTCCTATGTGCCTTTGTGCCTCAGGGAAGAACGAATGCCTAAAAGAACGGACATTAAGAGCATCTTGCTGATTGGTTCCGGACCTATTATTATCGGTCAGGCCTGTGAATTTGACTACTCGGGCACGCAGGCCTGCAAGGCCCTGCGCGAGGAAGGATACAAGGTGATTCTTGTCAATTCCAATCCCGCAACCATCATGACCGACCCGGAGACCGCTGATGTCACATATATCGAACCGCTTACCTATGAAGTGCTTGAAATGATAATTGAAAAAGAACACCCTGATGCATTACTGCCCACAATGGGCGGACAGACTGCCCTGAATCTCGCAGTCGAGCTTTCCGAAAGAGGTATCCTTGATAAATATCACGTAGAGCTGATAGGCGCCAGGCTTCCTGCCATTAAGAAAGCCGAAGACAGGGAACTGTTTAAACAGGCCATGGCAAAGATTGGTTTGAAGACCCCGAGGAGCGCTCATGTAAATTCAGTTGAGGAAGGGATGAAGGTAGCGGACGAACTGAGTTTTCCTCTTATCCTGAGGCCTTCATTTACGATGGGCGGCACAGGAGGCGGCATAGCATATAATGTGGATGAATACAGTGAAAGCCTTAAAAAGGCCCTGAAGCTGAGCCCGGTCAATCAGGTCCTTGTAGAAGAGTCCGTGCTGGGATGGAAAGAATACGAACTCGAGGTGATGCGTGACAACAAGGACAATGTCGTCATCATCTGTTCCATAGAAAACTTCGACCCCATGGGGGTCCATACCGGTGATTCAATTACGGTAGCGCCTGCGCAGACCCTGACCGACAAGGAATATCAGATAATGCGGGACGCCTCCATCGCGATAATGCAGGAGATCGGGGTTGATACAGGCGGGTCAAATGTCCAGTTCGCGGTGAATCCTGCCAACGGGAGTATGATCGTCATAGAAATGAACCCGAGGGTTTCCCGAAGNNGCGTCATTTGAGCCCACAATCGACTATGTTGTCGTAAAATACCCGAGGTTCGCGTTTGAGAAATTTCCCGAGGCCGACCCTACCCTGACCACTCAGATGAAGTCGGTCGGCGAGGCAATGTCCATCGCAAGGACCTTCAAAGAGTCACTGCAAAAAGTGATACGGAGCCTTGAGATAGACAGCTGCGGTTTTGAACCGGTTGAGGCCGGTATCACGGAGATCCGGGACAGGATAAAGGTCCCCTCCTGGGACCGTATCTGGTACATGGCTCATGCCTTAAGGCTGGGAGAAAGCATTGAGGAGCTACATGCCCTTACAAAAATTGATCCGTGGTTCCTTTATAACATGAAGCAGATAATCGACATGGAAGCGGACATCAGGGATGCTGCCATCGAATCAAAACATACAGGGAGGCAGGAGCCGATTACCATCGATATGTTGACGGCCGCAAAAGAATACGGCTTCTCAGACAAAAGACTGGCTCAGTTACGTGATACAGACGAAAAGACCATCAGGGACATGAGGAAACGTATCGGACTCAGGGCCGTATATAAAATGGTAGACACCTGCGCGGCAGAATTCAAAGCCTATACGCCATATTTGTATTCAACGTATGAAAAACCTTTTTATAGCGTGGAAGTGCAGAAGCGCGGAAGTGCGGAAGTAAAAGACTTACCCGCTTACCCGCTTACCCGCTTACCTGCTTTAGTTGAATGCGAGGCCAACCCGACGGACAGACAAAAAGTTATTATCCTCGGAAGCGGGCCTAACAGGATCGGGCAGGGGATTGAATTTGACTACTGCTGCGTGCATGCGGTCTTTGCGCTCAGGGAACTCGGATACGAGACGATCATGGTTAACTGCAATCCCGAGACTGTCAGTACTGACTACGACACGGCGGACAGATTATATTTTGAACCGCTGACCCTGGAAGATACGCTTAACATTATTCATACGGAGAAACCTGTGGGTGTAATTGTCCAGTTCGGCGGTCAGACCCCGCTCAAGCTCGCTGTGCCGCTTGAAAGAGAAGGGGTCAGGATCCTCGGAACCTCGCCTGACTCAATCGACAGGGCAGAAGACAGAAAAAGGTTTAAGGAAATACTTCACAAACTGAATCTCCTCCAGGCGGAAAGCGATACGGCCATGTCTGTTGACGAAGCGGTTGACATTGCCAGAAAGATAGGCTACCCCGTCATGGTCAGGCCCTCATATGTCCTCGGCGGACGGGCCATGGAGATAGTGTATGATGAAAAAAGCCTCATGGACTACATGAAAAGGGCAGTTACCGCATCTCCCGAACACCCGGTGCTCATAGACGATTATCTTGAGGACGCAATAGAAGTCGACGTGGACGCGATCTCTGACGGCAGCAACGTTATTGTGGGCGGCATCATGGAGCACATAGAAGAAGCAGGCATTCACTCAGGTGACTCAGCATGTTCATTGCCTCCCTACTCGTTATCACCGGAAATAGTTGAAAAGATCAAAGTACAGACAAAGGCCCTTGCAAAAGAACTGAATGTTATCGGTCTGATGAATATTCAGTTCGCGGTTAAAGACAATGAAGTATATATCCTGGAAGTAAACCCCCGCGCCTCGCGTACGATCCCGTATGTGAGCAAATCCATAGGGGTGCCTCTCGCCAAAATGGCCGCCAAGGTCATGGTCGGAAAGACCCTGACAGAGCTGGGGCTGACATCAGAAAAGGAAATTACCCATTTCACCGTCAAGGAAGCCGTATTCCCCTTTGACCGTTTTATCGGAGTTGATACCCTCCTGGGACCAGAGATGAAGTCGACCGGAGAGGTAATGGGGATTGATGAAGATTTCGGCATGGCGTACGCAAAGTCACAGGCAGCAGCCAAAAACGCCATGCCGCTTAAGGGCACGGTCTTCATAAGCGTAAAGGACGGAGACAAACCGGCGATTACCTCGCTCGCCTCTAAACTTGTATCGCTCGGTTTTAAGATTATCGCAACAAGAGGCACAGCGTTTTATCTTAATCAGCTCGGGATAAAGGCAGATACGGTCAATAAGGTTACCGAGGGAAGGCCGCATTGCGTGGATCTGATCAAGAACAAGGAGATTGATTTCATCATCAACACCGTGACCGGAGCAAAGGCCAAGAAGGACTCCTTTTCAATAAGGGAAAGCGCCCTTCAGTACAACGTAACGTACACGACCACCATCTCCGGAGCGCGGGCGGCAATCAAGGCGATTGAAGTGCTGCTCACGAAGCGGTTAAATATCAAATCGCTGCAGGAGCATCATAAAGTCAGGGGATAGATCACGCTGTTCCCGGGGTTTACTTTCACCAACATCGATTGTTAAAATGCGTTCTGGAGGAAATTCATGCAGAAACAACCCATGACCCCGCAGGGGTATCAGAAACTCAAGGACGAACTCGACAGACTCCTGAAAGTGGAGCGCCCCCAGAATGTGAAAGCGATTGCAGAGGCGCGCGCCCATGGCGATCTGTCCGAGAATGCCGAATACCATGCCGCAAAAGAAAGACAGTCCTTTTTAGAAGGCCGCATACAGGACCTCCAGAGCAAGATCGCGCGCGCGCAGGTAATTGACCCTTCCGCGATATCTCAAAACAAGATAGCCTTTGGCGCTACAGTAAAAGTCCTGGATGTTGATACCGACGAAAAAAAGACATATCAACTCGTCGGCCCTGAGGAGGCGGATATCAAGGCCGGCAAGTTATCAATACATTCTCCCATGGCACGATCTCTCATAGGCAAGGAGGCGGGTGATTCGGTTATCGTAAAAGCCCCTTCAAGAACTATTGAATACGAAGTATTAGAGATAAACTTTGAGTAGACTCTTTAAGGCATCTATAATTGAAAATATCCAGCTTGTAAAAAACCATTATCTCATCACTCTCCATCCTCTTGAAAAAATAAAAAAACCCAAACCCGGCAATTTCTTTATGGTCGCCGTTGATCACAACCTGTATCCCCTTCTCAGGCGTCCCATAAGCATCCACCGCTGGCTCAATGGCGACTTCCAGTTACTGTACAGGGTTGCAGGCAAAGGGACGTCCATCCTGAGCAGGAAAAAGCCGGGGGATATTCTGGAGATATTAGGCCCGCTCGGCAACGGCTTTCCATTGAAAATAAACTCTGCACATATCATACTGGTCGCCGGCGGCCTTGGTGTTGCTCCGATGTTTGCGCTTGCCGAACTGCTGAAGAAAAGAAACCCCGCACTGTATTACGGCGCCAGAACAAAAAAAGAGCTGTTGCGTATTGACGAATTAAACGCACTCGGTCTTGATCCGATCATTGCAACTGATGACGGCTCCTCCGGGGAAAAGGGCAATATCGTGAATGTCTTAAAAAGGCATATTGCCCGTCACCTCTCGTCTATTTCAGATAATATGCTATTTGCATGCGGACCGGAGCCGATGTTAAAAGCCCTCTCCCTGCTCGCAGAGAAACATGGCCTGCAGGGATATATGGCTCTCGAACAGCACATGGCCTGCGGGCTTGGCACATGCCTGGGCTGTGTCGTGAAGACAACAAAGGGGTATCGGAGAGTATGCAAAGAAGGACCTGTGTTTCCGATTGAGGAAATTGTATGGTAAGAAAAAATGTTCAAGAGGTCTTGGAGTCAACTGTCCTGCTCTTTAAATTGTTTTTTTACCTGGAACCTGTCCCCTGTTTCCTGAGGACTGACCATGGCGGATAAGAAATCAATTAATCTCACGGTCATGATAGGCAAACTGAAGCTCAAGAACCCTGTGATGACCGCCTCCGGTACATTCGGTTACGGTGACGAGTATGCCGAGTTTATCGACCTGAACAGACTCGGGGCTATTGTGGTAAAAGGCCTGTCTCTCAAACCTAAGGAAGGTAATCCGCCGCCGCGCATTGTTGAGACCCCTTCAGGCATGCTCAATGCCATCGGGCTTCAGAACATAGGCATCAATAATTTCATCAGAAATAAACTCCCTTTCCTGCGGACTGTGAAGACCCCCGTCATAGTCAATTTCTTCGGCGACTCAATTGCAGAGTATGTGAGGGCAGCGGAGAAATTAAGCGAGGCTGACGGTGTCCACGCGCTGGAGATGAACATATCCTGTCCCAATAAACAGGCGGGCTGGAGCATCTTTGGCACAGACCCTCACGTAACATCCAAGGTTGTCAGTGCAGTCCGTAAGGCAACAGAGAAGACGCTGATTGTTAAACTTTCCCCGAATGTAACCGATATAGGTCTTATGGCAAGAGTGGCAGAGGATGCAGGAGCTGATGCCGTATCGCTTATCAATACCCTTACAGGAATGGCCATTGATATTAAAACCAGAAGACCCAGACTTGCCAATATCATAGGCGGGCTGTCGGGACCAGCGGTGAAGCCCGTTGCCGTCAGGATGGTATGGCAGTGTTACCAGGCAGTGCGAATCCCTGTGATCGGCATGGGGGGCATCGTATCGCCTGAAGACGCGATTGAATTCATACTTGCGGGCGCTAGCGCCGTTGCGGTGGGCACCGGGAACTTCATTCGTCCGGATATCACGATGGATGTGCTTAACGGAATCACGGCGTTCATGAAGACAGAAGGCATTAAATCAATTAATGATATAAAAGGAGGGGTCCAATGTTAGCAACACCCATTATTACGTTAACTACGGATTTCGGTCTGAAAGACCCTTTTGCCGGATTGATGAAAGGCGTTATACTGGGCATAAATCCCGATGCGAGCATAATTGATATTACCCACAAGATTCAGCGCCACAATGTATTCGAGGCCTCTCAGACAGTCGCCATGAGCTATGCATATTTTCCCACAACGACAATCCATTTAGCGGTTGTGGACCCGGGCGTGGGCAGCAAGAGAAGGCCGCTGCTCGTTGTGACGGAAGACCACTATTTCATTGGGCCGGATAACGGGGTTTTCTCTCCTATTTTCGAAGATCTCAAATCTACCTTTTTCAAGGTCTATCATATAACGGCATCGCACTATTTCCTCCCCATGAGAGGTTCCACTTTTCACGGCAGGGACATATTTGCGCCCATAGCCGCGTGGCTCTCAAAAGGAGTAGACTCCAACAAAATGGGAGAGGAAATCGACGATTACATGAAAATCCAGGTCCCGAAACCAGTGATGAACGACAACACTATTACGGGAGAAATTGTTTCCATTGATAATTTTGGCAATGCGATATCAAACATCAAGAGAGATGACCTCGTAACATTAGCTGATATTGAATCTAAAGATAGATTCAGGGTCGTGTACAATAACGAACCTGTGCCCCTTGTACATTATTACGCTGAAAATGAAAACAACAAGCTCACCGCAGTTATAAACAGTTTCGGCCATCTTGAGCTGTTCAGCTTCAGGGAAAGCGCTTCTGATAAATATCATATTAAAGTCGGTGACACGTTGAGCGTACGTATTGCCTGACCAGACATGAAAATATTATTAATCGGAAACTTCGCCCCTCCTTTTGAAGAGGAATCCCTTCAGAACATTACATTGTTTGATAGATTAGTTGAAGACGGTCACGAGTGTTCGGTCATTAATATCTCTGCACGTCCTGCCCGAGACCAGAGATTTACAAACCCGCACGGTCATCTCGGGTACCTCTTGACACTTGTACGTTCCGGCTGGAAAAAAGATGTGATACATTTCTCAACAAAAGGGTACCTTCGTGTCGGACTGCTCAAAATGATGTTATCCATTTTTGTCGCAAAAGTTGTCCGGGCAAAGTCTGTCATCACCGTCTATTCCGAGTTTTTTTCCATATTGGGACAGATGCGCAGTCCCTTTGGCGGAACTCAGACACTGTTCACCTCTTTTTTTCTGGCCGACAGGATAATATTCTCTGACAAGGACACCTTTGATGTCGCAACTATGTACAGGAAGAAGTCGAACTTTGAACTGGTTCCGTCTTTCATTCATATTCCTGACAGGTTATCGGAAAAAGATTCTTTATTGTCAACGCTGTTGAAGGGGAAAAAGAAGGTTATCGTCTTTACAAATATTATGCAATCTTCTTTCCTTTTTGAAATTCTCAGTGAACTGCTTGCCGATTCTCCTCTTCCTCAAGATGCCGGAATAGTAATATCTTCATCCGGTGCATCGATGCCGGACATAAAGGGCCTGATCGAAAGGGCCTCTAAGGGAATAAATGCCAATCTGATTTTCATAGAGCAGGACGATATTCAATCTGCGTTAACGGCATTCTCCCGTGCTGATATTGTGTTACGACCGCTCACCTGTGATGGTGAAGTGTTCTTTGAAAAGTTCACGGTGTCGGCAAGGAAAGTCCTTCATGAAGGAGACTCCGTCTTTTTTCCAAACGGTCTGGTATTGATCAAAGAAGGAACTGCAGCGGTATTATGTGCACACATCATCAAAACTATGTTATATGCAGAAACCGGTCCGTTACCCGAAATTAAAATGCTGGACCCCTACGATACAATCAGAAAAATCTACGGGTAATCATTCATTTTCTTTCCTGCTTCCCACACTAATACTTGACAATATTAGTAGACTATTATACTCTTAAACTATGCTTAGACTTTCTACGAAAGGGCAGTACGGGGTACGGGCCATGTTTGAGCTTGCTAAAAACTATGAAAAAGGTCCTCTCACCATTAAGGAGATTGCCACCCGGCAGGGTGTTTCAATCTCCTATCTTGAGCAGCTTCTGAATAAACTGCGGAAGTCTAAATTGATCACGAGCCAGAAAGGACCCGGGGGAGGTTATATAATTAATAAAAAGCCGGAAGAGATCAGTGTCGGCCTGATCCTTAACTCCCTTGAGGGACCTGTGGCGATAGCCCAATGCCTTGATCCCTCAGCCAAGAGCTGTAAACGGGTTGAAGGCTGTGTCACGAGATTATTGTGGAAATCTCTCGGCGAAAAGATAGAAGATTTTCTTGATACGATTAATTTAAGCGATCTTCTCGAGGAAGAAACAAGATTATTAAGGTAATTCATTATGTCACTGGCGGAGGCCCATCAAGTGGACAACAGCGGGATCAATTTCTTAAATGAACCAATGAAAGCAGACTCGGAAACAGACGTCATATATATGATGTGTCCTATGCATCTGCTTACCCTTGACGATAAAGTAAAGGAAATCAAGGTGGGGCAGGTGCTTTCAATACTTACCGACTATGACGGGGCGCTGGAAGATATTCCCGAATGGTGCAGCAAGACCGGCAATGAATTCCTTGGTATATATGAAGATACAGACCATTACAAATTTTTTATCAGAAAGGTAAAGGAGTCGTGATGAAAAAAATATATATGGACCATGTGGCGACAAACCCTCTCCATCCGGAAGTGCTGGATGCGATGATGCCGTATTTCAAAGATAATTACGGCAACCCGTTAAGTCTGTACGAGCCCGGGTTTAAGGCCAGGGCGGCCATTGAATATGCGAGGGAGTCCACTGCTTCGCTGATAAACGCCAAAGCAAAGGAAATCATTTTCACCGCCAGCGGCGCAGAGTCCAACAACTTCGCCATGAAAGGCATTGCCTATGCCCTGCAGGCAAAGGGGAAACATATTATCGTTTCAAAAATCGAACACCACTCGGTCCTGAACTCCGCGCGCTTTCTTGAAAAGCAGGGCTTTACCGTTACCTATCTTCCGGTAGATAATCACGGCCTGGTTGACCCGGCAGCGGTCCAAAAGGCGATAACCGGGGAAACAATCTTAATATCAATTATTCATGCGAGCCCTGAGATCGGAACAATCCAGCCTATAGCTGAGATCTCTAAAATTGCCAAAGAAAAAGGTATCCTGCTGCACACTGATTCTGTCGCATCTGCTGGTAACATACACGTTGATGTCCAGGCCCTTAATGTTGACCTTATGACCTTTGCGGCACACCAGTTTTACGGCCCAAAAGGAGCCGCTGGCCTGTATGTAAAAGAAGGCACGCGGATCGTCCCCCTGATTTATGGCGGAATTCAGGAAGGGGGCCGCAGGGCCGGGACCGAAAACGTCCCTGCGATTGTGGGCATGGGCAAGGCCGCCGAGATTACTAAAAGAGATTTACAAAAGCGTATTGACCATGTAAGACCGCTGAGAGACAAAATAATCAGCAATACCCTGAAAACAGACAAGGTAATTCTTACGGGGCATCCGGAACAAAGGCTGCCGGCTCACGCGAGTTTTGTCGTCGAATATATAGAAGGGGAAGCAATGCTTTTAATGCTTGCTGCCAAAGGGATTTACTCGGCAAGCGGTTCTGCCTGCAGTTCCAAAGCGCTTAAGTCATCACCCGTCCTTATTTCGATAGGAGTCCCGGTGCATCTTGCACAGGGTTCAGTCGTGTTTACTCTTGGAGAAGAAACGAGCGCAGAAGATATCACATATTTTAATGAAACATTCCCCCAGATCATATCGCGTTTGAGAGAAATATCTCCTTACTCGAAAGGATGGGAAGAAACGGAGGCCCCGACATGTACAGTGAAAAAGTAATGGACCATTTTACAAATCCCAGAAACGTGGGAGAAATGGCTGATGCCGACGGTATAGGAGCAGAAGGAAACCCTGTATGCGGCGACGCAATGAAAATATTTATCAAGGTGAAAGACAATATCATCACAGATGTGAAATTTCAAACCTTCGGCTGCGGCGCTGCAATCGCGGTCTCAAGTATGGTTACGGAAATGGCCAAAGGCATGACCCTGGAAGAGGCGTCGAAGATAACCAAGGCCTCTGTGGCCGAAGCGCTTGATGGACTGCCCCCGCAAAAAATGCACTGCTCCAACCTTGGTGCTGATGCCCTTCATAAGGCTATTGAGGATTATAAAAACAAACGAGGGAAATAGATGAAATCTATTTCCCTCGGCTACTCCCCCTGCCCTAATGACACATTTATTTTTTATGCCATGATGCACGGGAAGATCGATACGGACGACCTTTCATTCAATGAAGTATTGCTGGACGTTGAAACGTTAAACCGGAAAGCGCTGAACACGGAAATCGATGTAACCAAGACTTCTTATGCTGCATTCGGACGCCTCCGTGATTCGTATACCCTTCTCAGGTCAGGAGGGGCGCTTGGCAGGGGATGCGGCCCGCTTGTCGTGGTAAAAGACGATTATACAATGGAGGATTTGCGTAACAAGAGGATTGCAATTCCGGGCAGACTGACCACTGCATATTTACTTTTACAGTTGTTTGATCCTGCATTCATACTGGCATCGTACAATACCCCGCCCTCTGACTCTCGTATCATCGAGATGCCGTTCCACGAAATTATGGATGCCGTCTCTCGCGGTACCGTCGATGCAGGGCTGCTAATTCATGAAAGCAGATTCACCTATCCGTCATACGGTCTGAAGCAATTAATGGACCTCGGAGCATGGTGGGAGAAAGAGACCGGACTTCCCATTCCCCTCGGCTGCATCATTGCCAGACGCTCACTCGGCAATGCCCTGAATATGAAAATCGACCGTACAATAAGACAGAGCGTTGAATACGCGTTCAGCAATCGGACAGAGCCTATGACCTACATAAAGGAACATTCCCAGGAACTGTCCGACGATGTCATCAATCAGCATATTGCCCTGTACGTGAACAACTTTTCCCTCGATATCGGACATGAGGGTGAGAAGTCTGTATCAGAGCTTATTTCAAGGGCAGAATCGGCAGGGGTCATTCCCCGGTCAAGTCACACTATATTCATATAGAGCAGTTTTTCACGCTGCACCTTTCTGTCATGCGCCCTGCGACCCAGCGTTAACAGATATTAATAATTTATCCCTCTTTCAGTTATACTCTGATCGTGATAAATCTGAGACTGGCAGCTATAGACATAGGAACAAATACCTTCAGGCTCCTGGTTGCAGAGGTCCATCCTGATTCCGCGAAAAAAAATTACTCAATTAAAGTCATCAGCTCAAAGAGGGTCATTACAAGACTGGGTGACGGGATCATCCACAATGGCAGTATACATGAGGAGGCTGTCACAAGGAGCATAAAGACGCTGAAGCAATTCAGCAGGATTATATCCCGGCACAAAGTTGATAAAATATCGGCTGTGGCTACGAGCGCATTGAGGGAGGCAACGAACCGCAGGGATTTCATGAATAAAGCTCGGGACGCAGCAGGTCTTCACATAAAACTCATCAGCGGCAGGCAGGAGGCAGAGCTCACTGCTGCCGGTATGCTGATAGATATGACGCCCCCCAAAAGCGCGCTGATGCTCGATATAGGGGGAGGGAGTACGGAACTCATATTCATGAAATCCGGAAAACCTGTTGCAGTTCGCAGCCTGAATCTCGGGGTAGTATATCTTGCAGGCAAATACATGATAAACGATCCCCCGCTGACAGGGGACATCATACAGATGGAAACCGAGATTTCCGGAAAGATACACTCAGCGATTACCTCCTTAAAAAGACATCTTCCGGGTGAAACGCTATGCATCGGCACTGCCGGAACTGTTACTGCACTGGCAGCCATTTCCCAGAATCTCAGGAAATTCAGCCATGATAAAATACATAAATACATTTTAACCTTGGAGAACATACGTAATATCTTGACAACCCTTTCCGGGTTGTCCTCAAAGGAAAGAGCGGAATTTGTTCCTTTTGAACTCGCCAGGCTTGACATAATAGTGCCCGGAACACTTATACTTTTTAAACTTATGGAGACCTTTGGATTCAGAGAGATCATCGTAAGTAATTATGGACTGCTGGAAGGAACATTGATTGATCTCTACAAAAAAGGAGCAGAAACAGAAAATTGAAAAAGAAACTACCTCAACTGACATACCAGAAAGCTACGCTTAACAATGCTCAGGCCATACACGAATTAGTCAATTCATTTGCCCAGCGAAACAGGATGCTGCCCCGTTCGCTGAATGAGATTTATGAACTTATACGTGATTTCTATATCTGCCTTGATAAGAACAAGGTCGTTGCAGTATGTTCTCTCCATATTGTATGGGAAGACCTTGCGGAGATTCGTTCTGCGGCGGTATCCAAAAAATATCAGAAACTCGGTATTGGGAAAAAATTAATACACTACTGCCTCAATGAAGCCAGATCCCTCGGTGTCGTCAAGGTCTTCGCACTTACCTATCATCCTGAATACTTTAAACAGCTGGGGTTCGAGGACATTGACAAGAATGACCTGCCCCACAAGATATGGGGGGACTGTCTTAAATGTCCGAAATTCCCTGGTTGTGAGGAGGTAGCAGTAATAATCAGATTAGATGCCTGATGTACCTTATATCTGCGCAGCGAGTTCTGAAGCGGTTGATGTCACAACAGATGGACTGATAATTTTCCATGAATCTCTCAGTAAAAGAATTTTCCTGAGCAGTTTTATGTGCAACGTATGTCCTGATTTGTTTGCAATAATATGACCGTAAATCGGCAGACCTATCAATGAAAGATCACCAATGGCATCAAGGATTTTATGCCTGACAAATTCGTCCTTGAATCTGAGCATATTGCTGTTGATGACTTCGCTTTCGCCCAGTACAATAGCATTATCCAGCGACCCCCCCTGAGCAAGCCCTCTGGATTTAAGCATCTCAACATCTCTGAGAAATCCGAAGGTCCGGGCAGGCGCCAGTTCGTTTAAAAACGTCGTGGTTGATATATCAATCCCCATTTTCTGCTCTCCAAATGCAGGATGTGTATAAAAAAGACGATACGTGATTCTGGTGCCTTCATACGGGGTGATCGCAATCTGGCTGTGTCCTTCCATGACTACAATGGGGGCCAGTATTTTTATATATGATATCGCCTTTTCCTGTTTTGCTATACCGCATTCCATAATTCTCGATACGAAGGCATATGCACTGCCATCCATTATCGGTACTTCCGGCCCATTGATCTCAACATACACGTTATCTACATTAAGGCCCGCCAACGCGGCAAGGAGGTGCTCAACCGTTCCAATCCTCACCCCTTCAGAAGTGAGAGTCGTGGCAAATGTTGTATCCGAAACCGTGCTTACACTGGCTTTTATTCTGACATTGCCCTTGTCCGTCCTGATGAAGACAACTCCCGTATTGCTTGGTGCAGGCCTGAGCCGCATGCTGATGTTTCTCCCTGAATGAAGGCCCTGGCCGCTTATGAAAATTTCATCTTTTAGTGTATTTTGAAGTCGCATAACTTTCGTATAATAGCAAATTGAATACCAATGCAAATATCCTTTTAAATCAATGTGATTCAAAAGGCATATGTATCATAAATGCCTCTACAGTGTCTCTATTCTGCACTGATCAAACCTCTCCTCCCACAACCATCCCGGGAATTCTGACAGTTGGCATGGCATCGGACACCGGGACCCCCTGAGCATCTTTGCCGCATGTACCGATAGCAAATCCAATATCATTTCCGACCATATCTATAGATTTCAATACGTCCGGCCCGTTTCCGATAAGCGTAGCCCCTCTCACGGGTTCTCCGATTTGTCCTTTTTCAATTAAATGTCCCTCCGAGACCTCGAACACAAACTCACCTGTCACCGTATTGACCTGTCCCCCCCCCATCTTTCTTACAAAAAAGCCCTTATCAATTGATTTTATGATCTTTTCCGGATCTTCTTCTCCTGATGCAATAAAAGTATTGCTCATCCGGGGAATCGGTCTGTCCTTGTAAGACTGCCGCCTGCCGTTTCCTGTGGAAGGTACCCCCTCTTTCATGGCAGTCAATCTGTCATACATATACCCCTTTAAAACTCCTTGTTCTACAAGAACAGTCCTTTGGGAACTGACCCCTTCGTCATCAAATCTGTACGATCCCCGCCTGTTAGGGAGAGTCGCATCATCAATAATGGTAACCAATCGAGAGGCTATCTGCTCTCCAACCTTGCCCTTATATACTGAGAGACCCTGATGCACCAGGTCAGCTTCTAATCCATGCCCGATCGCTTCGTGAATCATGGTACCCCCTGACGCAGCTGAAATGATTACCGGCATCCTCCCGCCCGGTGCCTTCGGCGCACTCAACAGTGCTACTGCCTTGCGCGCTGTCTTCAGGGCAATCTCTTCAAAGGGCTCTTCTTCAAACAGCTCAAACCCGGCAAGCCCCCCAACAGGCTCGTACGCTGTCTGCAATACATCGCCTTCTGCGGCAATTACCTGTATCGCGGCAAGGGTATAGATGCGTTCGTCTTCCGCAATAGTCCCGTCCGAAGAAGCAATACATACGTTCTTGACAGAATCCCTGTACATAATGGATACCTGTTTTATTTTGGGGCTTACACCCCTTGCCGCCCTGTTAGATCTTTCTATAAGTGATATTTTTTCCTTTATTGAAATGTCCCCGGGTTTATGTGTTATCTTAAAATCAACTGTCGGCCTAAGTTTTCTCAGATCAATAATCCGTTCGCTCCCCTCTCCTCCCTTAACCGCCCTGCTGACAGTCCCGGCAATACTGTATAAAGACTTCTCTGAAAAATCATTGCTATACGCAAAATAAGATTTATCGCCGAATATCACCCTTACCCCTATGCCGAGATCAATCCCGGACGAAAGCTTTTCTATCTTTTCATCTTCAAGCTGAATTGACAGGGGACGTTCCTGTTCAATGTAGACATCTGCGTAGTCACCTCCGTTCACGAGGGACTTCCTGATAATTTTGGCAATAAGGTCATCTGGAATTCTATTCATTTATCAAATATGAGAGGTGATTCGAGGGCACTGGTTTAGTTAAAGAAATCCAATCCTCAGATCTTTTATCGTGTCTATGCCAAGTCCACACGGCCCTCACTGAAGTCGATATGTCTCGATTCCGAGACCCGCGTCGGGATTCGCTCCGTCCTTGACCTCTTGACCCCTTGAATCCTTTCTATTAATATTACGTGATTACATAATCTACATTAATTATGATATTTTGTTCTATTAAACACAACAGGAGGATATCATGTCAAAAATAGGCGTAATCGGCGGAAGCGGTTTGTACGAGATTGAGGGCTTTGTGTTAAAAAAACGGCAGACAGTAACCACCCCCTATGGAAAACCCTCTGACCACTATCTCCTTGGGAAAATTGGAAAGACCGACGTTGTTTTCCTTCCGCGGCACGGGAGCCACCATAATATTCCTCCGCATATGATTAATTACAGGGCCAATATCTGGGGGTTCCAGAAATTAGGGGTCGACAGAATTCTCTCCATCAGTGCCGTAGGAGGCATTAAGAAAGATTTAAAGCCCGGAGACATAGTCATCCTGGACCAGGTCCTGGACATGACAAGGGACAGAAAATCGACGTTTCATGACGGCAAGCATGGTGTTGTACATATTGACTTTACGGAGCCGTATTGCCCTGAACTCAGGGAGACACTTCGGAGAGCCGGAACACGTGTCAGGGTTCCTGTAAAAAACGGCGGGACGTATGTGGCAGTTGAAGGGCCGCGACTTGAGACCGCTTCGGAAATCAGGAGCTTCAGGATCCTTGGCGGTGATGTAGTCGGAATGACGGGAATGCCCGAGGCCTCACTTGCCAGGGAGCTGGAAATATGTTATTCGGGACTGTCTGTAGTAGCCAACTATGCCGCGGGTATACGCAAGAGAAAACTTACAGTCGCAGAAGTTATGGAAGTTATGAAGGAAACTACAGAGGATATTAAGTCTTTACTCAGTGAAACATTCCGTCTCATTCCGGATAAAAGACGATGTGTCTGCGGAGAAGCGCTCAGGGAAGCAACGATATAATTTTTCAGGTCGTGAGGTACCGTTAGTATAATTTTGTGCCTAAGGACAATCTTATTGACAGTGAACGAGTAATCGTTTAATCTAATGTAAATGTCCGAAAATCCATTATTAAAATTCCGTCTGGTCAATTACCTTCTGTCCGTTTTTATACTGCTGGCAGCCCTCCTGCTGGCCCGGAACATTGTCAGTATTTCCTACTCACAAAAGGAGACCCCTCGCAGGATTTCTCAAGAAAAGGCTTTGATTAATATGAATAAAAAGGACATCATGCAGTATTCCGCAATATTGGAAAAAAATCCTTTTGGCCGGCCCATGAAACTCCTCCCGATTGAGGTGCAGCAGGACAGAGAGAAGTCGCTCGGTTCATTATCCAATTTGATCCTTATAGGAACAGTCGCAGGTCCGGAGAGTGTAAGTTATGCAATATTTGAAGATAAATCCCAGCCAAACGTGCAGGAGGTCTTTGCATATAAAGAAAAAGTGTTTAATTATGGGGTATTAACCAAAATTACCATGACATCGGTTGATATAGTGCAGGATTCGCAAACGTTTACACTTACATTCCCCTCTGAAGAACCCGTTGCCGGGACAGAAAACCGGGCAGACATCACCCCTGCAGAAGCCCCGCAAACCTCCTTTGCCAGAAAGGTTGGGGAGCAGGAATATATTCTCGATAGCAGACGGGTCCAGGAATCGTTGGCAAATCCAGAGCAGATATTAACGGACGCGCGGCTGCTGCCGAACTTCGTAGACGGCAGGCAGGCCGGATTCAAGATCAGTGAAGTCATCCCGGATGGACTCTACGGCAGTTTGGGCATAAAAAACGGCGATGTCCTGCTGCGGGTAAACGGTCTTGAAATTTCAAACCCTGAAGTAGCAATTCAGGCCATGTCCGCGTTAAAGGGGATGAACAGGGTCAATCTTGACATTATAAGAAGCGGCAAGAATATGTCCATGAGCTACCAGATAAGATAACCTGATTACACTAATATTTGACAATTTGCCCTCTATAATTGATAATTGATTAGCTCGAAAATCATCCGGAATTAAAATCACAGGGAGCAATTGATGAAATTTTTTAAACTGTCTATAGTATTGTTTTCATTCGCCTCTGTGATATTGATCTTTTCATGTCTGTCCTATGCCGTCACAGATAATCAGGCACGGATATCAGACCGTGCCGGTCCACGGATAGCCGTCAATTTCGTAGATGTTGAGATCCCTGCTATAATCAAGTTTATCAGCGAGATTACGGGCAACAACTTCCTGTTTGATGACAGAATCAAGGGGAAAATTACCATAATAGCCCCGACTAAGCTGTCTATAGATGAGTCCTTTACTCTCTTCACCTCTGTATTGAGCCTGAAGGGGTTCACCATTATCCCTTCAGGCGTCAAGACGTACAAAATAATTCCTTCATCTCTCGCAAAACAGGAAGGTATACTGTCTCCGGATGAAACGGTCCCTATCAATGAGGGCTACATTACAAAACTCGTGCCTGTAGAAAATATAAAAGTTGAAGAGGCCGTACAATTTTTACGTCCCGTCATTTCAAGAGACGGGCACATATCGTCTTTTGGTCCCCGCAATATGCTGCTTGTCGTTGACTCTGCGATAAACATCGATAAAATGATTTCCCTGCTCAGGCTGATTGACAAACCTGCCGCAGCAGAAGAAGAGGCAGGAATTCATGTCTACTTCCTTGAGTATGCGGATGCAACAGATCTCTCAGCGGTTTTACAGGGAATCATAAGGGACTTACAGACAACCTATAAAACCGGTCTCAGGGCCGCTGCCAGAAATGGCTCGGCTGAAACACCTCCGATTTTAAGTGTTACCCCGGATAAGTCAACGAATTCCCTTGTGGTCGTTGCGCCCTATTCCGATTACCAGAATATCGCGCAGGTAATAAAGACCCTTGACAAAAAGAGAAAGCAGGTATTTGTCGAGGCCATGATAGTTGAGGCGTCAATAGATGAGCTAAAAGACCTCGGCTCCAAGTGGCGGGCCACAGTAACTCACAATGGTGAACCGATAGTAGTAGGAGGAGTCGGCAATATAGGCATGGATACCGTGCTGAATATAATTAACGGTCTTTCCGGCATGTCAATCGGCGGGCTGGGAAACTTTTTCGATGTCCCGATTACTTCTATTGGCACAGGTGGAACTGCCAGCACGCAGACCCTGACGGCTCCCGGGTTTGCAGCACTTTTCAGCCTGAGCGAATTCAAAGACGCGATAAATGTGCTCTCCACGCCCCAGATCCTCACCTCTGACAATCAGGAGGCTGAGATACTCGTCGGTGAAAATGTGCCTTTCATATCTCAGAGAGAACGCGACGTAACAACGACCACTACCGTGCTGAATTCTATCACGAGAACAGATGTAGGTATCAAGCTAAAAATAACTCCCCAGATAACCGAAGGGGATTATGTAAAACTCGATATTTTTCAGGAGATATCCTCTGTAAAGAGCGCTTCAGATGAAATACTCACGACTGTTGGACCTACCACAACCAAGCGTGCCACGAAAACTTCGGTATTGGTCAGAGACGGGCGTACCGTTGTCATCGGCGGGCTTATGCAGGAAAAAGCTGAAGAAAGCGTTTTTAAGGTACCGATACTTGGAGACATCCCTCTTCTCGGATGGCTTTTCAAGTTTAAGAGTGTCTCAAACAGGAAGACCAATCTCCTGGTATTCCTGTCACCGCACGTCGTTAAAGAAACATCCGAGTTGACCAGGTTAACCGAAGAAAAACATAACGAATTTGTATCAAAAGAGAAATTATACAGGCAGGGCGAGCTGCTGGTTAAATTCAAAGAAGATGTTTCTAAGGACAGGGTACAGGAAATATTATTGCAGCAGAACGCATCTATTATTAAATATTTTGAAAGTATAAATAATTACCAGCTACAATTGAAATCTGATACGACTGTCGAGGATGCCGTAAATGATTTTTCATCCCTCCCTGAAGTCCTTTACGCAGAGCCCAATTACAGGGTCAAACTGCAGATGCCTCTTGAGGAAGGAGATGAAACAAAGCCTGAACCCCACATCACTATGAACAAGACGGGGGAGGCACTCCGAGAGGAAATCGCGTTTCTCCCTGCGATTACAGATACGCAAAGGACCGCGCCTGCTCCCGATTTTAATCATGCGGCCGGACTGACTAATAACGAAGAAGCGCCGTCTCAGTCAGATATTGAGAAAAAAAAAACAACCCCCGGTAATGGAGTCAGTGAACCTGGTTATATAGCTTCGGAGCCATTACCTGTTCTCCCTCAGAATAAGCACGGAAAGCCCCAGACACCTGCTGAGCGTGCTGGACCCGATACGAATAAAACAGGAACTGCTGCTGAAGTACGGCAAATTCAACCTGCGGACAACATAATTCCAGCCATTGCAAATGGTGAACACATCTTTCCTGCAGAAAACAAGACGGCGTCAGCACCTGAAAAAACAGGTGCAAAAAAAGATTTGTCCGGCAGCAGGTACTTTATTCAGGTCGGCGCCTGGATCAATGTAAAATACGCACACGAGACGTTCAATAAATTAAAGCCCCGTTATCCTGAAATATACCTGATTGAGGAAGGCAGTTTCAGCAAGGTGCGGATCCCCGGAACCATGGATAAAAAGAAAGACATTTTAATGTTAAAAGAGCTTAAAGAGAGATATAACCTGAAGCCTTTTCTTGTACATAACAAGACATAAGATATGACCGGCAGTGTTATGGAAACCATAGACAACATCAATGATGACGAGATAGAGACTGAACTCATTGAAAAGATATCACTTGCCTTTGCAAAAGGCAATGTCTTTCTTCCTCTGAGAATAGAAAACAATGAACTCCTCGGCGCTGTTGCCGACAGCCGCGGGATATTTGCGCTCAGGGACCTGGCAAGGACCCTCAATCTTAAACCCCGTCCAGTGCAGGCTCAGGAAAAACTTATTATTGACGCGATCAACCGTATCTACAGCAGGACCAGCCGGGTTAACGAGGCCATGGGTGTCATTCAAGGTGAAGACCTTTCTCTGGTAGCGACGGAATTTGAATCCCCGAAGGATTTGCTGGAGCTGACCGAAGAGGCGCCTATCATCCGGCTTCTTAATGCCCTTTTAATGGAAGCGGCAAAAGAGAAGGCGAGTGATATTCATATCGAGCCATACGAAAAAAGCATTGATGTCAGGTTCAGGGTAGACGGTATATTAAAAAAAGTACTGAGTCCCCCCAAAATCATACATGATGCCCTGATATCAAGAATAAAAATTATAGCCGGCCTTGACATTGCGGAAAAAAGACTGCCCCAGGACGGCAGGATACAGCTGCTTGTGGGCGGAAAGAGCATCGACATAAGAGTATCCATCATTCCTACCGCTTTGGGAGAAAGGGCTGTATTGCGACTTCTGGACAGACATTCCGGAGTTCTGAGCCTTGAAATACTGGGGCTCGAGGATTCCCTTCTGCTCTCGCTGAAGAACGCCCTTTCACGACACAACGGGATCATACTTGTCACCGGCCCCACAGGCTCCGGTAAAACTACAACGCTGTATGCATCGCTTATCAGGCTCAATACCGAAGACCGGAACATTATCACTGTCGAGGACCCGGTGGAATATCAGTTAAGCGGCATAGGGCAGATGCATGTAAACCCGAAGATAGGGCTTACCTTTGCCACCGGACTGAGGTCTATATTAAGACAGGACCCGGACATCATGATGGTCGGGGAAATAAGGGACCTCGAAACCGCGGAAATCGCTGTACATGCTTCACTTACAGGACATCTGGTGCTCAGCACCCTGCATACCAATGATGCCCCCAGTGCGACGACACGGCTTATCGACATGGGGATAGAACCATTTCTTGTCGCATCATCACTGGTCTGCGTATTGGCACAAAGGCTCGTAAGGGTCATCTGTCCGTTTTGCAAGGAGTCATATAAACCCTCAAAGCAGGAACTGACGTACCTGAGGATGGACCCTCCACCATCTATACTGTATCACGGAAAAGGCTGCGATAAATGTCTCGGCAAGGGATATCTCGGCAGGACAGGGATCTACGAACTGCTCGAGATAACGCCTGAGATAAGAACTATGATTTCAGAGAGAAAAGACGCGCAATCCATTAAAACAGCGGCAATCCGCTCCGGATTTAAACCCCTTCATAATAATGCGGCCGACAAAATCATAAAAGGCATTACCACCATAGAAGAAGTGATGCGTGTGACACTGAGGGAAGTGGAAGTATGAGGAATGAAGAATAAAGGCGGAAAGAAGATTCATCTTACCTCCTTCTGCCTACTTCATGTTAATTAAATTATGCCTGTTTTTAAATATCGCGGATATAACCAGAACGGCTCGTCCTCTGAAGGAGTGATAGAGGCAGACGGTCAGAAAGATGCCTCGATCAAATTAAAATTAAAAGGCATTTTCCCAAGAGAGATAACCGAGTCGCTGCCGCCCGGTAAAAATTTCTTCTCGAAAAAATTCTCACCCCTTACCCTCGCCAATATTACAAGAAGACTCTCCACACTATTATCTTCAGGGGTCCCTCTGATTGAGGCCATAAGCGCGTTATCTTCAGAGCAGAAGGGTGAGTGGAGGAATATATTGACGGACCTTAAGGACCGTCTTGCAGGAGGCTCATCCTTCGCCCGGGCTATGGAATCCTATCCCGCGATATTTCCTGATTTTTATACGGGAATGATCGCCGCAGGAGAAAGCAGCGGCAAATTGACCGAAGTCCTTTTAAAACTCTCTGATTATCTTGAAAGCGAACTCAATATCAAGAGTAAAATCACAACCGCACTGGTATATCCAGCGTTTATGGCCTTTGTCAGTATATCGATTGTGCTATTCCTGTTTACCTTTGTGATACCTAAGATAACAAAAATCTTCGAAGAGACCTCGGTCAGCCTGCCGTTTGTCACCATTATACTGATCTGGATAAGCTCAGCGTTAAAAAATTTCTGGTGGCTGCTTCTGGCACTCGCCGCAGGGGCAGTTGTTTTGTTCAGGAAAATCAAGCGGACAAACAGGGCATTCATAGATTCCATGCTCCTGAAAGAACCGACCGGTATTTTAACAGGTCTTTACATGCTCAGGTTTTCCATGACTATGGGGTTTCTCCTGTCAGGGGGACTGCCTATCATGAAAGCAATGCAGTTGACCTCAAGGGCTACAGGCAATATAGTCCTGGAAAATAAAATCATGGCTGCCCAGAATCGGGTCTCACAGGGGGCCAGGCTTTCATCCAGCCTCGAGGGATTCCCCCCGACCCTTTTGCAGATTATATCCACTGGTGAACAAACGGGGAAACTCCCGGAGGTGCTGCAAAAAACAGCTGAGTCCTACGAATCCGAATTTGACAGAAAACTCCAGAGGGCAATAAGCCTCCTGGAACCGGTACTGATTTTAGTAATGGGCCTGGTGGTCGGATTTATTGTAGTATCAGTCCTCCTGCCCATATTTGAGATGAACCAGGTCATGAAATAACGGGCCCAGCGCACCTTATCTCCCGGGTAAGTTGCCACCCTTATCGCTCATTCGAAATCACATCTATCTCACCTCCCTTATCGGGGCGATAATGTAATTATTAAAGTTCCCATGCCTTTTTGCCGTTTAAATAGACCATGAGCTTAAGGTTATTTGCTTAATTTACTATTGCCTTATTTGGATATAAGGTCAAATTGTAAAAAGGAGGGTACATATGTCTAAGCAAAACTGTTGGGAATTGAAAAAGTGCGGTAGGGAGCCCGGGGGCGCCAAGAGTGCTGAAATGGGTGTTTGTCCGGCTGCGAATAGTACTGAAAGCACTGGAGTGAACAGCGGGAAGAACGGCGGCCGTATATGCTGGGCCATTGCAGGCACCTTTTGCGGAGGAAAAGTACAGGGAGACTTTGCGCAAAAATCGGTCTCTTGCATGTCCTGTGAAGTTTTTAAACAGATCAAGCAAGAGGAAGGGCCTGAAGGATTTGTCCTTATGAAACCAGGACAGAAATATGCATCGGCCTCCAAGTAGGCAAGTGATCTCTCATACATAAACTCTCGCAGATATGCAAAGGATAAAGCGCCTTGCATATCTGCGACCTGTAGTCTCTATTGCTAAATTGCCGCAAGACTCGTTTCCCGGGAATTGGCAGATTCTTTTTTCCTTCTCAGCATTCATCCCCGCATCGTCCTTTTTTGTTATTTGTGTATTGTCTTTTATGTAAATGCCCACTTTTATATTCCGGGAATATGACATACATGTTGCCTCATGCCGGGTAAAGGGCACTCCATCCTGTCGGATAACTCCTGAGCAGCGGAAATCCTGCTTTGCGGGATGAATGCAACGCTGGCGCCGCACTGCCAGGAGCTCAAGCCCCCTAAGCCTTCTTCTTTCTCTGTTTAGCCTCTGATATAAACAAGCCGTTTCCCTTTTTTCTCTTTCTGAAATGCGACAGTAATACTTCTGCTTCATTGAAGGGGAGAGTTACAAAAGAGAATTTATCAAGGATCTGTATCTGTTTTATCTTCTCTTTTTTGATGCCGCATTTGTTCTGGATAAAACTTATCAGTTTTACGGGAGTCAGCCCTTCCTTCTTGCCCTGGGCCACAAAGAGCCGTGTGGTTCCTTTTGTGTCAACAATCACGTCTTCGATTTCAGTGTAGCTGCTCTCATCCAACTCCTCCTGGAAAGAATACTGCAGGAGTGCCGATACTATCTGTTCGGGCGGATAGCCTTGAAGGAGTTCCCTGGACATTTCAAGGTACTCCTCCTCAAGATGCGACTCGACAATGTCCGCAAGATCAGCCTTGATCCTGAGTTTTTTTGCGTTGATCACATCCTTAACTTTCGGGAGCCTGGCCTTGCGGATGTCCGTCTTTGCGCTCTTCTTTATATATTGCAACTTCCTGTACTCTTCAGGCGTGATAAACGTAATGGCTGTGCCCTCTTTGCCTGCGCGTCCGGTGCGGCCTATCCTGTGCACATACGATTCCGGGTCCTGCGGAAGGGCGTAATTGATCACGTGCGTCAGGTCATGCACATCTATTCCCCTTGCCGCGACATCAGTGGCAACAAGTACCGTGATCATCCGTTTCTTGAATTTGTTAAGTATCTTTTCTCTCTGGCTCTGGGACAGGTCCCCGTGCAGTCCGTCGGCATCATAGCCGCGTTCCATCAGGTGATTGGCAACCGCATCGACATCGGCCTTGGTCCTGCAAAAGATAAGCCCGTAGAATTCTTCTTCCATATCAATGATTCTGCAGAGGGCCTCAAACTTGTCGGCATGGGATACTTCAAAATAAATCTGGTCCGTCAGGCTGACAGTCAATTGCCCCTTCTGCACTTCAAACAGATCATACTCCCCCATGTACTTTTCAGCTATGCGCATTATCTCCCTNNCCCGAGATGGTCGATGATCCTGCCCGGAGTGCCGACGACAATATCTACCCCTTTTTTCAGGCTCCTGAGTTGCTGGTCGATGGACTGTCCCCCGTATATAGGAACAATACTAAGTTTTTTATTACCCTTTAAAGAATTGATTTCTTCCGCTACCTGAATGGCCAATTCTCTGGTCGGGGTAAGGACAAGGGCCTGGACCGTCCTGGATTTTCCCTCCAGCATTTCAATGATAGGCAGCCCAAAAGCGGCGGTCTTGCCCGTCCCTGTCTGCGCCTGTCCCACAATGTCTCTTTTCCCTTCAAGGATGACCGGGATCGTCTTGATCTGGATCGTCGTAGGTTCTTCATATCCTTTGCGCTTCAGCACCTTGAGCGCCTCTTCAGACAATCCTAATTTTTCAAATGAATTCATTCGTAATTTACTTCCTTTCCAATTTTCATTTTCCGGAACTGAATTTGGGTCTATAACTCATAAGATTTAAGAAATGACACTTAAGAGTGAAAATCAAAAGGGATGATCAAACCTCTAGGCCGTGACATGGATGGCAGGTTATTTTGAGATACAACGATGTCTCTGCTTATATCCTTCTTCAATACTTACGTTGATGTTGTGTATCCAAAAACAGTATCTCGTTATGACGTTCGGGATTTAAAATCACCGTGACTGAGTTATGCAAGTTGATAATCAATCAGAGTGTATTTTAGACTAAGCTTAGTAAATTAGCAAGGAATGCTTTCGTAATGAACGCTAAATGAACTTCGCTGGCTTGGATATCCGGACATCTG
>DKBK01000024.1 GCA_002451135.1 Nitrospiraceae bacterium UBA6902
GGATTCAGACGTTTCAGGAAGATTAAAAAAGGATAAGGCAGAATTAAATAACCTTTTTCGCAAAGGGAGGAGGCAGCAGAGCTGCTTCCTCCCTTTTTATTTTCGAGCACCCTGCCTTATTCCCAAAAAAAAGGCTGTCCCACCATCTTATTGATGGGACAGCTAAGTGCGTCATACAACTGATAACGTTATTTCTTTTTCTTTTTTGCAGTAGTTTTCTTCTTGGCAGTAGCTTTCTTCTTCGGAGCAGCCTTTTTCTTCTTTGCAGCGGCTTTCTTCTTGGCGGCCATTCAATTCACCCCCTTTCTTCTCCCTTTTGAGGGAGTATTTAAAGTCTTCCCATCAGTAATATTTTTTTTGCGGCCAAAAGTTTTTTAAGGTCCCGGTCTACACTTTTCTTTTTTGATTTGTAATCGACCAGGCTCATTAACGTAAGATTAATCGCCTTCCCGAATCTCTTTTCAATATCATCCAGCGGCTTTCTTATATGATTTGAATCAGATACTACGAATAAGTCCAGTGAGGGAAGATTTGTATTCTCCACGTACGGGCCGTGAATAAACGCTGATTTTACCTGTGAGGTTTTCAATACGGACTTAAGGGCACCCGGAACTCCCAATGATTTTGCGATGAGGCCTTTCAGTTCAGGGAAGAGAGGGGAGTGCGCATTGACTTTGAAATATTTGAGATTGCCCTCTTTTTCAGAAGAAACAATATCCATATTCTGAAGTTTGTCCAGTTCTCTTTTCACCCCGGATGGATTCTTGTTTATGAGCCGGGCTATCTCTCTCACATAAAACTTCTCTTCCGGATTGTTAAACAACAAGGACATGATATCAGCCCTGATTCCCGATGTGAAAAGTTTTTCTAACATATCTTGATATATAATTTATACAATCAAAAAACAATTGTCAAGCAAAAAATACAATAATGAAACATAAAAATACTTTTTGTACACAATTTAATCGTTCCAAATTGTGATACAATCGTTGCTGTCTCATGAACAGAAATATTGTAAGGCTCGCATACGCTCCAATATTTCATTCTATGCCGTGACAGTTTCAGCTGTGAGGTATCATGGTCTCATGAATCCATGGAGAAAAGGATATCGCTGCTCAGATATGGCAGATCAGATGAACGCATTCATTGTTTGGTTGATAGTACGCACTGAAATATTATTGTGGGAGAGTGTGGGTGAATTTTTATAAAAAGGATATGCGCTGTGTCTTCCCCCTTTAGAAAAGGGGGGGCAGGGTGGATTGAAAATATTGGCGGCAGATATGCGGCGTATAATAAAAGTCTCACACCGTTATCGGGAAATCTGAAGCAGCGTATCACCGATGCGGAGAGATTATTATGGTCAAATATGAGAGGGAAACAATTCAAGGGCCTTCAGCAAGACCATAGGATTAACCCCTGTATAGTTATTTATGCGCCACCGGCAATTCGATGATAAACTGGGTGCCTTTGGGTTTGTTGTCCTGTACTCTTATGTATCCCCTGTGCTTTGATATGATGCTGTTTACAATAGCGAGTCCGAGCCCGGTACCTTCCTTTTTAGTCGAAAAATAGGGGAAGAACAGTTTGTCTTTATCTTCTTCGTTAATTCCGGTCCCGTCATCTATCACTTCTATTCGTATAAGGTCCATGGACGGGTTATAGAGCGCATTCAGCCAAATCTTTTCTGTCTTCGCCTGTATGGCATTATCGATAAGATTTATTAACGCCATTTTTATCTGTTTTTTGTCAATCTCGATTTCAGGGATTTCCTTGTTCAGGGAAGAAATTATCTCAACCCCCTTTACATTACTGTACAGCTCAGCGACTTCTTCGATCATTGATCTGATGTCTGTGGGCTCAAGACTGATTTTCGGCATCTTGCCGAATCTTGAAAATTCATCCACGAGTGACCTGAGGCTGTTGACTTCCTGCACGATAGTCCTGGTCGACCTGTTGAGGACATCTTCAAAATCCGTCGACTTATCATTCCATTTCTTTAAAAGCCGTTCCGCAGACAACCGTATAGGGGTGAGCGGGTTTTTAATTTCGTGAGCTATCCGTTTTGCAACTTCCTGCCACGCAAGGGCTCGCTGCGCCATTATGATTTCTGTGAGATTATCGAATACGGCAAGGGTACCTACAAGCCTGTTTGCAGAATCCTTGATAATGGTTGAATACACTCTCAGATCCATCGGTCTGCCATTTAAGTAGATATGTATTTCTTTTTCTATCGCCCCAAAACCCTTTTCGCTGAGATACTTGACCATTGAGCTGAGATCTTCGGAATTCAGCCTGTCCAGCAATTCCTTGTAACTCCGGCCCTCTATGGAACTGCGTTCTATGTTCAGCATATAACAGGCTGCATTGTTGGCGGTGATAATCCTTCCTGTCCGGTCGAAAAAAATTACCCCGGTATTTATGCTTTCGAGAATTGATTCCATGCTGAGCCTTCTGCGGTCCGACTCCTTATAGGCTTTTTCCAGAGACTGCTTGCCGTCCTGCAGGTCGTCAAGCATGGTGTTGAATGAATTAATGAGCAGGCCTATTTCATCGTCCCTTTGAAGGGCGATCCTGAAATCCAGATTGCCGTGTGCAACCGTCTTGGTTGCCTCCGCAAGAGATTGAATCGGGACCGTTATCCCCTTTGCGATTCGGAGTGAGACCCACAAGGTGAGAAAGATAATCATCAAGGCTGCTATGGTCAGCATTAAAAAATAAATAAAGCGAACAGGATTTTGCTGCAACTGAATTTGCACATATTCATTAAATGCGTTCTGGATAGATTCCATTTTCACCACAATATCATGAGGAATGATGGTTTCAACCACAACAACGCCTGTAATGGCAACGCCTTCCTTCAGTGGTGCAGCAGCGCGTATAATGTCCCCTTTATCCGTAGATACCACATCGGTACCGGCATTATCATGAAAGGCGTTATCAACCAGAGGGGAACCGTCGGTCTGCTTCATCATATAGCTTTTGTAATTCTCAGGGACGGCTTCGGGCCTAACGCCGTTTTTCCAAAGGTCTTTATTTGAAGCAAGGAGCTTCGCGTAATTTATGGTATTGTTGCGCTCTTTCATATACAGCGTCTTTGCTATGTCCATTGATTCGTATATGGGCTTCTGGACTTCCAGGGAAAACCAGGTGTCGATAGAATTGTTGATTAGTTGATATGAAAGAAAGAAAAGAAATACTGACGGGATAAGCACGAGGCCGAGAAAAGATACCACAAGTTTTGTCCTGAATTTAGAGCCTATCGCTTTACGTTTCTTCTCTCGGTAGAGACTGAAAAGATTTCGTCCCACATGAAAAATCAGCAGCAGCAGGTATAACACGATGTTGACAATTGTAAAGATGAAGCCTATTTTTATCAGAAGAGGGCCATGTTCGATTCCGAGATAATTTAACACTACCCCTGTAATGATTATGGCGAGAAAACTGATAATGAAGAGGCTGAAAAGTATTCTAAGATTTCTCATCAGTTTTCCCCCATGATGAATGGCGCAGATTCTTTTGCCAGGCTCATTTCCACCTCGGGAATAAAATGCATTAAAAATCCCATTAAGGGGAGTTGTTCAAGGCTTTTTGATTCAACAACTACTCTGATATAGTAACTGCTCAAATCAAGTTCTTTTACGTTGGCGAGATTCACGTTGTGTATGGTGAAAATCCAGTTCTTTACTGAATTGTAATCACTGAAATATTTCTCGGTGCGGGTAACTCCATCGTATGATAATGCCCGGTACCGTTCCCTTAAATTGTCATACTTGATGATCCGGGAAATCTTTTTTGATACGATAAATTCATCCGGCCAGAACCTCCAGGATCTTAACAGTTCTATTGTAAACGTGATTTCCTTCTCGACCCCGGACTTTATAGGGGTTGCAAGTTCTGTCACATGGTCAATATGGAGATTTACAATGATATTATTATCAATAACTTTCATGTCAGGCCCCATGATCTCGGGGGCCACGGCCTCCGCACACGAGACTGTACAGACGGTACTTATCAGTGAAAGGAGGATAATAAGTTTATTCATGTACTTCTTGACAAGTAAGCAAAAATTTAATTTGATTATAACATAGTAATGGCAGTAAGCTGAAAGCTCAAAGATATAAACCTAAGAGGAGGGTATTATGGAATTTATGACCGTAACAATCGATATCCCGGACGGTTGCAATATCATCCTGGGCCAGACTCATTTTATAAAGACCGCGGAGGACCTGTATGAGATCCTTGCCACACATATCCCCCAGGCAAAATTTGGCATTGCATTTACTGAAGCGTCAGGGCCATGCCTGATAAGAAAGGAAGGCAATGCATCTGCGTTAGTGGACGCCTGTGTCAAGAATCTTGAAAAAATTGGGGCAGGGCATGTATTTCTCATCATAATGAAGGATGCCTTTCCGGTGAATGTGCTCAATGCAGTAAAGAATTGCCAGGAGGTATGCAGTATTTATTGCGCAACCGCGAATCCTGTTGAGGTGGTGGTGGCAAAGACAGCGCTTGGGCGGGGGATCATGGGTGTGATTGACGGGGATTCCCCGAAAGGAGTGGAATCGGATTCTGATAAAGAGGAAAGAAAAGGGTTATTAAGAAAAATAGGGTATAAATTGTAATACTGCAACGGTCAGCATCCAGTCACGTACTCTGCAGCGCAGAGATGAACCTGCAGGGATAGTAACGGGACAGGAGCATCTGACGGCCCGGCTTGCNNACATGAAATCAGCAACTAAAATAAACATTAAAAGCAGGCTGACCGAATTATATGAGCTTACGAATAATACAGGTGAATTTATATCAGCGCTGCAGACGGCATTCATGTATCACACATCAACCCCTTTGCAGGAATACAAGTCAAAACTTGAGGCCGTCGAGAAAGAAACCTCTGCACTATCAGCAATCATGAAGGAAGCGGTTTCGGATGATCAGGGCATGAAGCCATATGTGGAGGTCCCGGAACACCTTGCGAGCGTCTGGAAGAGCCTGGGTACCCTCTTTGATCTGATAGATAAAAAGATCCGGGAGAAGGTCCTTTTTTCGGACAAGGCAGGTAATGAAACGATATATCTCCTTCAACGGCTGGTGGAAATGCTGAGACCTACAGGGGACATGATCCTTGCCAGGAACACATTCCTGAGCAAATACATACAGGAATCCCAGGCGAATATAGAAAATCTGGCGGATGAATACGCTACCTTGCATGAAAACAGGCTGATAACCGGGGAATGCCTGCCTGTGGCTTCGTCCATTTATGTAAATATGCTCGGCGCAATTAAGAGCATTGCGTGGCATACAAAGGAGATAGCGGTTGCGCTTGGCAAGTGATGTGTCTGGATATTAGACATTACATGTTCGTGGGAAAAATTGTCGTGCATTAACACCTAAAAACTTATCTTCTCCCCGTCAATAATGTCCTGAAGGGCCTTCTTGTTAATTAACCTGATATTTTTGCCGCTGACTTTAATTATCCCCTGGTCACTCAATCTGCGCAGTATCCTGGAAAGGGTCTCAGGTATTGTTCCAAGCAGGCTTGCAAGCTGCCCCTTTGAGATGTCTATCTCTACGAGGTCACTGCAGCCCTTCCTTTCACACAGATAGAGGAAATATGCGGCCAGCCTGCCAGGTACTTCCTTGAGTGAGAGGTCTTCAATCATCCTCGTAAAGTGCTGAAGGCGCATAGCAAGGTTTGCCATCATGTTCATGACCACAGCCGGCTCTTTACGCACAAGGGAAAGAAAGTCCTTTTGCGGAAAAAAGAGCGTTGTTGTTTTCTCCATTGCATCAGCGTGCGCGGGGTAAGGGGCCTCTGTAAAGGAAGGCACAGCACCAAGGAGCTCATGCATGTCCGCGAAATGAAGTATCTGCTCTTTTCCATCTGCTGAAAGTTTGAAGACCTTTACCCTGCCTTTCAGTATGATATAAAAACCGGAAGAGACGCTCCCCTGAGTAAAAATATTCTCACCCCGCGAAAACTCACGCTCAATAAGAATGGTATCGAGCAGTTTGAGTGATGTCTCCGGCAGCTTGCCAAAGAGGGGAATCCCTGCAAGACGGGTTAAGTGGTCCGTGCTATTTTTCTTTATCAATGATTATGATTTCTGATACATCTATTAAACAAATTAAATGGACGGCTCGGTTTATTGGTGATAATTATAANNGGAAATTGCGGGAAGAAACCCGATGTCTCGGCCCTTCAGGACCTTTTGGTCTATGGGTTGCAGGGTCTTTCTCTCTATGCCGTTGAAGGGCGCAGGTTTGGAGTAAGGGACGCAGAGGTGGATGAGTTTGCTGTCTCCGCACTCTTTTCAACACTCACTAATGTAAATTTTGATCCTGGGCGGTTTGCAGAATCTGTCAGCAGGGTGCCTGAACTGAGGAAAAAGCTTGCAGGGAAAATAAAGGCAGCGGGCGGCACAATTGACTTTACTGAAAAAAACGCGTCCTTTGAGCCTGAAAAAGCAGTAGACAGCATGATCAGACAGGGAGAGCAGATAAGTCTTGTGCCTAATGAGGTGAGCTCTGATATCGTTTCCCTCATGCAGACAACGCTATACGGCCTCAAGGGTATTGCAGCATATGCCTATCATGCCCAGATCCTCGGTCAAAAGGACGATGCAGTATATGATTATGTACATGATGCGCTTCGCTCCATGCTCAATACAAAATTGTCTCTTGAGGACTGGGTGGGCATTGCTCTGAAGTGTGGAGAGATCAACCTGAAGACCATGGAACTCCTTGATGCAGGCAATACCGGCACCTACGGCAATCCTGTACCAACGCAGGTACCCCTCGGAGCAAAGAAAGGCAAGGCCATACTCGTGTCGGGCCACGATCTCAGGGATTTGGCAGACATTCTCAAACAGACAGAAGGCAAAGGCATCAATATTTATACCCACGGAGAAATGCTGCCGACACACGGGTATCCTGAACTGAAGAAGTATCCGCACTTCTACGGTCATTACGGAACAGCATGGCAGAACCAGCACGCGGAATTTGCAAAATTCCCGGGCGCGATTATCATGACCACGAACTGCCTGCAGAAGCCCCATGACTCCTACATAGACAATGTCTTCACCTGCGGGCTCGTAGGCTGGCCAGGTGTGGCACATATCAGCAATCATGATTTTGCCCCTGCGATCAGAAGGGCCATGGAACTCCCCGGCTTTGCTGAGAATGTTGCGGGAAAGACTGTCATGACAGGCTTTGCCAGGAATGCGGTCATGAGTGTTGCTGACAAGGTCATTGACGGGGTGAAGAGCGGTGCAATACGTCACTTCTTCCTCGTTGCCGGCTGTGACGGCGCTAAACCCGGAAGAAACTATTACACGGAATTTGTTGAGAAAGTACCTCAGGACTGTGTGGTGCTTACCCTTGCCTGCGGTAAGTTCAGGTTCTTTGATAAAGAGATGGGCGACATAGGCGGGATCCCGCGTCTGCTGGACATAGGACAATGCAACGATGCCTATTCAGCAATCCAGATTGCAGTTGCGCTCTCCAAGGCATTCGGAGTGGGCGTAAATGAACTGCCCCTGTCAATGGTCCTCTCATGGTATGAGCAGAAGGCGGTTGCAATACTGCTGACACTGCTTTTCCTTGGTATAAAGGACATACGACTTGGCCCGACTCTGCCGGCTTTCCTGACGCCGAATGTGGTGGACTTCCTTGTAAAGAATTACAATATCAAGCCAATCACTACCCCTGATGAAGACCTGGCTGCAATCCTGGAAGAAGAGGCTGTGGGCGCATAATAGTTTTATCAGGAAAGGGGGAAGATTTCTTCCCCCTTTCTATATCAGGGCACTGAATCAATCAAGGGTACCCCATCACTCTGATACCTTCCTGACTAATGACCAGAACCTGTGCACACTAACTTTTTCCGTTCATGTTTGTAACTGCTGCCGGTTATTTCGTACAATATCCGGATGATAAGATCTGGTTCAAAATCAAAATCAGCGAAAGAACGGATGCTGCCGTATATATTATTTCTCATGGTGGTCATTGTGTTCACCCTCCTGTCAGTGGTAGTCACGATGCTTGTCACCGGTACGGTACAGGTAATCGATGACCGTTTTTTTCATTTTAAGCATATCAATATTGTTACAATATTAATTGCGGCAGCGATCATCATCAAAGCTGCCATATTTTTTCTCAGCAAATTCAGGAAAATATTCCGCTTTATAGAAGAGCAGGTTACACACAGGATATGAACAGCTTTATAAGTTTCTGGCAGCACATACCCGAACATATCAGTCCTTATATTATTCAGATTGGGCAATTCCAGGTCCGGTATTACGGTCTTATGTATATCATTGCCTTTACCGTCGTGTATCTCCTCTCGTTTCACCGGATGAAGACGGAAGATTATGATTATCCAAAAACTGCGGTTGAAAACTATTTTGTCTGGGCCATCGTGGGACTTATGCTCGGGGCCAGGCTCGGGTATGTGATATTTTACAATTTTAATTATTACGTGTCGTACCCCCTGGAAATATTCCTCCCCTTCAGTTTCAGGGGGGGATTCCACTTTACCGGCCTCGCCGGCATGTCCTATCATGGGGGCCTTATAGGCGTCATCGCGTCCACTGCATTATTTTGCAATAAATACAAAATAGAGTTCTGGAGATTTGCAGACTTTTTAATCCCCTCGATACCGCTGGGATATACCTTCGGCCGCATAGGCAATTTCATAAACGGCGAGCTTTACGGACGTGCGACGACCGTGCCGTGGGGCATGTATTTTCCCCTTGATATGTCCGGGCAGCTCAGGCACCCGTCACAGCTGTATGAGGCGCTGTTTGAAGGAGTTCTCCTTTTTATTATTCTCTGGAGCATGCGCAGGAAAAAAGTCTTTAGCGGGTTTTTTCTTTCCCTCTATATCATCGGATATGGGACGGTCCGCTTCTTTATTGAAATGCTGCGTGAGCCTGATCCTCAAATCGGGTACGTGTTCGGGATAATAACACTCGGGCAGATACTCTGCCTTTGCATGATATGTACAGGTATCGGCATTTACTATTTCAGGAAAAATAAACAACAGAAGGCAAAATAAATGTGTGTTATAATTGTGCATCATATTTTTGATTCGCGATAATCTGTTAAAGGAGACAGCGTATGCCGGCAAAAAAAGGAGACAAGGTAAAAGTTCATTATACTCTGAAGGATATGAATGGAACGGTGGTTGAATCATCTGTGAAATCAGTCCCCATAGAATTTACCATCGGTGAGGGGAAGGTAATAGCGGGATTTGAGAAAACAATTATCGGCATGGAACCTCAAGATACGAAAACAGTGACAATCCCTCCTGAAGACGCGTACGGAACCCGGGATGAGAAAAGGGTCTTTGAGTTTGACAAAAAGAACGCGCCGGGAGACTTTGAACCTCAGATCGGACAGTCAATCCAGATGCACAGACCTGATGGTAAATCATTCGTTGTTACTGTCCTGAGCCGGACGGATAAAGGGTTTATGATGGATGCAAATCATCCCCTGGCAGGAAAAGAGCTTGTGTTCGATCTGGAGCTGGTTGAAATAGTAAAATAGATCCGAAGGGAAGTAATTATAATGTCCAGCTTTACCATTCATGACTTTCTGAAAAAGAAAAAAGACGGCAAAAAAATCACCATGCTTACCGCATATGATTATCCCTTTGCCCGCATTGTGGATGAGGCCGGGATAGACGCGATCCTTGTTGGGGATTCTCTGGGCATGGTTGTTCAGGGACTGGAGAACACGTTGCCGGTGACCATGGATGAGATGATCTATCACACAAAGATGGTGACCAGGGCCGTTCAGCATGCAATGGTAATCGGTGATATGCCCTTCATGTCGTATCAGGCAGGGATTGATGCCGCCTTAATGAATGCCGGAAGGTTTCTCAAAGAGGCTGGCGCAGCCGCGATCAAGATGGAAGGCGGTGCCGAGATTGTAGCTCATATCAGGGCCATGACAAAATCTGACATCCCGGTCATGGCGCATATAGGTCTCACTCCGCAGTCGATTCACAGGATGGGGGGCTATAAAGTCCAGGGGAGAACCGAAGAATCGGCAAATAAATTGATTGAGGAGGCCCATATGGTTGAAGACGCGGGCGCCTTTTCCCTCATCCTTGAAGCAATACCTATGGACCTTGGAAAAAAAATATCGGAGGAGCTTTCCATCCCAACCATCGGGATAGGGGCAGGTCCGCATTGCGACGGCCAGGTCCTGGTCCTGCATGACGTCATAGGCCTGTTTGACAGATTTGTCCCCAAATTTGTAAAAAGATACTCATATGTTAAGGAAGACGTGTTAACGGCCATAAAAACATACAGGGACGANNATGCCTGATTCCGTGGCGTTCATATTAAGCACCGCGGGTACGCTCCCTCATGAAGATCTCCTGATTCGGTTGTAAAACGTCCAGTTTATTTATAAAATACTAACTATAGGGCCGTCACATATATCTATTACTACAGGATCCTGCTCAATGGCCAAACCCAAAATTCACATCGTTGCAGATGAACCGAAAACAGAAAAGAAACGCAAGGCACGTGAAGACCAGCTTCATGCGACGCTTATGAGCATGAATGATGCAGTAATATCGACTGATAAGAGGGGAGCAATAATATTCATGAATCCTCTTGCAGAATCGTTAACCGGATGGAAACTCGAAAATGCGAGAAAGAAGAGTCTTGCGGATATCTTTCAGATAAGGATGGACGAATCGAGCAGAGAGGCGGAGAATCCCGTAGATAAAATTATCAGGGAAGGCTTATCCGTGACTCAGGCTCACTATCTGTTATATCCCCGTGAAGGGGCAAGGAAGAGCATTGAATTCAGTTCAGCTCCGATTAAGAATGATAATAGGAATATGCAGGGGGTTGTTATTGTATTCCGCGACATCACCAGCCGTATACAGACAGAAAGTGAATGGGAAGAATACCGCAGACAACTTGAGCGGGTAGCAGAGGAGCGTAACGCAAAACTGAAGCTGTTTTCAGAGATAGTAGGGAAATCTCCTGACGGCGTGCAAATTCTGGATCTCGACGGCCGAATTTTGTACTCTAACAGTGCGGTTGAAGGCATCTGCGGGTTTTCTCATGAAGAACTGGCAGGGAAACGTATTGGTGAGATCTCTGCCGATCCTGCGTGTGCTGAAAGCGAAATAATACCGGGTCTTAAGGAAAGCGGGAGATGGGACGGCGAAGTGCTGTTCACACACAAAAAGGGAAACGTGTTGCCTGTGTGGTTAGCTGCGTTCATAATCAATGATCTGAATGATCAGCCTATGGGTGTTATAAGCATCGTAAGGGATTTGACTGAGCGCAAGATGGCAGAGGACGCGCTCAAGGAAAGCGAGACTAAATTTCGGACGCTTTTCAACCAGGCATCCGACAGTATTTTCCTGTTGTCATTTTCCCCGGAGGGATTATTCATAGAAGATACTAATAATGCTGCCTTAATGATGCACGGATATTCAAGAGACGAACTGATAGGGAAACCAATATCATTTCTTGATGATTCGGAGACCAAGCAAGAGGTAAAAGAAAAAACCAGGCGTTTGCAGCAGGGCGAAACGTTATTTTTTGAAGGAAGGCATGTCCGGAAAGACGGATCAACCTTTCCGGTAGAAATATCAGCACAACTTATTCACATAGCTGAAACCCCCTATGTTCTGGCAATTGATCGCGACATCACGGAACGTAAGCAAGTCGAAGAGCATCTGCTGAAACATCAGGAGCAGCTCGAGGAACTTGTAAAAGAACGTGCGCGTGAACTATTGGAGGCCAATAAAAATCTTAAAGTGGAAGTCAATGTTCGTAAGCGCGCGGAGAAAAAACTTCTTGACTATCAGAAGCAGCTTCAATTACTTACCTCACAGTTGTCTTTGATTGAGGAACATGAAAAGAGACGAATTGCAACCGAACTGCATGACTGCATAGGACAGACGCTTGCACTTTCAAAAATCAAGCTCGGCCTGCTGAACAAATCGGCGCCTTCAGGAGAACTCAGAAAGAGTATCAAGGAAATTCTCAGTCTCATCGAGCAGACAATAAAAGAAACAAGAACGTTGACTTTTGAACTTAGTCCTCCTATACTTTACGAATTAGGACTTGGTCAGGCCATTAAATGGCTCATTGACCAGTTTCGTGACAAACATGGGCTTTCAATCGAATTGATCGATGATGGTCAGGAAAAGCCATTTGACAATAATACGCGTTTTTTCCTTTTTCAGGCGATTAGAGAACTTTTGCTTAATGTGGTGAAACACGCCCAGGCAACTAAGACGAACATCATTTTGACGGGGGAGGGAGGCAATCTGCGCATTATAATAGAGGACAACGGCATCGGCTTTTCAAAACCTTTGGTTAATTGCGATGGGTATGGATTGTTTAACATACGTGAAAGGATGAATCATATCAACGGGCAGTTTGAAGTTAAATCCACATCCGGAAGGGGTGCAAGAATTACTCTGGTTGCTCCATTTATGTGTGATAATAAACTGATAAAAAGGAGTTAGGATGAAGACAAGGATTTTACTGGTCGATGATCACAAAATTCTTCGTGACGGTATTTGTTCCCTGGTAAAAGGATACGACAATATGGAAGTCGTCGGAGAAGCTGCCGATGGGAGAACGGCAATACNNATGAACGGGATAGATGCCACCCGCAGAATTATCGCCGATTACCCTCACGTAAAGGTCATTGCACTGTCAATGCATTACGACAAGCAGTTTGTATCAGAAATATTCAAGGCCGGTGCATCAGGCTATTTGATGAAAGACAGCGCATTTGATGAACTTGAACATGCGGTACGCATAGTGATGGAGGGAAAGACGTATATCAACCCTCAGATAGCCAGCCTTGTGGTGGAAAGCCTTGTCAATCAAACAACCAGGTCAAGTCACAAGGCCTTTTCTCTGTTGACGGAAAGAGAACGCGAAGTACTTCAGCTCATATCTGAAGGTAAATCAACAAAACAGATTGCGACTGATCTTCAGGTAAGTTCAAAGACGGTAGAATCTCATCGCAGGCAGGTCATGGGGAAATTAAACATCCGTAATGTTGCAGAATTGACCAAGTATGCAATTCGCGAAGGGCTGACATCGATATAAGATATTGTAGTGTCTTTTATTTTCTCATGCATTGTATGAAATCATGCAGTTCCTAATCAATGCTGATTGAGTAAAATGAGTCTTGAATTTTATTCAGGCAAAAATTGCTTGTGTAACATCGGAAGCATGATTTATATCATATTGTTTTATGCGGTAAAAGAGGATAATAAAATCGTAATCGCATATAAGAAAAGGATGCTGACCACTGAGTAAAAGGTTTATCCCTGCCTACGCTAAGAGCCCAACCTTTACTTCAGCCATGTCCCCTAAACTTGGTCAGCATCCTTTTCTTAGTTTTCTTGACTCCGCGTACTCATCATTTGTACATCAAAGATACCCCTAAGAACCGCGTTATATTCTCAGAGGTTACAGATTGAGATAATAAGAGAGGAACATATTATGCAATCAGCCAAAAGCTGAAAGGCAAACGCTCGGTACANNACACAGGTCGTAAGACTGGGAGAAATATATAAGATAGATAGTTGAATACAACATAAATAAGATTGGATGCTGACCTTTGGTTATAAGTTTTCCCGCCAAAAACGAGAGCCCACATAAACTTTAACCATGTCCCCTCAAAAGGTCAGCATCCTTTTAAATAATGCTATGGGTGCTGATCTTTGGTTATAAGTTTTCCCGCCTAAAAACGAGAGCCCAAACAAACTTAAGCCATGTCCCCTCAAATTGATCAGCACCCTTTTTTTTTGCTTAATTCGGGTGCGTGCCTCTCAATATTTAAGAGAAGCACCATTTTGTGTGACGCAATGAAAATACTTAGGTATATGGACGCAACTGGCTGTATTGAAATATTAAATTAACTTGATTGCTATTCTGCAGCGCCTCTTATTTTTGAAAGAAGCATATTACGCATAATATCAACAGGGGCCTTCATCCCGGTCCAGAGTTCAAAGGCGAGGACACCCTGCCATAACAGCATGCCTGAACCGTCGATAATCTTTGCCCTCCTGCATTCCGCCTCTTTTAAAAGTCCGGTTTTTTTATAAACCAGGTCGCAGATGACCATATCGGAAGTAATTAAATCAGGATTGAAGGGGAGGGGGTCCTCTGGTTTAAGTCCGAGAGGTGTTGCATTGATGACGATATCAGGGGGTAACATATTCTCCATATCTTTTACTAAACAGACATTGCTGCGTATCTGGCTGAGGTCATTGACAAGTTTCTGGGCCTTCGGTCTGTCTGTGTCAAATAGAGCCAGTGCTGAAGCCTTTTCACTCAGGTAATAGCTGACAGCCCTTGATGCCCCCCCGGCGCCAATTATGAAGATGTTTTTCCCTTCAATGGAAATGCCCTCTTCTGTTAATGAACTCAGAAATCCCCTGCCGTCAGTATTGTAGCCGGTCAACATACCGTTTGCATTGGTGACCGTATTCACCGCGCCGATGAACGACGCTTCCTCATGGACGTTATCAAGCAGGGGTAGTACCCTTTCTTTATGGGGGACGGTAATATTGACTCCGAGCATGTGCAAACTGCGAATGGCCCTGACCGCGTCCGGCAAGGCTTCAGGCAAGACCTTGAATGGGACATAACATATATCGAGATTGAGGGCTTTAAAGGCGGCGTTATGCATTAAGGGTGAGAGCGTGTGCTCGATCGGATAGCCGAAGATGCCTGCTATCTTAGTTTTCCCGCTTACAACCATCTGTTATTCCCCTTAAAAGCCCTTCCGGTGTAGGTTCGATTGCGTTCACATGCATGCCAAGGCTCTCTTCCATGTCTTTTAGTGTGACATTGTCGAGAAACATATCGGAGCCTTCTCTGAGTGTGACATTCGGCACCAGCAGGCAGTCGGCTTTTGTCCTGCCCACAATTGTTTTTAAAATATCTTTTCCTGTGAGAAGCCCTGTCACTGTCACGGAAGGACCAAAGAACCTATTGTCCACTTTAAAGACATCGAGACTGAGCCCCTCGACGGTATTTAATTTCCTGGCAAATTCTTCGAGGTATGGCATGAACGACACACCCGTGATGACAGCCGCATGTACGGGTTCGATTTTTTTAGGCAATTTTAATTTTTTTGAAGATTGTAAAAAGACAGGGATCAAGCCCACTCCGTTTTCTATCTGGGGGAGGTCGCCATATTCTTTAACTGGCGGGAAGGGTACCTCGGCCTTAATATAAAACTCGTCAGCGAGGTGCACGATCGGATCGCCGTGACGTCTTTTGCAACGCTGCCGGAAGTGTTTGACATCCTCAATGACTTTCAAGGCATCATTTTTATCAACGGGCCTGATAATGCTTTTTCTGTGACGCGTGAGACCTACAGGCACGACAGCGATGGATGCAACGTAGGGATAAAATTTCTGCAGGTCCCTGATGGTGTTGGAAAGTTCTTCACTGTCATTTAACCCGGGACACAACACAATCTGGACATGAAGCCTGATTTTACGTGAGGTGAGGTCATGCAACTCTTTCAGAATATCAGGTGCTTTTGGATTCCCGAGTATTTTTCGTCTGATGTCATTATTTGTTGTATGAACCGAGATGTATAAAGGGCTGAGTTTCTGCTCGATAATACGCTTTTTTTCCTCTGACGACAGGTTGGTAAGGGTTATATAATTTCCAAAAAGAAAAGACATGCGGAAATCATCGTCTTTCAGGTGCAGGCTTTTTCTCATGTTCTTGGGGAGCTGGTTGACAAAACAAAATATGCACTTGTTTCTGCAGGTTTTCGTTCTGAAGGATTTTAATTCTATCCCGAGAGGAAGCCCCTCTTTTTTCTTTGTCTTGAAGGAAAGCGTTTTTTTGCCGCGCTGAACTGTTATTTCAAGGACATCGTCTTTGGCGTGAAACATGTAATCTATGACATCCCTGACCGGATGTCCGTTCAGCGTGAGCAGCAGGTCGCCCTTTTCGAGGCCTATCTCCTGTGCCATGGAATCTTCAGTAATGTTGTTTATTACGGCATGCATAATGTTATGCTTTGCTAAAGGCAGTTATGGATTTTCGATGTTAGCTATTTTAAGGCCCTTATACACATAATGGATTCCCGCTAAAGATGTAAGCGCTGCAACGATAGCATATATCAGCACGGGAACAGATATATTCTCCCCCAAATTGCTATACAAAAGGACCAGTCCCACAAGGAAAAACTGACTGGCGCTTGACGCCTTGCCTAATATGCTTGGTTCAATATTCAATTTATGAGTTACAAAATAAAGAATCACGGACCCGGTGACTACTATAAGGTCTTTACTGATTACTATGATAGCCAGCCACTTCGGAATCAACCCTATGCTGCTCATTAGTATAAATGAAGTTACTAAAAAAAATTTATCAGCAACAGGATCGAGTATCTTACCGAAATCCGTTATCTGATTTGTTATTCTTGCGATAAATCCATCAAGAATGTCTGTAACAGATGCTGCGATGAAGATGATCAGGGCATACCGATACTGGTTGTATATCAGCGTTACAACGAAAAAAGGCACAAGGAATATCCTTGCAAGAGTCAATAAATTGGGGAGATTCCTGACCATAAAGAAATAGCTCCATAATAATTCCCGCAAGGAGAACCGTCTCTTAATTAATAGCGCAAATATTCTTTACTGCAAGATCATATTAACAAAAATCAACAGCCCCTGTCACGGTATGAACAGGGGCTGTTGAGAAATCAACTTTAGAACAATCCGCTCACCTTTCCGGTCTTCGCGTCCACATCAATCCTTCTGAAGGCAGGGTTGGAGCTTGTTCCGGGCATGAGGCTGATTGTGCCTGCGCATGGACAAAGGAATTTAGCGCCGGAGTAGATCAGCACTTCCCTAATTGGCAAGGTCCAGCCCTTAGGCACTCCCTTGACCGCCGGGTCGTGTGAGAGGCTCAGATGAGTCTTGACCATCATGGTTGCAAAGTCAGCGTACTTGGGATCGCTTTCAAGCATCTTGGCCTTGGCCTCAGCGTCAGGCGTCCAGGATACCCCGTCCGCTCCGTAAACTTCCTTTGCGATTATGGCAACGCGGTCGCGCAGCTTCATTTCAATCGGGTAGAGGTACTTAAAGTTGTTCTTGTCGTTGCATGCGTCGATGACGGCATCTGCAAGCTCGAGCGCTCCCTCACCGCCCTTAAGCCAGTGCTGGGATTCGGCGCAGCGGGCGCCCGCTGCCTCTGCCGCTTTTTTGACGACCGCCACTTCAGCGTCTGTATCCGTATAAAAACGGTTGACGCAGACAACAGGGTTTATGCCGGACTTCCTGATGACGTTTATCATATGAACCATGTTTGCGCAGCCCTTTTCGACAAGACCGATGTTTTCCTTTGTATACTCTTCAGGCAATGCCTTGCCTGCTACGACCTTCGGCCCTCCGCCGTGCATCTTCAGGGCGCGGACAGTGGTTGTGAGCACCGACACATGAGGTTTCAAACCGCTGACGCGGCACTTTACGTTCCAGAATTTTTCAAAGCCTATGTCGGCTGCAAACCCGGACTCGGTGACGTGATAATCGAATAATTTCAGGCCGATGCGGTCTGCGATAATAGAGGACTGCCCCACTGCGATATTGGCGAACGGTCCTGCGTGGACAAAGCAGGGATTGTATTCTGCAGTGCACATAAGAGTCGGGTTAATGGTATTGCGCATAAATGCGGTCATGGCGTTTCCGACTTCGAGGTCGCCTGTTGTGACCGGCTTGCCGCTTTTGTCAAAGGCAACGGTGATGTTGTTCAGGCGTTGTTTCAGGTCAGCGAGATCATTGGCAACGGACAGGATCGCCATACACTCGGAGCCTACCGCGATTCCGAACTTCGACTGCATCATGAATCCGTCCTGCCTGCCTCCGATGCCGATGATGATATTGCGGAGACTCTGTGCGCAGAAATCCATGATCCAGCCCATCTCGACACGGGTAGGGTCGACATCAAGCCGCCTCATTTTTGTGAGCCTGTCCAGTTGCTCGTCGGTGTAGTTACGCTCATGCTGCATCCTCGCGGTCAGTGCTACCATCGCAAGGTTGTGTGCGTTCATAATGTCGTTGATATCGCCGGTGAGACCCAGAGAGAATTCGGTCATGGGGATAAGGAGGGAGTTTCCGCCCCCGGCAGCGGTCCCTTTTACGTTCATAGTCGGACCTCCGGAAGGCTGCCTCAGAGCGCCGCCTACGTTGACGCCTCTCTTGCCGAGGCCCTCCATCAGTCCGCATGACGTCGTGCTCTTGCCTTCGCCGAGAGGGGTAGGAGTAATAGCTGTCACCTCTATGTATTTGCCGTCAGGCCTGTCCTTCAGACGATCGATGACCTTGAGGAAGTCGATCTTGGCGAGGCGGCCCATCGGGAGCATCTCGTCCTTATGAAGGCCGAGCTTCTCCTGCCATTCTTCGGGGGTCGGCATATTCTTTTCAGCTTCTTCGGATATCTGCCAGTCGGCTAATTTCGTTGCATCATATGGCATTTTTACATCCTCCTTTAATAATAGATTAAGATTATCTGTCCAGTAATTCTTTTGGGAAAACCTCTTAGTCTGCTGCTTGAAGATAAGAGAAAATTGTTTTCCTGACTACATACCGATAAAATTACCTATATGCTTTTATTGCAAACCGTATATAGAAAAGGAAGTGTAACAATTTAGCACAGAGATGACTGCGCTGTCAAACATAAATATGTATCTGTCATATGAGTATTTAGAAACGTAATAACAGCAGTTCAGCAGTCAGGCCTTGTGGTCCGACAACTCCTGAGGACTTGACATAATCTTAAAATATTAGCTATAACATAGCTAATAAAGGGGAGTAGCTAAGTCAGCGGTTATCGTCAGCACGGCTCAATAAAAGCCCGGTACCGCTGGTTAGAGAAAACTAACAAGCAAGACCTTTATCGCGATAATCAATCATTGTCGTGGTAAAGGTCTTTATGCTTTAAAAGAAAAACAGGAGG
>DKBK01000010.1:0-7234 GCA_002451135.1 Nitrospiraceae bacterium UBA6902
ATTGTTGTCAGTTTTTTCTTCCTGGCCACATTTACTGCCTTTATCACATTCGGGGAGCTCCCGCTCGTACTGATAGCGATAACCACGTCATTCTCCTGGGCGAACGCTTTCATCTGACGAGAGAAAATTTCCGAATAGTCATAATCATTGGCAATGGAAGTAAGCACCGCCATATCTGTATTGAGGGCCATGGCAGGAAAGGCAGGGCGCTCTTTTTTGAATCTGTTTACAAACTCGGCAGCAATATGGGAGGCATCGCAGGCGCTTCCGCCGTTGCCGAAGAGCAGGAGTTTGTTCCCCCTGCTGAAGGTNNGCCGTTATCTTATAAAAATATTTTTTGTGCTGCTCTATGTCCCTGTCCGTAAACGCGGGACTGGTCGTGTTCCCCGCGAGCGCATACCCTTCACCTGCTGAACGGTATACCCGGTAGGATGTCACCCCCTGTTTCAGGACTTCCTTCCANNGGCGGGTTCTGTCTCACTTTCTTTATTCTTCCCCGACTCTTCCTCAATAACCTTTTCATCATACGAAGGGACCAGTACCGGGTCCCCTCGCCTGCCGCACGCGGTAATAAACGTAAGGAGCAAGAAGGATAACGTGAAAAGTAAAATGCGAACACCACAGTTCAGACATCTCATCCCTATTTTATCTTCTCCTTGCCCCACTTCTCGCTTCTTTTTTTATTGTCCTTATCCTGGCACGCACCTTTTCTTTGGAGGTGCCCCCGTGGGANNTTCTTTCCGTTGACTGAAACGTTCACGGAAATATAATGAGAGATGTCTTCCCCGATCAGATCTGAAAATTGTTTCAGTTCATTCAGGTCCAAGCCCGTCAGTGTCTTTTTGTTGTCGATACAGTAGGAGACCACTCTGCCGGTTATGCGATGGGCGTCCCTGAAGGCCATCCCTTTTCTCACAAGATACTCCGCCAGGTCAGTGGCGGTGAGAAATCCCGCTGCCGTCGCCTTTTCCATGACCTTCCGGTTAAATCGCACCAGCGGCAGCATTTTTATCAGAACGCCAAGGCATGAGTTGACCGTATCGANNTCGGGGTTTTTCTTCTGCGGCATCATAGAGGAGCCGGTGGTGAAGGCATCAGGGAGTTCAATGAACTTAAACTCTTCACTGTTCCACATGATAATCTCTTCAGAAAGCCTTGAGAGATGCATCATCAGTATGCCTGCCGCGGCAATGAACTCGGCGGTAAAGTCCCTGTCAGATACGGCGTCTATGCTGTTTTCTGATACCGCCGGAAATTTTAAGAGTTTTGCAACATATTGCCTGTCAATCGGCAGTGTTGTCCCTGCCAGCGCTGCAGAACCCAGCGGCAACACATTCACCCTCCCCAGGCAATCATTAAACCTTTCCAGGTCGCGTCCCAGCATCTCGAAATACGCGAGCAGGTGATGGGACAGCAGAACCGGCTGGGCCCTCTGGAGGTGCGTATACCCGGGCATGATGGTATCAATGTTCTTTTCAGCAAGGGAAACAAATACCTTCTGCAGCTTGTCAATTAACTGAATGATTCCTGAAATTTCATTCCTGAGATAAAGCCTGATATCAAGAGACACCTGGTCATTGCGGCTCCGTGCCGTATGAATCTTTCCGCCGACCGGCCCTATTTTCTTAATGAGTGCGCTCTCAATGTTCATGTGCACGTCTTCAAGGGTCCGAGTGAATCTGAATTTGCCGCTTTCTATTTCAGTCCTGATTTCATGCAGTCCCTTAATAATCAGCGCGGCCTCTTTTTTTGAAATGATCTTCTGCCTGCCCAGCATTGTTACGTGGGCAATGCTGCCTTCAATATCACATTTCCACAGGCGCGCGTCAAAAGAAACGGACTCGGTAAAGTCCTCCACCGTCTTTTCCGTCTGCGCCGAAAACCTGCCACCCCAGAGCTTTTTCATGATTGTAAGGATAAAAGAAAGCAAATCCAAATGTCAAAAAATATGGTACATCTGAGTGCGGCCGTGGGCTCCCCATGGTGAAACGATTTTATTGGGGGGACAATTGTGCATGATTTCATCTCTTCCCGGATTCACGATAATGTACGGTTATGTTTAATCCTGACGTTCAGATAACATTTCTCATGTACATCCATAGTTGCATTCCCGTCTTGTAATATCATCAGACAATTTCGGATGTTGCGCATACAAAGAAAAAGCCCCCTCTAAAGTATTTTCATTGTAATTTCGATAAGATAGCAAAAACGTATGGCCTCATTTCCGGAACAGATAACTGGACAATAAATTATGATAAAAAAAATTAACGTTAATGAATTAATTCCAGGAATGTTTATAAGCGACTTTAACTGTACCTGGTTGCAGCATCCCTTTTTAAGCAACAATGTGAAAGTCAAGGACGAGAAGATCATCAATAAAATATGTGAGTACGGAATACGTGAGGTGTACATTGACACAGACAAAGGACTTGATGTAGCTCATGCACAAACAGAAAAAGAAATGATACAGCAAATTCAGACTGAGATTGAAGAGGTTATTGAATCTGCGACAGAGGATACCGTACATAAAAAACAAACCTCTTTCAAGGAGGAGTTGGTTAACGCCGGCAAGGTTATTGAAGAAGCGAGTCAAACAGTTAAGAACATCATGGAAGATATAAAGCTTGGAAAGCAGCTGAACATAGAGACGGCCAATGAAATTGTTTTAAAAATGATTGATTCCATTATTCGCAATAAAGACGCGCTTGTCTCTCTTGGTAGAATCAGAAAGAAAGATGAGTACACGTTCATGCATTCAGTGAATGTATGTGTATTGATGGTTGCGTTTAGTAAACATCTCGGGTATGACGATAAGACAATAGAACTATTGGGAATGGGCGGCTTACTACATGACATTGGCAAGATGAGGATTCCCCTTTCAATCCTTAATAAGCCATATAAGTTAACCGCTCGTGAGTATGACATTGTAAAAGTGCATGTCAAGGATGGTTGTGACATTTTAGCGCAGAGTCCGGGGATTAGCGAAACTTCGTTTCTTGTGACCTCCCATCACCATGAACGGTTGGACGGTACAGGATATCCGCGCGGGTTAAAGGGTGAGGAAATAAGTGATGCCGGGAAGATGGCTGCCATTGCAGATATGTATGATGCAATGACCTCGGACAGATGTTACAAAATGAAAATACTTCCCACTTCGGGATTAAGGGAACTGTATGAACTAAGGGGAATTCAACTTGATGATGTAATGGTACAGGAGTTTATCAGGTGCTTTGGTATCTATCCTGTCGGTACTCTGGTTCGTCTCAAAAGTGGACTGCTCGCTATAGTTATTGATAATAGTGATCACAATTTACTTCAACCTAAAGTTCGTGTTATTTATGATGCGAATAAAGAGGAATTTATCAGAATGCCTTATGAAATTGATCTTTCTCAATCATCAGGTGACGGAGGTGCCGACAGCATCACAAATTATGAATCTCCGGAGAGAATACATATTCATACTTTATCGTATTTGCCATGANNATATTAATTTTATGAGAAAAATATCAGCTGATCATTACATGAATTCACCCCTGTTGGATGATGCACATCAGGAGACTTTTTTCCAGGAGAAAGTTCAAGTGCTCGCTGATGAAGTTCTTACTATCATTAAAGAACTTCATGAAGAACGCAGCACACTGGTAAACAGCAGGCTTATCGCAAAGAAGATGTTCAACAGAGAATCGGTTCAGAAACTTCTGGATGATCATGGATATCTTGCGAAGGGGAGAAGCGTCAGCAATGACCAGTTGAAACAGTCAGTCGATACTGTAGTAAACAGGTTTGCCGAATCACTTCCCCTTGCCGTCAGAGAACATCTTTCTCGCCTTAAGGACCAATGTATTGCTTCAAGCTCTGAAGACGTACTGGATACCACAGTCAGGATCATGAGAAAACTATTCAATTCTATTTCAAGTCGTGTGAATGAGCTTGAAGCGATATTACAGACGACTAATCGTTTCCTCTCTGAAATGGAAATGTATCTGAAGAAAGAAATGTCTTCTATTGAGGGGAAGCATCATGAGGATGTAGCCTTACAGAATAGCATATTCTCTGACATTAGCATGATCAAACAGAGTTTTGATATGTCAGGCGACATTCGCATGATTAAGGAAGCGGTTTTCAATAAAATAGCGAATATTACGATAACCATAGAACAAAAAAGGGAACAGGAGATGTCCCGCCTGGAAGAGACAAAGAGTACGCTTGAAGTAATGCACAGGAAGATGCGCGATATTGTAGAAGAAGCCGAAGTTATCAGGAAGAGATCTTTCGATACGGAAATTGAATCTCTCCAGGACAACCTGACGAAGCTTTTCAATCGGAGAGCTTATGATAAAAAGATTGAAGAAACATTGGCTAATTTTAACAGATACAATGTTTCTTCTTCACTAATGATCTTTGATATAGACAACTTCAAACAAATAAATGATAAATATGGACATCGCACAGGGGATCTTACTCTGAGAAAAATCGCTGAGATATTTAAAGAAAGATTCAGAAAAAATGATTTCATTGCCAGGTATGGGGGTGAAGAATTTGTGTGTATCCTGCCCCATACTGGATTGCGGGAAGCAAAAGAAGTTGCTGAACATATAAGAGCTTTTATTGAAAATACAGTATTTACTTTTAAAGTCAATAAAATCCGTCTTACCATCACTGCCGGAGTAAGTATGTTCAGAAAAAGAGATAATGCGTCAACTGTATTTGAAAGAGCAGATGCAGCACTGTATCTCGGGAAAAAATCTGGTCGGAATACGGTAAAAACTGAAGATGACATAGAAAAATCAGGAAAATCCGTTAGTGACTTCTTTATTGAATAAGATGAGTAGTATTCAATTGTTGTAATGAGAAAACGCTTCTTCGATACCCGCATAATTTCGTATTTAATTTTTTGCTAATCATCAGGGGTACCATACCCATATATTATAGATACGCGGCGTTATTCATATGTAATAAGGACATTCATATTCATTGATACACAGGAATACCTTGCAGATTTTATTCATCTACAGGCATTATTTTTATTGCATGTATAGCCAGAACTATCGTTACACTACGCATTCATGTTCTCTCCCCATCCTCATTCTGAGCGTCAACCGGTGGCCTGCCTCAGGTATCGGATTGTAATCCCCCATTCCCCGAAGCAGTTCCGGGAACAAATATATTGTTTTGGATTTTGCGCAGTCTCTGGTAAAATTATGACGATGCATGTAACTCTTGGACTACCAACAGTTATGCAGGAAGCGGCCTGATCATGATTTTGGATGAGGGGGAAGAAATTGAAATATAGCGAATTGCCGGAGGCAATAACATGCATGTGTCTCCCTGGATAGATCGAAAAGAATATCCATTCAAATCACATTTGCTTGAACTTGAGATGGGAACAATGCATTATGTCGATGAAGGCGAGGGCGAACCGATAGTGATGGTCCATGGCAATCCCACGTGGTCTTTTGTGTACAGGCATCTCATTAAAAAGCTCTCGAAAAATTATCGGTGCATAGCAATGGATCACATCGGGTTCGGATTATCCGATAAACCGGGGAACTGGTCGTATTATCCTGAAGACCATGCAAAAAACCTGAAGGCGCTTATCGAGAGATTGAATCTAAAAGAAATCACCCTCGTTGTCCAGGACTGGGGTGGGCCTATCGGCATATCCTATGCCGTCAGCAAGCCGGAGAATGTGAAGCGGCTCATTATATTAAATACCTGGATGTGGCCTGTACACGGCGACCCCCACTATGAGAGATTCAGCAAATTTATGGGTGGAGCAATCGGCAGGTTCTTGATCAGGCGTTTTAATTTCTTCGTCCGTGTTGTGATGAAAAAGGCAATGGGTGATCCGTCAAAACTCACGGCGCCGGTTCATCAGCATTATCTCAAGGCACTCGAAAAAGCGGAAGAACGCAGGGGCTGCTGGACATTCCCGAAACAGATCTTAGACTCCGGTGCCTGGCTCGATTCGCTCTGGTCTCAGCGGGACAAGATAAAAGACAAGCCCGCCCTTATCTTCTGGGGCATGAAGGATATTGCCTTCAGAGAGAAGGAACTCACCAGGTGGACAAGCCTTTTTCGCAACAGTACAGTAATCAGATATGCGGATGCGGGCCATTTCCTGCAGGAGGAAAAAGGGATTGAAATGTATCCGCTAATCGAGGATTTTCTGAAAAATCATGGTTAATGCTCGAAAAAGGATGAAAAAGTAAAAAAAAATCGTGGCAGAAACTTAAAATCTCGTTCTGACTTATTTCGGGAAAAGCAAGTTGAAAAAATGTCATTTCAATAAATAAACAACAATAAGAAAAAAACAATTATCTTTATCGCAGCACTTGTGTTGCTTATCTTATGCGCCTTCATTGCATGAGTAAATGATGCGTGTCTGAATTCCTCATCATCTTGCTACGCATACATGAAAGATATACAGCTTCGTTGCATCTATAAGGCCAGAGAGATACGCTTCTGTTATTTATTTATGGGTAAACCTGAGATACGACCTTCTAAAAGTCTGAAATCGATTACTAAAAAAAAGATTTAAGAATAATTGTAATCAACCTCCGAGGCCACGGAACAAGCTCCAGACCTGAAATCCCAAATTCGGATTATTTATTGAAGAAATATTCTGTGTCTTAAACACTGGGAGATAGTACCGGGGTGCAGGAAAGGATACGGAATGCCGAAGTCAGAGTCGGCGGGGCAATACTGATTATCTCTCGTCCATAACCATGGAGGCGAAAAACGTCTGGGTCTATATTTTGTCGGAGAGGTAGTTAATGTAACGGGGCAGCTCGTAGAATACAACCTTCAGTGGGCCTAGTCGTAAGGCCATTCGGCAGAGCAATTCGTTTAGTTTTTACTAAATAAAAAAATTGCTATTCAAGTTAATTCCAATCTGAAATCTTAACTTTTAATTTTAAGTGTATTCAAAAGAGCATCGAGATCTGAAGGATTTATTTACACTTATGTCGATAATATTTACACTAATTATATTTAATTTATGAAGTAGCTAGTTACGGAACTCCGATAAAAATATTTTTATCATTNNATTGTTTACATCATTCGACGTTGTTGTAAATTTTATTATCAATTGATTTATTTGTGATTTTAAATTGGTTTACCCCAACATATGTTGGCAGGGAATTTCAGAGGGAAGGAGGTAATATTTATGAATAAGATCAAGAAGTTCTTTAGGGATGAGGAAGGAGCGAGTGCTGTTGAGTACGGGATTATG
>DKBK01000010.1:7270-84708 GCA_002451135.1 Nitrospiraceae bacterium UBA6902
TGCGGTCCAGGTCATAGGAACCAAAGTCAATACAGCTTTCAACACAGTAGGGACACAATTGCCTTAGTACAAAGGCACAGACAATAAAAAGAAAGGAGATACGATGATGAAAAAATTAATGGGATTTCTAAAGGATGAGGAAGGTGCAAGTGCTGTTGAGTACGGGATTATGGTTGCGCTTATCGCTGCGATTATCATTGGTGCGGTCCAGGTCATAGGAACCAAGCTCAATGGTGCTTTCAACACAGTAGCAACAACCCTTCCGTAACTTAATCAGAAGACATGGAGAATTACATTCCCTATCTATTTTAGGGATAGGGAATGTAATTCAAATGAATAAAATTGATTATTAATTGTTGATAAACCAGAGAACAGACACAAAAAAACAATGTGTCTGCGTTAAATAATAGCTTAAGTATTTCAATAAAATTTCCGTAATTATTAGAAAGAAATGATCTTTAAAGATATTAACATTATTTTAATGACGTTATTAATTATCGCTGTTGTAAATGACATAAGATTTCAAAAGATTCCCAATGCCATGACATATCCAGCAATGATCATCGGGATTGCCTATCACAGTGTGGTAAACGGGCTTCAAGGATTTCTTTTCAGCATGGAGGGAATAATCGTGGGCATAGCACTCCTGATTGCATTTTATATTATGGGGGGGATGGGAGCAGGCGATGTAAAGTTTATGGGATCCATAGGTGCATTCCTGGGCCCGAAAGCGGTATTTACCGTTTTTATTTATGCTGCGCTTATCGGTGGTATATACGCTTTAGCTGTACTTGCTCATCACGGATTTCTAAAAGCAGCGCTCAAGCGATATTGGACAATACTTAGAACGTATGTATTATCAGGAAATTTTGTTTATATTCCCGATTCACAGGAGGAGAGAACCCTTCGATTGTATTACGGCATCCCTATCGCGCTGGGTGCCGTGTTAGTGACGTTAGGATCAGAGATTCTGACATTAATATAAAAAAAAACAGGAGGAAACAATTATGAACAAGTACAAATCATTTCTTATGCTGGGGCTTGGTATAATCGTTGCCTTGGTGACCAGTGTCATGACATACAACTGGCTACAGAAAAATGCTGAGGCAAGGGTTGAAAAGCCTCGGGAAACATTAAATATTGCTGTAGCGTCCATAGATCTTCCCTGGGGTAAAGTCATAACCAAGGACATGGTGTCTTATAAACCTTTTCTAAAGGAAAGTCTCCCAAAAGGATCTTTTGATGAGAAATCCACAGTCGAAGGCAGGGTGGTTATCACTCCTGTAAAGGCCGACGAACCGATATTTGAATCGAGCCTCGCCCCTCAAAGTATTGAGACCGGAGGGGTTGCGGCTGTTATCAGCCCGAATAAGCGCGCAATGGCTGTAAAGGTGGATAAGGTGATAGGTGTGTCAGGCTTTATCTATCCCGGCCATCGGGTAGATGTGCTCGTAACGTTAAGTAAGGACGGTAAGCAGGACCCCGTCACCAAGACCGTTCTTGAGAATATCCTGGTTCTTGCTGTCGGCACAAAAGTAGAAGCTGAAAGGAAAGGCCAAAAGCCGACCGAGGTCGATGTGATCACTCTGGAGGTAACAGCAACTGAGGCAGAAAAACTCGCCCATGCAGCCACTGAGGGCAAGGTCCAGCTTGCAATGAGGAATTTCACGGATACGCAAGATGTATTAACCAAGGGTTCTACAAGAAGCTCGCTGCTGTCTTCATATTCATCTTCATCATCACCTGCTAAATACAGGACCGTATCAAAAAGGAAAACTGACAGTAATTATTCGGTAGAAGTAATAAAGGGGAGCGAAGTATCAAAAGTGCGCATAAAGAGAGGTGACCAATGATTAATAGTATGTATGCTCATAACAAGGGATTTTCGAGGCCGGTTTTTGTCATTGTCTTTCTCTTCCTCCTGTTTTTTCATATCGAAAGCCGGGGAGAAGAAATAAAGCAGATGGCAATCGATACGTTAACGCCCCAGAAAATCAATCTTACGGTGGGAAGGTCGTTCATCATCGAAACCCCTATGCCTATAAAAAGGGTATCAATTGTTAATCCCGAGATAGCCGATGCTAATGTACTGACGCCCACACAAATCTATCTGACGGGCAAATCCATTGGTGTAACAAACCTTACACTTTGGATAGACAGCACGGTGCACTCTGTCTTTGATCTGGAGGTTTCTCCGGACACTTCTCGTCTGAAAGAAAAACTTCATGATATTTTCCCCGGAGAAGACGATATCCGTGTCTCCACGACCCATGACAGCATCGCGCTTTCAGGCAGTGTTTCAAGTACTGCTAATCTNNCGGGAAGTGACCAAAAGACTTGGATTTAACTTTGATTTTATAAGCAGTACAGGGAGTAACCTCGGTCTGACTATGCTTAATAATCTGGTGAATCTTCCTGATGGTGGCTGGCCGGGAAACGGATTGGAAGTATCTAATCCGGTTAATGCACTGTTCCGGTTTACTGCTGATGGAGCAACCTGGGACGTTTTTATCGATGCCTTAAAAGAGCAGGGGTTAATCAAGATCCTGGCTGAGCCCACACTTATAGCACTGAGCGGGCAGTCGGCCAATTTTCTCGCCGGTGGTGAATTCCCGATTCCGGTGCCCCAGGAAAACAACGTGACAATTGAATACAAAGAGTTTGGCGTAGGACTCAAGTTCACCCCTAAAGTATTAAGCAGCAGTAAAATCAGCATGAACATAGCCCCGGAAGTATCCGAACTGGATTTCTCAAACTCTGTCAGTCTGGGCGGATACATAATCCCGAGCATAACCACAAGACGGGTAAATACTACAATAGAACTGGGTGACGGTCAGAGCTTTGCCATTGCAGGGCTTCTTAAAGATGATGTCAGAGAGATCGTGTCAAAGTTTCCACTCCTCGGGGAGATACCGGTCCTCGGCGCCCTGTTCAGGAGCAGCTCTTTCCAGAAAAACGAAACAGAACTGGTCGTAATAGTTACACCCCATCTGGTGAAACCCCTTGACATGGCCAAACAGACCCTGCCGACCGACCAGTACATTGAACCCAATGATTTCGAATTCTATCTGCTCGGCAGTCTGGAGGGAAAAGAGAAAAAAGAGGTTGTAGATTCCCCCTTGTCGGCAGGTCCCAATAAAGAGAGCGGACTGGAAGGGGAATTTGGTCATATTACGCCGGAATAATAATCAGGAGGATGAAATGATAAAGAAATTGTTTACGCTTATTGTCTTGACCATCATATTTTCAATTTCGACAGGCTTTGCCCAAATGCAGGAGAGCAGACTGGAACTGGATTTCGGCACATCATACAAGCTCCAGAAATACAGCCAGACATTGAACCCGGATGCTGACAAGAACCTGGAGCCAGTTTATGGACTGAACGGCAATGCAGCTCACGAAAACATAAAGGAATATGTGAAGAGCTTTGAAAAATCCGTAAAAGAGCCGGTGTATACATTTACTATCGGAGCAGATGGCGGGAAGTAACACCATGAAATTTACGGACAACAGAGGGTCATCCGCTGTAGAATTTGCCTTAGTTCTGCCTGTACTTCTCGTGCTGATCTTTGGAATTGTTGAATTGGGTCTTCTTTTATACAATCAGCAGATCCTGACAAATGCAAGCAGGGAAGGCGCGCGCGCGGGCATAGTTACCGGTGTCCCAAGGGTTTCCCCAGCTACTATTGAAGCGGTGGTCAATAACTATGCCACTAATCATCTTGTGACATTTGCCGTTACAACGCCTGCTCTGATATTCGATCCGCCGATTGATGAATGTGTCAGCTTTGGCGATGACCTCATTGTTACAGTCAGTTTTGATTACAACTTTTTTGTACTCCCGGCCTTTACGGCTGCGGTTATTCCAGTATCAAAGACATTAACTGCACAGGCAGTTATGAAGTGCGAATAATTCATGGAAACTTATGGGAAACTATTTTGGGATGTTGAATAAATTAAGAGATCATGATGGTGTAACCGCAATTGTGGTCGGTATCATGCTGACCATATTTTTAGGACTTGCGGCGTTTGTGATTGATATCGGGTATTCTCGGGTGACAAAAAATGAACTTCAGAATATAGCTGATGGGGCTGCCCTGGCTGCTGCAAGAAAGCTTGGGGTCATTTATGAACCGATGTCTTACACAGATATACAATCTTACGATGCTGCTGATGATGAAGTTTCGATAAAAGATATTGCAATTGATGTTGCGGATAAGAGTAAGGCAGGGGGTAAAGGCAATATCATTATCAATAATGATGATATCGTCATTGGTACATGGGACCCTTCTGGAACGCCCAAGTTTAATCCCACGCTAAATAAACCCAATGCAGTACAGGTTACTGCAAGGAGAGACAACATAGCTAACGGACCTATAAGCACTTTTTTTGCAAGGGTTTTTGGCATTGATTCAACAGATGTAAGCGCTGACGCTACTGCCGCACTAACTGGTCAGAGTACGGCAGACGAGGGGGGATTGCCGCTTCCGGTCGGGATCTCAAAGGCCTGGTTTTTAAATAAAGAGGATTTTTGTAATCAACCCATTAAGTTTTATCCTACAGGCACTGCCGAAGGATGCGCAGGCTGGAATGTTTATGAAGAAAATCCCTCGAATGCAAGTAAACTTAGAAAGACTTTACAAGATTTGGCTTCTGGAAGTTATGAAAGTCCTGAAACAACAGCCGGACAAACAGAGTTTGACTTCACAGGAGGGACCGTAGCATCTGCTTTTTCTGATATGAAAGCTCTTTTTGATGTGATGAGAATTAAAAACGACGGTGAACTTGATAAGGATGATGATCCGAATACCTGGACTACAAGCGTCCCTGTTTACGATTGGCAGGATTGTTCCAATCCGAATGCTGATATACTCATTATCGGCTTTGCAACGGTTGTGATTGATGAAATTCTCGAAACCCCGGACAAGATAATTAGCGCCCATGTAATATGTGAAAATATAGAGCCGGCTCGCGGCGGCGGGCCTCAATACGGAACATGGGGCAGTATCCCGGGTCTGGTAGAATGAACTCAGAGAAACATATTTCGGCATCATGTCGGAATAACCAGTATTAGTGAATTGAGGTTAAATTAATGTCAGAAAATATGATTACTGTCAGACTGGAACTGAAGAACGACGCAATAAAAGAGGAACTCGAAAGAATCATTTCCTCAGTAGGAGGTTACAGCATTCGCAAGACAAATGGTTCCGGTTATTGCGACTTGCTGGTTATGGAAGTGAGTGATCGGGTTAACGGGGAGTTCGATTTTGTCAGTTCTCTTAAAAAATCGGGCAAGGTAGGAGAGGTTTTTCTCACCTCGTCCAGCACTGAGTCCGATGTCCTGATTCATGCCCTTCGCACAGGGGCCAAGGAGTTTTTCCCCCAGCCCCTCAGACAGGATGAGGTCGCCTCTTCTCTGATTAAATTCAGGGATCAAATGAAAGATGCACCTATGAATCTCAGGAGGGTAAAAAGAGGAAAAATCATCAATGTTATCGGAAGTAAGGGAGGAGTCGGAACAACCACTGTTGCGGTCAACCTCGCGGCCAGCCTGAATGATTTAGAGGATGTCAAGTCTGTCGCGGTTATTGATATGAACCTCATTTTCGGCGAAGTCCCGCTTTTTTTAGATGTGAAGACCGCCTTTAACTGGGGAGAGGTGGCAAAGAACATATCAAGACTTGATTCAACCTATTTAATGAGTGTGCTCGCAAAACATCCTTCGGGTGTGTATATCCTGCCGTCCCCTACGGATGTCAATGGTGAAAATTACGCCACACCGGAAATTATCGAACAACTTCTGGACGTGATGGTTAATGAATTCGATTTCATTATCGTTGATAACGGTCAGTCACTCAACCAGATCTCCCGCAAGATACTTGAATTATCTGATACGGTCCTCCTTGTTTCCATATTAAGCCTACCATGTCTCATAAACGTAAAAAGACTTCTGGAGACCTTCTGGAATCTCGGGTATCCACGTGAAGACAGGGTAAAGATAGTCATGAACCGGTATCATAAAAACTCCGTCCTCTCGATCAATGAAGCAGAAGAAGGGACAGGGAAAGAAATTTCATGGCTTATCCCCAATGACTATAACACGAGCATGTCTGCCATAAACCAGGGCAAAGTAATTTCGTCAATAATGAACAAGTCCGAGATCAGCAGCAGTTTCAGAGACCTCGCGCTTGCTTTAATGGATAAAAATGAGAGTAAAAAAGGAAAGAAGGGTTTCTGGAGTTGGAAAAATAAGGGATAAGAAGCACAAAAACCGATTTCGATACTAATTGTTTGAAAGGGGTAATTATGTTCTGGAACAAAGACAAGGAAAACAACCGCTTGACCAATAAAAGTAACGGGGGACCGAGGGCGGCCGTTCAGGAGACAAGCGACAGATTCACGCTCGCAAATGAATACTTCGAATTAAAAACTAGGATCCATGACCGTCTTTTGGACCTGATTGATCTTTCTATAATCGATGCCCTTGAACCAGAAGAGCTGAAAATGCAGATAAAAACCCTGGTGCAGAAAATATTGATGGAGGAAGAGCAAAATATCCCGCTCAATTCAGATGAACGGGAGAAGATAATCAGGGAAATCCAGGATGAGGTTCTTGGATTGGGACCACTGGAACCGTTCATGAAAGACCCTACAGTGAATGATGTCCTTGTCAATACTTACAAGAAGATATATGTTGAAAGATTCGGGAAACTTTACTTAACGGAGGCAAGGTTTAAAGATGATGTCCATCTGAGGAAGATCATCGACAAGATTGTCTCTGCAGTGGGACGCAGAATAGACGAGTCCTGCCCCATGGTTGACGCAAGACTTGCCGACGGGTCGCGTGTCAACGCCATTATCCCTCCTCTCGCTGTCGACGGCCCGATGGTCTCCATCAGGCGGTTTGCGGTAGATCCGCTGGAAATACACGACCTCATCAGTTTAAAAACATTGACTTCCGAGATCGGAGAGCTTTTAAGGGGTATCGTTAAGGCAAAGCTGAATGTGCTGATCTCAGGCGGAACAGGCACAGGGAAAACGACGCTGCTGAATGTCCTCTCGCGCTTTATTCCTGATACTGAGAGAATTGTCACTATTGAGGATTCCGCGGAACTTCAGCTTAAACAGGATCATGTTATACGTCTTGAGACGAGGCCGGCAAACATCGAAGGTAAAGGAGAGGTTCTGCAGAGGGATCTGGTGAGGAACAGTTTAAGAATGAGACCTGACAGGATAGTAGTTGGCGAGGTCAGAGGGGCGGAGGTGCTGGATATGCTTCAGGCCATGAACACCGGTCATGACGGTTCTCTCACAACAATTCACGCGAATTCACCCCGGGATTCATTGATGCGCCTCGAGACCCTTATGGCAATGACAGGAATCAATATTACGATTGATGCCGTAAGGAGATATATCAGTTCCGCCATAAATGTTCTTGTACATTCTGCGCGTCTCGTTGACGGTAGCAGGAAGATAGTCAGCATCCAGGAAATAACCGGCATGGAGGGTGACGTGATAACGATGCAGGAAATATTCTCATTCAGACAGACCGGCCTTGATGAGCAGGGAAAAGTGAAAGGCATTTTCAGCGCGACAGGTATAAAACCCAGATTCGTTGAGAAATTCAGAGCCCTGAATATATCAGTGCCTGAAGGTCTTTTCGATCCGGAGACCGTTTATAAAATCTAATGGGGAAAGGTAATAGGGAAAGATGCAATACGTGATCGGCATTGGATTATTTATATCGATAGTCCTCATCATTGAGGGGATTTATTTTACGTACATAACAGGAAAGAAATCCGAAGAGAAAAAAGTAAAAAAACGGTTGCGGATATTATCAAGACTTCGATTAAAAAACGAAGAGACAGACATATTGAGAAAGACTTTATTAAGTGAGGTGTCATGGTTCAATGCGCTGCTTTTGAAATTCCCTCACCTCATTGGTCTCGAGCGCCTGCTTGAACAGGCAAATACAAAATATTCCCTTGGGGTTTATATTTTACTTACTTTTCTGTTAGTTGTGTGCGGATATGTGATCGGATCATTCGTTTCCATAGATATTGTTATCAAGCTGCTTTTTGCCTTATGTTTAGGGAGCCTTCCTTATGTTTCATTAAATCATGCAAAAAACAAAAGAATGCGAAAGTTTGAAAGACAGCTACCGGATGCCCTTGATTTAATTGTGCGGGCCTTAAAAGCAGGTCATGCCTTTTCAGGGGGACTGAAAATGGTGGCGGACGAATTTGAGGACCCTGTCGGAACTGAATTTGCGAAGGTTCTGGATGAGATCAATTTCGGAGTCGGGGTCCCGGAAGCGCTCGTTAATCTCACAGAAAGAGTCGACTGTGCTGAACTGAAATTTTTTATCGTCTCCGTAATTATTCAGAGAGAGACCGGAGGGAACCTTGCCGAGATACTATCAAAGATCAGTCACCTCATACGCGAGAGATTCAAACTCCAAGGGCGTGTGAGTGTCTTATCAGCAGAAGGTAAAATGTCGGCAATTGTCCTTATTGCTATACCCGTGCTGTTAGTGCTCTATTTGTTGGTGTTCAGTCCTGATTATCTACAACTATTACTCATAAATCCGATCGGTCGAATAATGGTTGCCGGCGCAATAATTATGATGATCTTAGGCGTTATAATCATGAAAAAAATGGTTTCAATAAAGGTGTAGGAGGAACAATGGGAAATACGGCCCTGATCATATCAGTTTTAGTTTTTGCAGGAATAACAATGATAAGTTGCGGATTATACTATTACGTTATTTTACGTAACAAACGCGTCGCACTGGTAGATAAAATCAAGCATGCAACCGATGTATCAGATCTGGAAGAAGCCAAAAGCGGACATCCGGATAAACATAATCAGGACGGTTCCGCTGGAAAGCACATCTCAACCCTGTTGTTACAACTCGGCAATATAATCAAGCCTAAAAATGAAGAGGAGGCCTCTCAAACACGCAGGGATCTTGTTCGGGCCGGATACAGAAAGGGCAGCTCGATCTTTCTCTTTTATGGTGTTAAATTTTTTATTGCTTCATTAATGATCATCGTCTACGTTTTTTATAAGGTTATGATATTGGCACTCATCCCTGATGATATTGAAATACAGGGCATTTCTAATTTTAGTGTCCTGCTATATACAGTAGTTGGATTACTATCGGGCTTTTATCTGCCCAATTTATGGCTTAGGTTTAAGATCAAGGATAGACAGAGCAAGATACTTGAAGGCTTTCCCGATGCCCTGGATCTGATGATCGTATGTGTTGAAGCTGGTATGGGACTGGATGCGGCAATAGCCAGGACCGCAAAGGAAATGGAATTAAGCAATAAGATAATCAGCGATGAATTCAAAATGGTAAGCCTTGAATTAAGGGCCGGCAAACTGCGCAGGGACGCATTAAAAAATCTGGCGGCAAGGATTGGTTTAGAAGATGTGAACAGTCTTATAAGCTTATTGATACAAACGGACAAGTTCGGGACCAGCGTAGCCCAGGCTCTCAGGGTCCATTCAGATGCGATGAGAGAAAAAAGATTTCAAAGGGCTGAAGAACTTGCTGCCAAATTGCCTGTAAAGCTGGTTTTCCCATTAATTGTTTTCATATTCCCTTCTATATTTGTTGTACTATTAGGGCCGGCAATGATCAGGATATCAACGACTATATTCCCGATATTGGGATGATAGTTTAAACAGGATAAGGGGCGGAGTACTTTATTTAGCTTAAAAGGAGGTTTTATGTTTCACAATACTAAATATCATAAAGTCATCTGTCTGCTTATAATGGTTTCTTTTATCTCTTTCTCAGTAAGTTGTTCAACCACCGGAGATGCGTTCAAGGGGGTCAAACTATGGGATGATGCAAAGGCCCTTAATGCGTTTAATAATAGCAACATGAAGAAGTTTGTTTCATCTGTCAGGGCTCCTCTTGGTAATCCCGACGCACATTATCAACTTGCAAATTATTACCAGGAAAGGAACAAGCATAAAGATGCCATTGAAGAATATAAAAAGGTAATAAGGATTGATCCCGCCAATGTAAAAGCATACAATGGGACCGGCGTTTCTTTTGATCAGCTCGGGTATTCATACAGGGCCATTGATTATTACAAAAAAGCACTGGAACTGAATTCCGAGCTTGACTATGTCCTGAATAATCTTGGGTATGCGTATATTCGTTTAGGTAAATATGAGCAGGCTATTGATGCCCTGAAGAAGGCGGCGGCATTGGATAGCAGGAATGCGCGTTTCCATAATAACCTCGGATTGGCTTACGCGAAAAAAGGGGAATTCGATCAGGCATTGATGGAATTTAAACTGGCTGGAGATGAAGCAAGGGCTCGATTTAATATAGGCCGGATTTATTATGAAAAAGGGCTATATAATGAGGCCAGGGTTTATTTTCAGGAGGCGCTCGACATTAATCCGTCCTTTTTAGTAGCAAAGGTATGGCTTAACATGGCTGATTCAATTACTATTGCCAGTCAATCACTTATGAATAAAATGGAGGAAGGTGAAAAGTCTGATGAACTGCGCCAGGTTCATGAAAGTGAGAAGAACACGGAATATATATCAGTTATTGAAACGAAAAAGTCATCTTCAACAATAATAAGCAATAGTGAAAATGCCAAACTTCAGGAATCAGACAACCAGCCTGCGGTTTCTTATGAAGGAATCGGCATTGAAATTTCAAACGGCAACGGCATTAATCGTATGGCGAGAACAATAGGAAATTACTTGGGCGAAAAAGGTTTTAGCGTGGTCAGGCTGACAAATGCCGACAATTTTGCTCACAAAGAAACGATCGTGTACTACAGAAGTGAACACTTTGAAACTGCATATGAACTAGCCAGACAGATGCCTGGACATCAGAATTTGGAGAAAGTACACAAATTAGACAGATCAGACATTGACATAAAAATCCTGATAGGCCGAGACATTGTCAGGCAGAATGATCTTTTTGCTGGAGGATAAATGAGATTTATGAAATCATCGATCCGTATTTTATTTGTATTTTTGACAATAATATATTTATCAATAAACCTTTCGGGCTGTGCCTCAATGGGCAATATGCAGGGCCTCTTCAAAGAAAATCAATATGAAAAGATGTTAGAAAGACAAAAACAAAGGCAGGCGGCTCTTGTCATAAGCGATGATAAGTTGTTAGCAAATATCCCTGAGGTTAATGAATCCGAGAACATCAGATCAGGAGATCATTATCTGAAACAGGGGAATCTTAACATGGCATTTTTGCAATACAGTAAGGTCCTCGAACAAAAACCTGACAACAGTGAAGTACGATATAAAATAGGCCGGCTTTATTTAAAAAAAGGTCTGTATGATCAGGCGATCGATGAATTCAAGCAAATTCTGTTATATGAGCCCGAGAACGCGCTGGCTTTTGACGGACTGGGCCGGTCATATTTCAAGATGGAAGACCTGAATGAATCCGAAAAATATTTTCATCGCGCCATAGTACTTAATACTGGATTGTGGCAGTCACATATTTTTCTCGGGATAATATATAACCACCAGAGGAAGTTTGATGAAGCAATAAAGGAGTATCAATCAGCCCTTGTACAAAAGCCCGGGAACAGTATTTTGTTGAATAATCTCGCCTTGTCTTACTACTTTAAAGAAGAATATGAAAAAGCGGTTGATTCCTTTGTCCTTTCTTTGAAAAAAGATTCCTCGAACATGAAGGTCTACAATAACCTTGCGCTGGCCTTATGCAGACTTGGAAAATTCGATGAAGCATTGGAAGCGTTCAAAATGGCAAAGGGTGCTGCTGCTGCCCATAATAATATAGGTTACGTCTATATGAAAGAAGGCAGATATGATGAAGCTATCCAGGCCTTTGAGAATGCAATTAAAGAAAATAAAAGCTATTATGTCAAAGCCCGTAATAATATGATAAAAGCAAAAACAGCTTCCGATAACGCTTTGTACAAATGATACATCAGAAAATAATATTCATCATATTCAAGATTAGTACCCCGCTTTATTACAAACAGGCATGAATTCCCGCTTCGACTATTAATATCCTTCACCTTGCAGACAGAGAGTTTCATTTCGGCCCGGGACTGATTGAATCAAAAAAACATACCGCTATTTAAAAGATCAGATAATTTCCGGATGACAACGGTCTCATTGATTGGCCATATTCTCTTTTTCAGATATAATAGGGAAGACAAAAAACTCTCCCGCGGCTTTGGTGAGAAAATGCTCCACAAGATGGAGATCTTTATCAGAAAAAGCGATATGCTCTCTGTATCAGAGAGATATCAAAGGCAAGCCCTAAAGAGGCTCCGGAAAGAAGTACAGGATGAACGTTGTTGGTCTCGGTCAGTGTTCCCTAGATAATCTTTTCTTTATAGATGCCTTTCCGACGCCTGATACCAAAAAAGAGGCCATTGACTTGATTACCGCCGGGGGCGGCCCTGTGGCAACCGCGCTTGTCAGTCTGTCAAGGCTGGGGATAGACTGCAGTTTCCACGGAATCACAGGCGATGATGAAGCCGGCAGCATAATTGCGGATTCTCTCAACGCAGAACACGTCGATATCAAGGGGTTGTTAGTAAGACCACAATCCTGTTCACAGGTTGCATGTATAGTGATAGAAAAAGGGACCGGCAGGAGGACGATCTTCTGGAAACGACCTTCCGGGGACCCTCTGAAACCGGAAGAACTGCCCGGCAATTTCCTCGAGAATACAGACTTTCTCCTTATTGACGGGCTCATGACCGAGGCCTCTTTTCATGCCGTCAGGAGAGCCCGTGAAAGAAATATTCCTATTATGCTGGATGCGGGGAGAGTGAGGGAAGGGATGATTGAGCTTGCACGCCTCTGTGATTATGTCGTTGCCTCGGAGGAATTCGGCAGAGAACTTTCCGGCGATGGCAGGTCATTCGATGCTGAGGCGGCAGTGAGACACATGAATTCCTTTGGTGCAAGGGCTTCAACCATCACCCTTGGTGACAGGGGAAGCATCACGATTACCGAAAATAAAATTTTCCGCACCCCTGCCTTCAAGGTGAATGTCGCGGACACGACAGGCGCAGGTGATGTCTTTCACGGAGGGTATATATTCGGCCTGCTGAAAAGATGGGACATGAAAGACGTGGTGCGTTTTGCATCTGCCTTTGCGGCGCTTAAATGCACGCAACCCGGGGGACGGGCCGGCATTCCCACTTTACGCGAGACAGAAAATTTTCTGTCCGCTCAAGTGTAAAATCCGGCACGTATCTGGTAATATTTACTCAGGTCGTGAATAATAATTTACAGCCGCTGTGTTCACGCCAATAATAAACCCGGAGGTTCATCATGAAAGAACTCGACAGGAACGAGGCCCTGGAACTGGCCTCTCCCTTTCCCTACGTGCTCGCCGTCACACTGGATGAAAGAGACAGGCCGAATATCATAGGCCTCTCGTGGTGGATGTTCACGTCATGGGACCCATTGATGATAGCCATAGCAGTAGGACATCAGAAATACTCTCATGAATGCCTCGAACACCACAAGGAATTTGTGCTTTGCTTCCCTTCAGAGGGACAGGAAAAGGACGCCTGGACCTGCGGCGTAAAAAGCGGGAGGGATATGGACAAGTTTCAGGAAACAGAATTCAGGCCTGTTCATTCAAAATGCGTTAAACCTCCCATCATTGAAGGCTCGACCATTGCCTATGAATGCAAAATTATGAAACAGGTTGAGACCGGAGACCATACGGTGTATATTGCAAATGTCATGGCAACACATGGCTGTCCTGACAGGATAAATCATCTTTATCTGGTGCATTATACAAAGCTGATAAGTATCGGTTGTGCCGGAGAGATTAAGACTGATTTAATCTTTAAAGAATAATGGACCTGTTTGTTCATAATATATTTATAGAATAGGTATCAGGGATAATGTCAAAGAAACGCATCATGGTGGTTGAAGACGAAGGGATAACGGCCATGCGGATAAAAAACAGTCTTGAGCAGATGGGATACCATGTTACATCAACGGTATTTTCGGGTGAGGAGGCAATAATAAAGGCGAATGAGGACCGGGCTGATTTAGTCATAATGGATATTGTTCTGGACGGGAAAATGGACGGGATTGAGGCCGCAGGACAGATACGCTCCCTTTTAAAAATACCGATTGTATATCTCACCGCTCACTCAGACGATAAAATGCTCAAGAGGATAAAAGATACAGAGCCCTTCGGATACATTAATAAGCCCTTTGATGAGAGGGAACTGCAGGTTGTAGTTGAAATCGCCTTTTACAAACATGAGATGGAGCAACGGTTAAAGGAGCATAAGGACGCGTTGGAAGTCAAAGTAAAGGAGCGTACGGAAGAACTGGAATCCGCGATTGAGAGGCTGCAGCAGGCGGAGATAACACTGCGGCTCCGCGCAAAAGAACTTGAGGAAAGCAACACTGCCCTGAAGGTATTATTAAAACAGAGAGAACTTGATCAGCATGAATTCCAAAACAACATGTTATCAAATATAAAACATTTGATTATGCCCTATATAGAGAAATTAAAAAGGAGCAGGGCCATGTCCGATGAACTTGTTTATATAAACATCATTGAATCAAATCTGAAAGATATCGTGTCTCCCTTTTCAGCAAAACTGTCGTACCAGTATCTGGATTTTACTCCGCGGGAAATCATGATAGCCGACCTTATAAAGGACGGAAAACAGGACAAAGACATAATGGAAATTCTCAATGTGTCCCTGGATACGGTTAAGGCCCATCGCAAGAATATCAGGAAGAAACTCGCTATAAATAATACAAAAATCAACCTGCGGACCAAGCTTCTGTCTATCGCTAAATAGGTATATTTAACTACCCTTTAATTACTATTAAGCTACCCAACATTCTCCTGCTGTTTTGTGTTATAAAATTAAGGGACCTTATGTACGGGTAAGTATCGGGATCATGAATATAAAACTGGATGCAGACATATTAAATCAGGCCAAGCAGTGCAGTAGGAATTTTTCCTGCCTTGCCGGAGATAAAAACTGTCTCTGTGAAGTTGAGCGTCTGATCGATCAAAACCTGCTTTTTATCAAACCAGCCGCACATATGATATGCAACTTCAAGATGTCGTTCGGCTATTCTGCGTATTATTGCAATTGTCCGGCACGGGTAGAGATTTATAAGCATTATAATATCTGACAGCCATTACAGATAAAAGGAACAAGCTGGTTCGCCGAGAAACTGTTTTTATCAATGCGTCTGATCGTTTCCGGAAATATGCCTGAAAGGATACACAGCATGGAAAAGCAGGTCCTGGAAGTTCTGCATAATTTAAACTGGCTGCTGGACCCTCATGACAGCTTTGTTGAGCTGGTCTACATCAAGGGCGATGAGGTAGTCATACGCGCTGTCGGCTCCTGTGAAACATGTGAATCTGACTGCATCGGCGTGGCCTTTAAAGAAAGATTGCCCAACATCAAGCTTGTCCGCCAATGAATTATTTCATTAAGAGATACCTGATAATCTCCGGTATTGTGTTCCTCGTTGCAGGCAACCTCGCGCACATATTCTTTCCGGACACGTACTGGATATTCACGGACCTCCATTCCTCCGTTGAAGCCGCAGGCGCGGTATTCGCGTTACTGCTGGCTTTATTAATCCAGCAGATCAGGAAATATCATCCCCTCCGTTTTTTTTATATCTGGATAATATGCGGCCTGACCGGGATGGGGATACTGGATTTGTTCCACTCAATTGTTGAGCCGGGAGATTCGTTCGTCTGGCTGCACAGCATGGCTACTTTCACAGGCGGCCTTTTCTTCGCCATGGTCTGGCTGCCTGAACGGGGAATTCCGGTACGATATGTATCCCTCCTGCCAAGGATCACATTTATTGCGTCCTTATTATTGGGGCTGTTGTCAGTAGTGTTATCCGATTTCATGCCGGCAGTGTTTTTCAAAGGGGGCGGCTTTACACAGGCGGTCCTCTTGACAAACCTTTTCGGGGGACTTTTCTTTATCGCCGCAGCTGCGTGGTTTATTAACGAATATATCAGAGATAAGGCCTTTGATACGCTCCTGTTCTTTTTTAATTCAGTCCTTTTCGGCCTTGCCGGCATATTTTTTTATTTCTCAGACCTGTGGGATATCGGGTGGTGGCACCGGCATGCTGTCCGGATAGCAGCATATCTTGTTGCCATGTATTATGCATTCAATATGTATAAAGAGTTGACGGAGCAGATTCAGGTCCAGAAACACAGGGCGCAGAGATATCTTGATATTGCGGCCTCCATACTCGCCGTGCTCGATGTCCAGGAAAAGGTCGTTCTCATTAACCGCAAGGGCTGTATACTTTTAGGGTATGAGGAAGAAGAGAGCACCGGCAGGAACTGGTTTGACACGTTCCTGCCGGAAAGATCCAGAAATGACGCCAGATTATTTTTCAGGAAACTGATAGCAGCGGGAATAGATCAATATACACTCTTTGAAACACCGGTTTTGACTAAAAAAGGCACTGAGAGGCTCGTTGCCTGGCAGACTACGCTACTGAGAGATGAAGTGGGGAATATAAACAGTATCCTTATTTCAGGAGAGGATGTCACAGAGCGCAAGAAAGCTGAGGAGGAACTCTGGAGGGCCCACCAGCTGCTGGAAGCAAGAGTGAAAGAAAGGACCGCCGAGCTTGAAAAATCGAATATTCTTTTAAACGAGGAAATTCAGGAGCGCAGGACAGCAGAAAAGAACCTCCAAAAAGAAAAAGAAAAATTACGTACGTATCTCGATATCTCAGCAACCATGGTCGTGATACTTGATAGTGCCCAGAAAGTAACTCTTATAAATAAAAAGGGGTGTGAGATACTGGGATACTTGCAAGAAGAAATCATCGGGAAAAACTGGTTTGACAGCTTCCTTCCGGAAAGATTACGGGAAGAGGTAAAGCAGGTACATGCAAAGTTAATGGCAGGGGACATTGACCCTGTTGAATATTATGAAAACGAAGTATTAACCAAAGACGGCGAAGAAAAAATTGTTGCATGGTATAACACCTTCTTTTGTGATGAGGCCGGACATATCACCGCCACACTTGGTACCGGGGTCGATATAACTGACCAGAAGAAAACAGAGAAGGCGCTAAGGATCAGTGAAGAACGCTTCAGAGGGGCCTTTGAATCGGCTGCTATCGGTATAGGGATGGTATCACCTGAAGGCCGGTGGCTTAAGGTAAACTCAGCCTTATCTCATATTGTCGGCTATAGTGAACAGGAGTTGCTTTCTCTTACATTCCAGGATATAACCCACCCGGAAGATCTTGATGCCGATCTGGAGTATGTGCGTCAAATGCTGGCAGGTGAAATCCGCAACTATCATATGGAAAAGCGTTATGTTCACAAAGAGGGTCATATCGTATGGATATTGTTAAGTGTTTCTCTTGTGAGGGATGAGCATGGAGCCCCTCTCCACTTCGTATCACAAATTCAGGACATTACTAAGCGCAAGCAGGCTGAAATACAGATTGCAGCTTCACTTAAAGAAAAAGAGGTGCTTCTGCAGGAAATACACCACCGGGTAAAAAACAACATGACCGTGATCTCGAGCTTAATTAAACTCCAGTCGGATAAAGTGACGGACGAACATTACAAAGAGCTGTTCAACGAGAGCACGAACAGGATAAAGACAATGGCCCTCATACATGAAAAACTCTACCGCTCTGACGATCTCGCCCGGATTGTGTTCAGTGACTATCTCAAGGACATGATAGACAATATACTGGGTTCTTACGGGATCAATGCACGCAAGGTCCATATAAAAAAAGAGCTTGAGAGGATTACCCTCCCCCTTGACATCTCTATCCCCTGCGGCCTCATTGTCAATGAACTCCTGTCAAATGCCCTGAAGTATGCGTTCCCTAACGGCAATATCGGAGAGATCCTGGTGTCTCTCAGGAAGAATAACGGCAATATTGAATTGACCCTCAGTGATGACGGGGTCGGGCTGCCTGTGGACCTGGACTTCAGAAACACCGGTTCATTGGGCCTGAATATTGTCAATGCCCTCGTCAGACAGATTAAGGGGGACATCGAACTGCATAGAGAGCAGGGAACAGAATTCCTTATTACCTTCAGGGGTGATACCCAATGAACAGGAAACGCATCATGATAGTTGAGGATGAAGGCATTACCTCCTTGAGCATAAAAAGCAGCCTGGAAGAGACAGGATATGCGGTTACATCAGCGGTATCCACAGGAGAGGACGCGGTAAAGAAGGCCCGGGAGGAGCAGCCGGACCTGGTGCTGATGGACATTGTCCTGAACGGTACAATGGACGGGATCGAGGCCGCCTCGCACATACAGTCCCGTTTCAACATCCCCGTTGTGTATCTCACCGCGTATTCAGATGATACAATGATCAGCCGGGCAAGAGAAACAACCCCCTTTGGCTATATTATTAAGCCCTTTGATGAAAGGGATCTGCGCGTGGCCGTTGAGATAGCACTTTATAAACACGAGATGGAAAGGAAGTTAAGAGAGCGGGAGATGGAACTGATGAATACCCGTGAGCATCTGGCCATGCTTGTGGAAGAACGTACCGCTGAACTACGATCGTCCAATGAACTTCTTAAGGAGGAGATCAATGACCGGAGAATGGCAGAGGCAGAGGCCATACGTGCCGGTCACCTGGCGGCCCTGGGAGAGCTGGCCGCGGGAGTGGCCCATGAAATAAATAATCCCATTAACGGCATTATCAACTATGCCCAGTTGCTGCTGAATAAAAGAATACAAGACAGCAAGGATCGGGACATTGCAAACCGGATTATAAAAGAAAGTGACCGGATTGTGCATATTGTCAGGAGCCTTCTCTCGTTCGCGCGTGAAGATAAAGAGGAGAAGCATCCTGTGAACATTCATGAAATAATGTCTGACACTCTCGGCCTGATTGAAACGCAGATAAAAAGGGACGGCATTACACTTGAGATAGATATGCCGGCAAATCTGCCCAGGATTACCGCGCAGCCGCAGCATCTTGAGCAGGTTTTTCTGAATATCATCAGCAATGCGAGGTACGCCCTGAACCAGAAATATCCGGGTAAGCATAAGAATAAAATCCTTGAGATCAGGTGCAAAGAAACAATGCGCAGAAAGAGAGCGTGTATCAATATATCATTTAACGACAGGGGGGCTGGAATCCCGGAAGCTATCCTGGACAAGGTGCTGAACCCTTTCTATTCTACCAAACCATCCGATATCGGCACAGGGCTTGGATTGAGCATAAGCCACAGCATTATAAAAAATCATGGGGGCACACTCGTAATCGAGAGCGCCGAGGGGAACTTTACCAACGTCATAATTGAACTGCCACTGAAGAATGAGCGTGTGAATCCATCCTCACAACGTGAGGCAGGCGTGCCTGATGTAAATTAACCGGGCACATGGAGTGCTGCAAGAGACTGGTAAAGGGAATAAGAATTCCGCTATTTCCTGAATGCCCCGATTTTCCTGTAATCGTCCTTTAACTCCTGAACGAGCCGCTCCCGTTTCTCAAGCAGCCGTGCACCCGTACGGGTTTTTGACCTGTTTAACACATACCCCGTAAAAAACGGCAGCATGAGGCTGCAATCCCCGTAAGAAACAATTGTTCTGGAAAGCGCAGCAGGGTCCACCTTTCCCCAGGAAACGGCCTCAGAGGGAGTTGCGCCGCTCAGGCCCCCGGTGTCAGGCCTCGCATCGGTAAACTGAATAAAATAATCATGCCCTTCCTCCGGAAGTCCGAGCACTTCCTGTATATGCGGCTCGGTCTGAAGGACAAAGTTTTTGGGGCTGCCGCCGCCCAGGAGCAGCACCGCGCTCTTTCCGCCCTGTTTTTTGATGTCATACACATAGCTGGTCACTTCATTGATATCGCAATGCGTGTCCATGGGAAGAGGTTTATCTTCCAGCATTAATGCCGCAAGGTTCATTCCGATGCTTGAATCCGCGGGGGATGAGGTATGTACAGGAACACCGGCCTCGTAGGCAACAGCCAGGAGACTCTCGCCCTTCAGTTCCGGTTTTATTCGTATGATCTCCCTTCCAAGAATAGCGTGGATATCAGCGCTGGAGCAGGGGCCGCTCATATTTTTTGCTTCACGCCTGAGTGTTTCACGGACAAAATTATCAGTATCGAGGAGGGCGTCATAGTTCATGAAAATGTCATATATACGGATGATCCCCTTTTCACGTAATTTCCCGTCATCCACTGCCGCGCGCCCCTCACAGAATTCATAACCCAGCGCATAATGAAGATCATGATACAGATTCGCACCGGTTGATACCAGCCAGTCAATGAGACCTTCTTTTATTAACGGAATCAGACAACTGCGCCCGATGCCGGCAGGCACCAGCGCGCCGGAAAGTGAAACGCCTATTCTGACGTTCTCCTGAGCCATATGTCCCGCGAAAAGCTCACAGGCCTTTCTGAAGGTCCCTGCGTTAAATGAAAACATTGCACTTTCAATTATCTGGTCCACCGTCATTCCTTTGGTGACTGGATGCGGATTTAACGGCGCATGCCTGCCCGGGCATCCTGATTTCTTACTCATTTTCATCGTGCAAGACTCCTTAGTTCTGTTAACGCTTCTGTATTAATTATCATTATGGTTGCAACATATCGGATATTACAGCCGTGTTGTCTGCTTCTCACTTGCGATAACTGAAATCCCGGAGGGATCCAGAAGAGCGCGCCAGTATGGTTTCTTTATGTCATATCCAATGTGCACGCCTTCTTCGATTATATTAAATGAATCGACAATGGCCTTATTCAGATTGCAGCCCTTTTTCAGCACGACATAATCCATGATAATTGAATCCTTTATCTCGACCCCGTCTTCAATGACTACCCCCTGCCGGATGACCGAATTCGTAATCTTTGACTTGTTGATCAGAACCCCTTCAGCAATTATGCTGTTTGTGATTTCTCCTCCGATTATCCGTGTGGCAGGCATCTCATTCCGCGCGGGGCGGATGGGCCAATGCTCATTATGTATTTCAAACAGGGGCTTATCACCCAGCATATCCTGATGCGCCTCCCAGAAGGCCTTTATTGAGCCAACATCCCTCCAGTACCCCAACTCTTCATAGGGTTTGACTCCGGCTATTTTATTCGTGGCAAAATCATATGCAAAGAGTTTTCTGCCGTCATTCAGTAAATTAGGGATAACATGCTTGCCAAAATCATTCTGTTTCTTGCGTTCGGCCTGTATAAGTCCCTTAATAAGTGCATCCGTACTGAAAATATAATTCCCCATTGAGCAGTAGGCCCTTGTCGGATCATTCGGCATCGGCGGGGGATTCTCGGGTTTCTCGATAAACGCCTTTATTCGCCCGCTTTCCTCGGCGTCAATAATGCCGAACGCGCTGGCCTCTCCGATGGGCACCGGCATGGCAGCCACGGTCACGTCGGCACTGTGCGCGAGATGGAAATCGATCATCTGCCTGATGTCCATCCGGTATATATGGTCAGCCCCGAAGACGATCACAAGCTCAGGTTTGTGCTGGCGGATAAGATTAATGTTCTGGAACACGGCATTGGCTGTGCCCTGAAACCAGTCAGGACCATACCTCATCTGAGGCGGAACAACCGTAACAAAATGGTTACTCATCACAGCAGACAGGCCCCAATTTTCCCTAATATACTCGATGAGTGACTGCGACTTGTACTGCACAAGAAGATAGATGGAATAAATTTGGGAATTAATGAGATTGCTGAGCACAAAATCTACAATACGATATCGTCCGCCAAACGGGACCGCCGGCTTGGAGCGCTCAAAGGTAAGGGGGAAAAGCCTCTCCCCTCTGCCGCCCGCCATGATCATTGCAAGTACTCTTGGATAAGCCATAATATTTACCTTTCAACAGAAATTATTAATGATACCATTATACATTATTGACTGATTAAGTTAACCGAACGTATAGTGGGATTTCAATACTATGGTACAGACGTGTCAATCTAAAAAAAGGTCACGGGCACCGTGACCCTACGCTGCAACATCTTATGGTGGAGGCGCCGGGAATCGAACCCGGGTCCGGAAGCACTACATCTAAGCGTCTACATGCTTTTCTTGCCTGTTAATTTTCAGAACCGGAAACGCCGGCAAGAGAACTTTCCCGGTCCCAATCCCCCTTAATCTCGCCTGAAGGTCAAGGGCGACCCCTTCAGACCAGCCTGCTGAGTGACGCCCCTTCAGGGTAGCAGGTATTCCCCGGGGAGCGCGCTGCTTAATTAAGCGGCGAGTGCCAGTTCGTTGTTGGCTTTTGTGTTTTTACTGCCTTTTTACGTGGTGACAGTGCCACGGCATGCAACTTAGACCTCATAACCCCCGTCGAAGCCTGTCGCCCCCTCCTTCTGTCTTATTATATCATATTAGTACGTGAGATAAGATAATGCGGTCAGCAGTAAGGAGAATTGACAATTAAAATAGCGTTCAGTTAAGTTGAACTGGAATGATTCCTTTTAAAGACGACAATCCTACGCGTCATTTTCCGATTGTGACAATTGCTCTCATTGCCGCCAATATCGCGGTATTTATATATCAATTTCTCTCGCCATCCGACATGCAGAGAATTGCATACGCATACGGCGCGGTCCCTTATTCCCTTGTGACCTTCAAATCCGTCCAACCGGTGCATCCTCTTATCACCGTACTCACTTCCATGTTCATGCATGGAGGACTGCTTCACCTTGCCTCCAATATGCTTTATCTCTGGATATTCGGGAACAATATCGAAGACAACCTGGGATACGTGAAGTTCATACTCTTTTATCTCTTGTGCGGCGTAGTTGCTGCATACGCTCATGCCTTTACCAATCCTGCATCCACCGTTCCGATGATAGGGGCAAGCGGCGCTGTATCTGGAATTCTGGGGGCATATATTCTGCTGTTCCCTCATGCAAGAATACATACTCTTCTCTTTTTTATTTTTTTCGTTCAGACAGTAAGACTGCCGGCGATAATCGTTATCGGTTTCTGGATAGGAATTCAGTTTATCAATGGATTGATCAGTCATGGAACCGCCACGCATGGCGGCATCGCATGGTTTGCACATATCGGCGGTTTTGTCTTTGGTATTCTCACGATCAAATCTTTTATGAGGAAGAAAAGACGACATCCAGTTTATTAATATTTCACAGATAGTTTCAGTTTATCCCGGCATAAATACATGTGAATTTACGATGAGAACTCCTGATAATTTAATAAATTCTGAGATAAATAGAGATAATAGGATATAATCAGTAAATAATCTCTTAAAATAGCAGTTATCCGCCATTAGGACACCTTGTTTTAGAAACTGATTCATATTATATTAGCACTCGCCTCATTAGAGTGCTAAGACCACTATAACACCATTAACCATCAAAAGAATATTTGATCTTAACGAGAAAGGAGAGACGACTATGAACTTAAAACCGCTGAAAGACAGGGTACTTGTTAAATACTCTGAAGAGCCAGAAAAGAGCGCAGGGGGACTTTATATCCCCGACACTGCAAAAGAAAAGCCGCAGAGGGGGGAAATCGTCGCAGTTGGTTCAGGCAAGATTACCGATGACGGCAAGGTGCAGAAGATGGAAGTAAAAGTCGGTGATATCGTGCTGTTCGAAAAATATTCCGGTTCCAAGATAAACATCGACGAGAAGGAATATCTGATAATCAGGGAAGACGATATACTTGGAATTGTACAAAAATAATAAAATAAAATCTGTCTAGTTTAGGAGGAAGATACGATGGCAAAACAGTTGCTTTTTGATGAAGATGCAAGAAAGAAAATACTTAAAGGGGTAACTACCTTGAGTGATGCGGTAAAGTCAACTCTGGGACCAAAAGGAAGAAATGCAATCCTTGATAAAAAATTCGGCGCCCCCACGATTACTAAAGACGGGGTAACCGTAGCCAAGGAAATTGAACTTAAGGATCCTTATGAAAACATGGGCGCTCAGCTTGTCAGGGAGGTCGCGAGCAAAACATCTGATGTCGCAGGAGACGGTACGACTACGGCCACTGTTCTCGCGTATGCGATATACAGAGAGGGCATGAAACACGCGGCAGCAGGCGCAAACACCATGGACATCAAGAGAGGCATAGAGAAGGCCGTTGAGGCTATTGTTGCAGAGTTACAGAAAAACAGCAAAACCATCCAGGACAAAAAAGAGATCGCACAGGTGGGAACGATTTCAGCAAATAATGACTCTGAGATCGGCAATTTAATTGCGGACGCAATGGACAAGGTCGGCAAAGATGGCGTCATCACCGTAGAAGAAGCAAAAAGCATGCAGACAACTCTCGACGTAGTGGAAGGCATGCAGTTTGACAGGGGATATATATCCCCTTACTTCGTAACAGATCCGGAGAGAATGGAGTGTTCCCTTGAAGATGCCCTGATCCTGATTCATGAGAAAAAGATCAGCTCCATGAAGGACCTCCTCCCTATTCTCGAACAGACTGCGAAAATGGGNNATGCTTGAGGACATCGCGATACTCACAGGCGGAACATTGATAGCAGAAGACCTCGGGATAAAACTCGAAAGCGTAACCTTAAACGACCTTGGAAAGGCAAAAAAGATCACCATTGACAAGGAAAACACAACCATCGTGGAAGGCGCGGGCAATACCGATAAAATCAAAGGCCGTGTCAAACAGATCAAAACTCAGATCGATGAAACCTCTTCCGATTATGACAGGGAGAAGCTTCAGGAGCGTCTCGCAAAAATTGTTGGCGGGGTTGCGGTAATCAATGTCGGGGCGGCAACTGAAACAGAAATGAAAGAAAAGAAAGCGCGAGTTGAAGACGCACTGCATGCCACAAGAGCAGCTGTGGAAGAAGGCATAGTCGCCGGCGGGGGAGTCGCTCTGCTAAGGGCCATCCCGGTATTAGACAATCTCAAACTCGATGTTGACCAGCAGATCGGGGTAGACATAGTGAAAAGATCTCTTGAGGAACCGATCAGACAGATTGTAAACAATGCAGGGCTTGAAGGATCCGTTATCGTAGACAAAGTAAAGAGCGACAAAAACAAGAACTTCGGATTTGACGCGAATGCAGAAGAATACTGCGACATGATGAAGGCAGGCATCATCGACCCGACAAAGGTCACGAGGTATGCCCTTCAGAACGCGGCTTCCGTAGCTGCATTAATGCTGACCACAAGCGTAATGATATCGGACATTCCGGAAGAGTCCAAGGCCCCGGAAATGCCGGCCGGCATGGGCGGTATGGGCGGCATGGGTGGCATGTACTAACCCACGCCATACACGAACGCAATTTCAAAAGGGTGAGGATAATTCCTCACCCTTTTTTTTCTTTGATCCGGCGCGCAGGGAGTCCTCCGCGTCACTGCGCAGACCCCCTCGTCTTTGCTTATTCATCATGATAACATTTGACCAGGGAAAACACGTCAGATTGTTAAATAAAGCAATCTGTGCTATTCTGTATAGTGTTAATCTCCAGACTGGAGATTAACCAGATTTAAAAAGGATAAGGTTAAAACAGATGATAAAAAATATATATTTCATAGAAGCAAAATCACCCGGGTCTCATATTTTCAGTTTTACCGCTCTGCCCAGGCTGGGTTCAATCCTGTTGGCGACAATATTAAAGAACCACGGATATCATACAAAAGTTTTTATCGAGGACCTTGTGGTCCCTGACTGGAAACAACTGGAAGATGCGGACATGATCTGCATATCTGCCATTTCTGCAACAGCGACACGGGCCTTTCATATAGCAGAGAAATACACGAGACTTGGAATCCCCGTTGTGCTGGGAGGTGTTCATTCTACCTTTCTGGCGGATGAAAGCCTTTTATATGCTGACTATGTAGTAAGGGGTGAAGGAGAAGAAACGCTGGTCGAACTTCTCGCACATCTCAATGCCGGGAAGCCTCTGGATTCTATCAATGGACTGTCATTTAAAAACAGCGCACATGAAATAGTACATAATCCTCCCAGGGCACTTCTCAAAGATCTTAATGATGCGCCGATCCCGGACTTCAGCCTCGTGTATAAATGGGCGGAAAAGGCCAAGGCCTTACCTGTTGCCACTTCAAGGGGATGTCCTTTCGCCTGTAAGTTCTGCTCTGTCATCCCGATGTTCGGCAGGGAATACCGCTTTAAGTCCATTGAACGGATGATAGAGGAGTTGAAAGCTGCTTCCTCTCATAAGGGCCATGTATTTTTTATAGATGACAATTTTGCCGCCAACAAGAAGAGGACCAAGACATTACTTCAGGCTATTATTGACAACAATATAAAAATGGAGTGGAGCGCGCAGGTGAGGACTGATGTTGCCAAAGATACTGAACTGCTCCTGCTCATGAAGAAAGCAGGATGTTTTGCGGTTTATATAGGATTTGAATCTATTAATCCTGCGACATTATCACTCTACAATAAAGGCCAGAGACTCGAAGACATTGAAAATTCAATAAAGGCGGTGAAAAGGCATTCAATACGCATCCATGGAATGTTTGTATTAGGTTCTGACACAGATGATATTAGCACCATCAGAAATACCGCAATATTTGCAAAGAAACTCGATATTGACTCTATCCAGTTTATGATGCTTACCCCTTTGCCGGGTACGCCTGTTTTTGAAGAGCTGAAGAGTTCCGGACGCCTTATCCATACCGACTGGAGCAAGTACGACGCGCACCATGCGGTATTTGAGCCGAAACTGATGAGTGCCTTTGAACTTCAGGTTGAAACACTGAAGGCTATGGCGAAATTCTATTCATGGCCGGCTATTTTCCGCAATCTGTGGCAGTTCGACTTCTTCTACGCAGTGGTAGGCCTGTATGGCAAACGATCCATTAGAAAAGCGCTTGCAGAAACTAAAAGTTACATGGAACAGCTGAAAGACTCGATCACTGCCGAGTTCGATAGAAAAACCGATAAACTCAGACAGTTCGTTCAGCAGAGACAGGGTAAATCAAAAAATATTATTTTAAATACCGCGTCACTTGAAAAAAACGAATCCACATTCTTCTCAACCTTTCTCACGAAGCTTGATAATGAGTTAATCGTTAATAAAGAAGAGTTCCGGGTAAATAAAAATACCCTGTCCATTACGCCTCTTGTCGAACGTATAAAGAGCCAGCAGCAGCAGGGCATGCAGATTCTGTCCGAGTTTTATGAGGCACATAGAGATAAACTGGCATCCACAAAAGTAATAAATATTGAATCCATTTCACTCTTCAAGACGTGTGAAAACATCGGCCTGCTTTTAAATGCAAATGCCAAAAAGATCCGCAAGGCATATGAACAGGCATTGAAGAGCATCGGCGGCAATGCCTTTGAATGCAACCTCGTGCTGGTCATGGTTGAGAAATAACTATTCGGTTCAGCTTCCTACACGATTTCGCTCCGAATCTTTGATGTACGTGACCGAGGGAACAAACCATGAAACAGAAAATGAGGACATGCATAGCGTGATCTGTCAGATTAAAATAAAACCATTATCCTGAAAACGGCATGTCGCCACTGACATCCACGGCTGAAACATTACGCATCACATCCGCTTTCATGGCGCGGGCTGAAGCCTTTTCATGTATACAACCCTGGCATCTTTGTCAGCATAATAGTCCGGGATACGTGCCACTTCATGGTAGCCGTGCCTGGAATAAAACAGTCTCGTCTGCTGATAGCTCTGGAGTGATGACGTTTCGATAAAAACAACCGTGCCCCCCAGATTCATGATATTCCTTTCGGCATTTAGCAGCAGGAGGCTCCCGATGTTGTTACGCCTGAACTCTTTCTTAACCGATATCCAGTATAAATCAAATCTCCTGTCAGTCACCAGTATGGGGCCGTAACACACATATCCTGCTGTCTTCCCTTCATACTCCGCCAGGATAAAATTATAGTCGCTGTTGGTCCCCTTGACAACGCTGTCTTCAACAAGCTCAAGCGCCACCTCAATCTCGGAGGGTTTGAAGAAACCGTCATCCTCAAGCTGTCTTCTTATTTCGTTCAGATCACGGTATGTGACAAAATTGCGGAGGCTTATCTTTTTCTCTGCAGCGTCTAACATGGGTCACCTCATCGAAACTTCCAGTATTGTGCTTACAAAATACGAATCCGGATGTCCCGCTTCCCTTACCGCGGCAATAAACCCGGAGTCAGGGGAGATGCAGGGGTTTGCATTTATTTCAAGGACGTAGACCGTGCTGTCTTCTGCAACCCTTATATCGACCCTGGCGTAGCCCTTCAGTCTGAATACCTTCCAGCATTGAAGTGCCGTATGTGCTATCACATCCAGCTTCACATCAGGGGGATGAAACATCCTCTGGGTATGCCGGTGTTCAAAGGATTTCTTGTCCCATTTGGCACTGTATCCCACGATCATCGGTTTATCTTCCGGCCACTCATTAAATACTATTTCCGCAACAGGCAGGACCTCGACCTGTCCCCCTGGCTGCTCAAGCAGGGAGACATTGAACTCTCTCCCGGCAATATACTGCTCAACTATCAATGTCTGTCTGCCGTGTCTCTCATAAATCCGGGGCAGGGATGCCAACATGTGTTTCTTATTACGGTACACAGATGTCTCGTCGATCCCGATTGAGGCATCCTCAAGCGCAGGCTTGACTATCCATGGCGGCTTGCCTGTGAATCCTTTATTCATACCCCGGTATTCATCATATACAGGAGTGGATATATTGAATCCGTTCATAAGCATTTTTGCAATACTTTTATCGGAAGTGCTCAACATCGCGCTGTACCCTGAGCCAGTAAACGGATACCCGAGATACTCAAAAAGGAGAACGAAAAACTGCTGGTACACAGGATCATCATTGACCCCCTCCACCAGATTAAATATTGCGTCAGGCTTATATTTTTTCAATTGGAACATGAGATAGAAAACAGCCTCATTCAGGGACGAGGAAGGCTTCTTCGCCCCTGCGGGATTGTCCCCATTCTTTCCTGAAACGCATCTGAGAGGAAACAGCTTATGACTATGCCCGAGTTCCGATAATACACGGACTGCAAACGAGACTTCATCAAGGACGTCTTCGGAATCGGGTTTTCCCTTTACCGGCTCATTATACACAACTGCCACTTTCATATATGAGTAAACCTCGTGTTACAAAAAAGTATCGCTTCTCCTGATAACACCGTTGTACAGAGACCACCAGAGTTTCCGTTCTTCTGGGTTATGCATCCACTGGTTCTAAAACCCCCCGGACCCTCTCTAATGCGGATTCTACTATACGTGAAATCAGTGCCGTGTAGGGAACCCCTGTTTTCCCGCATAAAATCGAAAGGTCCGAGCGGACAGGGTGAAGCCCTGCAAGGGGATTTATCTCAAGGAAAGATAGTTTCCCCTGTGGATCGGCCTTAAGGTCCACACGTCCTGCGTCCCTGCATCCTAAAATCCTGTAGGCCCTCAGCGCAATGTCTGAAGCCTCACTGATAATATCTTTGTCTTCTATAAGCGAATACACGACTCTCTCTTCGTAAAACTCCTTATTGAGATAGGAATACACAGCAGGCTCAGCCTCTTTGTTGAGGGTTATCTCCATGACACCTATGCATTCCGCGTGCTCCCCCGTCCCTGTAATCCCGACGGTAAACTCCCTGCCGGGGAGGTAGCTTTCGGCAAGCACAGGCTGCCCAAATCTGCCCAGCAGGTTTCCGCACTGCTTCGTGAACGCAGCAAGATCCCATACGATGGATTCCGCGCTGATCCCCTTGCCTGTCCCCTCGGTGAGGGGTTTTACAAAAAGAGGGAAAATATTTTTGCGCACGCGCTTTTCATGCCTGATATCATCGAGTGACTGAATGACAAAAAACTCGGGGGTGGGCACCCCTGCGTGCTGCACCAGCTTTTTTGCGACAGCCTTATCGAGACTCACCGCGAGGGTCAGCGGATCGCTGAACGTGTATGGTATTCTGTATGCGTCAAGAAGCGCGGGGACCTGTGATTCCCGTGCAGCACCGTAAAGACCTTCTGAAATATTAAACACCATGTCCCAGCGGTTCCCTGCCGCTAGCTGTCTTGTCAGCTCATAGATATTTCCTATTCTTAACACGTCATGGCCGAGACCCTGGAGCGCCCCTTCAATGGCATTAATTGTGACATCACTGTCAAATTCCGCGGTCTCTTCATCGGAAAAACCCAACGCGGTATATTCCCGTCTCAGGTCATATGTGAAACCGATTTTCATTACATATCTCCTTTATAAAGCGGGGACAGGTTTTTTTTCATTCTCCGCCTGTATCTTGAAGTCTCCTTGGGCAATGAAGGCACGGCCTGTTCATTCAGGACCCGCGGCACGGCTTCATCCCTCCCGTTGCCGCCTGATTTCCTGAGTGCAGGGATATCTGTGTCCTGGGGATTAAAATACTTGATTATCATCCCCTCATAGTTTCTCAGGAGTATATCGCGGTCCGTGGCTGACAGCATATAGAATGGCTGAAGAGGGATTTTCCCTCCTCCTCCCGGGGCATCGACCACGAAGGTCGGTATGCAGAGTCCCCCGGTATATCCTCGCATCTTCTCAATGATCTCCATGCCCTTCCATACACTGGTACGAAAATGCTCGACCCCTCTGACCGGGTCGCACTGAAACAGATAATACGGCCGTACCATTATTCTCTGGAGTGCGTGACAGAGATCCTTCATGACCTCCGGCGAATCATTGATGCCCCGCATGAGAACGGACTGATTCGATACCGGTATCCCGGCCCTTAATATCCTGTCGCAGGCCTCCCGGGCTTCAGGAGTGATCTCCCTGGGATGGTTGAACTGGGTATTGATCCAGAGCGGCCTGTGGGTTGCAAGCATGCTCACAAGTTCATCCGTCACTTTCATCGGCAGCACAACCGGGACTCTCGTGCCGATCCGTATGACTTCGACATGAGAGATAAGGCCCAGTTCGCCAAGAAACCAGTCAAGGAGGTCCAGGTTTACCATAAGGGGGTCACCGCCTGATACTACCACCTCCCTCACTTCGGGGGACTTCCGTATATAATGGATCATGGCAGCCAGTTCCTTTGTAGTGACCGTACCCTCATCCCCGCTCCCCCAGATCCTCTTGCGCGTGCAATGCCTGCAGTACATGGAGCACATGTTTGTTACGACAGCGAGCACCCTGTCAGGATACCGGTGAACGAGGCCCGGCACCGGCATGTCCTTTTCTTCGTCAAGGGGGTCATTGTTGCCGACAATCTCGACCTCCAGCTCCTTCAGGTCAGGGATGCTCTGCTTCCGGACAGGGTCCTCGGGGTCTGTCCAGTCAATGAGAGAAAAATAATAAGGGGTAATCGCATAATGGTAAATGTCGATCAGGCGTTTATATCGTGCAACCTGATGAGGCTTGAGGTTGAGTATGACGGAAAGTGATTCCACGGATGTTAACGTGTGCGCCATCTGCCACTTCCAGTCCCTCCATGTGTCATGCGTCATATCCGGCCACAAACTGCTGATCAGCAGTTCATTGGCTTGGCCGCATCCAAATTTTAAAGACCCTGAGATACGGTTGGGAGGATCTTCCTTTGCACCTGAAGGTAAATTCATTTTCATTCTCCTGTGTTAAAATGTATGGGCTTAATGCCCTTTCCTTCCCTGTCTCATAACAGTTAAAAGCTAATTCAGATACAAAGCAAAAACCATACCAAGAGATTTTACAGTTCATACCGCAACGCATATCTATATTGTTATCCCTAACGCGCTGCGACAAATTAGAAGTCAGGGAGGCACTCCACGCAAATGGCTCTGGATATGCATTCGCGGGCTGTGATAACGGCCATGTGATTATGTATCTCCGCCTGGACCCGTATGATCTCATACAGAAGGCTTGANNGGGGAAGGCATCATTATTTATGCTTCACTGGCAGGCCGCATAATTATTTACAGAGGGCCTGTCTCAGAGAGTGGCCGGCCCTCTGAATTGTAATAGTACTAAACGGGGACTACACATGTGTCATTTGTGCAAATACACGTGTCGATAATGTTGCACATGGGGGGAGCGCAGTCTGATCTGATATTTCAAACCTACATTTCTTTGAGCTTGCGCTGCAGGGTTCTGCGGCCTATGCCGAGCATTTTTGCCGCCTTTGTCTGGTTGCCGCCCTTTTTTTCAAGCACCTGCCGTATGATCTCTTTCTCGATTTCCCTGAAAGTATAATCCTGCGGTATCTGGTAGAACTGCGAGTCCCGGGGCGGGGTAAGCAATAAAAAGGAGGGCAGATATTTTGCCTCTATAATGTTTTTTTCAGCCAGCGCCATTGCCGATTCAATGGCATTTTCCATCTCCCTTACATTGCCCGGCCACTGGTAATTCAGAAGGATCTGCATGGCCTCATTCGTTATTCCCTTTATCTGATAGTCCTTTTCTTCATTAAATTTATTAATAAAAAAACTGGCAAGAAGGGGAATGTCGTCCTTTCTCTGCCTGAGCGACGGCAGTTCAATATACACGACATTCAGTCTGTAATACAGGTCTTCCCTGAATTTTTTTTCCTCAATTAACCGCTTAAGATCCTGATGGGTAGCAGCGATAATCCTGACGTCCACCTTTATGGTTTCATTCCCGCCTACTCTTTCAAACTCTTTTTCCTGGATCACCCTGAGGAGTTTAATCTGGGTGCTTAATGAAATGTCCCCTATTTCGTCAAGAAATATGGTACCTCCGTCAGCAAGTTCAAACCTCCCTACTCTCTTGGTTATGGCACCAGTGAATGCCCCCCTTTCATGGCCGAACAGCTCGGACTCCAGCACCCCTTCACTAAAGGCCGCGCAGTTTACCTTGATAAAGGGCTTGACCGCCCGCCGGCTGTTATAATGTATTGCGTTGGCAATCATTTCTTTGCCGGAGCCGGTCTCCCCCGTAAGGAGAATATTTACGTTCTTCGGGGCTACAGAGGCTACGATCTCTATGACATGCTGCATGGCCTTGCTCCTGCCGATGATCTTGCCGAAATCGAATCTCTCTCTGACCCGTCTCTCCAGTTCGGTCTTTTCCACATAGAGAGACTGCTTTTCAATGGCCTTCTCTATTACCGCGATAATAAGTCTTGAATTAATGGGGAATTCATAAAAATCATAGGCGCCTTCCCTCATGGCCTCAATCGCCTTTGACACCGTTACTTTTTCAGAAAGGAAGATCAGTTCAACGTGGGGACTGAGACTCTTGGTCCTCTTCAGTAATTTCAGCCCCTTTATGTCAGACAGGTCATAATCTACGATCATGATGTTCACATGATGTTTTTTCAGGATATCGTAGGTTTCCTTGGCGGTTGAAGCGGATTGAATGACGGCCCCCTTGCTTTTCAGATACGCGATCAGCTTCTCCCATCTCTTATCGCCTTTTTCGCTTACGACAAGGATGGTAACATTCAGTTCCAGTCTTTCCTTGACCATGGTAAATTCACCTGCATTCTTATTAAGTGCGTCAAGTTGGCCTGCCCGGTCATGTGATAAACGGGCATTGCGTCATTATGACGCAATTAGTATAGAAACGCCTATGTGAAAAAGCAAGACTCATGTGTTCTGCCGCATTCTCGAATTTCAGGGCATATTTTTAGCCCATACCACGCTACAGTTCATGTACAGATCGTATCGCTACCATTGATCCTTTTCAAGACCGGCATGGGACCTGACGTGCTACACACTCTTTTCCTGACACCCCCCCTTTCCATACAAGACCCTCCGCGTGAGCCAGAATGCCAACAGTCCGGTAGTGCTTAACTGGATTAAAGGCGACACGCCTATTCCACATACGGTGGGCATGAGGGGTGTATAGCTCCATTCTTTTGTCACCAAAGCATATCGGTATTCAATTATGGCGGCAATGGCCAGACCAGCCAGGCATGCTGCATAGATCTGCGCGCCTCTCATCTTCTGAAGCCAGATTATATCCTTCCATAACACAGCGATGCCAAGATAAATCCCTGCAATTATGAACGCATCATAGACCGAAGCGATAAGTATCATCAGGACATATGTGTCCGCCATACATTTGAACACTTTATAAAGAAAGGCCTCATGCACTGATTCCCACATGTAATTCAGCATGAATGAGAACATAAGAATCAGTGCAAGCGCTGAAGCAGCATCTCTGGTTTTTCTCCATTCCATTATTTGTCTGTCACTTTATTTCAGAGATTTCCCCTTCATCTCCCTTAAGAAAGCCGCCTGCCCCNNTATTTCACAGGAAAATCTCTCATAAAGGCGGCTGTCTCCTCGGGCATGGCGGAATTGATATAAATCCCCGAGCCAAGTTCAAACCCTGCGGCAAGAGTCAGCCTCGGGATTATCTGGATGTGCCAGAGGTAATAGGTCTTGTGCTCATCATCAACCGGGGACGTATGAATAATGAGATTGAAATCAGGGTCATGAAGTGCGTGATAGAATTTCAGAAGTATCTCTTTTAAAAGCTTCGCCAGCTCCCCGATCTCCATATCCACGATATTGCCAAATGACGAACTGTGTATCTTCGGCATGATCCATGTTTCAAAGGGATAACGGGATGCGTATGGATGCAGCGCAACAAAATATTGAGTTTCACCAACGATTCTCCGGCCTGACTGGACCTCATCGTAGAGCAGATCACAATAGAGACAGTGGCCAGTATTGTCGAAATGCTGCGTGGCTATCTCATATCTTCTGCGGATAAACGGCGGCACGATCGGCGACGCAACTATCTGTGTATGCGGGTGCTCGAGTGAGGTACCCGCGGCCTCACCGTGATTTTTGAAGATGATAATGACCTTGATGTTCGGGTCTTTTTTAAGGGCAAGGTATCTGTCCCTGTATGCCCTTATCAGATCCTCCACATGCTCGTCGGACATAAAGGCAATGCATCTGTTATGAAACGGGGTCTCAATGATCACCTCGTGTCGTCCATACCCATGCGTCTTCCTGAACATCCCGGCCTGTTCCCTGTCTGTACTGCCTTCGGGGGTAAGGGCCGCGAATTTGTTCCGTACGACCCTGATCCTCCAGTTGTCAGGGCTTCCGTAAACCGCTTCCGCATCAGGTGTTCTTCCCTCATTTCCGGGGCAAAAGGGGCACTCTTCATCACGGTCCGGCAACGACCGCCTGTTTTTTTCTTTTTTCCCGAAATCGTGAGGCCGCCTCGCTCTCTCCTTCGCAATAATGACCCAGTCGTAGGTTGTCGGGTCCTGTCTCAGCTCGGACATTTACCCTCCTCCTGTGATATGATGATCAACCTTTTCACTAAAAAGAATCATATCATAGAATAACGGGGGGGTCTACTAATGTCCCGTCACAACCTGGTACCACATCCTGAGTCCGGTTATTGCAATAATGATGGCGATGGCGAGACGGAGATATTTTGTATTTACCTTCTTGCTGATCCTTCCCCCAATCTGGGCGCCGGGGATGGTGCCGATCACCAATGCAATCGCATATGGCCATAGTATCTGTCCGGTCGCCATCTTGCCTATTGTTCCCATAACCGCGCCCAGGAAAACAATGCCGAGTGTGCTGCCGATGACAATACGGGTGGGTATATTAAGAATATAAATCATGGCCGGGATATAAATAAAGGCACCCGGCGCTCCTACCATTCCCCCGAAAGAACCTATCGCCAGGCTAAGCATACAGGCAAGCGGCTTATTGTAACGAAGGTCCTCAGGTTTGATGTCTTCGCCCTGTTCACGTTTGGGGATAAACATAACCACTGCCGCGATAATTGCCATGGTGGCAAATATGGCCAGCAGGAAAGCGCTCTTGGTGTATTTTGAAAATAGTGATCCCGCAAGGTTGCCGAGAGCATTACACAAACCCATGTACAGGAGCAGGGATTTGCTTACAAAACGGTTTTTGTGATGGACGATAAGACCTGACAAAGACGCGGAAAGCACCTGGACCATGCTCACGGCTGCTACCTGTTTCATGTCAAGCTGTCCTACTCCCAATAGAGGGGGGACATAAAGGAGGAGAGGGATCATGAAGATGGCCCCCCCGAGACCAAGGAGGCCTGAAAGAAAACCTCCTCCAAGCCCGAGCATTAAGAGAGTAATTAAAAAAGGTATGTCCACCGCCTGCTCCTTTCTTTTAAAAGAAATTTAAAATCTGAAAATGAGCGTAATTACTACCCGCAGCAGCTTGAGCAACTGCTCCTACCCTTTTTCTTCGGTACATTCGCCCTGGTCAATTCTTCAATAAGTTCCTGTTCCGTAATTTTTCCGTCCCTGAGACCCTTGACTTCGGCAAGCAATTTGTCATTAAGATACACGGCAGGGGCCTTTGCATCAGGGCCGGCCTGGATTTTGGTGAGAATTACAACTTCAACTTCAAAGTCCCTTGCCGCACTTCCAGCGGCAGCGGTGTTGTCCCTTCACCTGCCTCCGGGCGGGTCGTTGTTAATCAGTTTTAAAATTGCAGCCATACCACTACCTCCATTTGGTTAATCATTCTGTTCAGACACTAAGATAAATATAATAATTTTTTCTGCAGAGGAGGGAAAAAAGATTAATATTTATCTTCCAGCGAAAACCCCTTCCTGTTTTTTTCTACCGGATACCCTGCGTCCATCCATGCCTTGAGTCCTCCGTTGAGGTTAACGGCATTGACATATCCGAGTTCATTCAGACTCTTAGTCGCCAACGGCGACCTTTTGTCGAATATTCAAACGACAACTATTTTTGCGTTCTTGTCGGGAATGAGCTCCTGTATATGCAAGTCTACAAGCCCTCGGGACATCTGGATTGCTCCGGGGATACTCTGTTTCTCATACTCGTCCCTGTCCCTCACATCAAGAACAATGACGTTTTCCTTGTTATCAAGCATCTTTTTCAGGTCAGCAGGACTGACTTGTTTAATTGCCGATTTCGCTTCCGTGACAAGCTGGTCAGGGGTCTTATATTCTGCGGCCTGAACAGACATGCTGAACACGATGGCTAAGATTACGACTAATGAGGCTGTAATAATTTTCCTGTTCATCTTTCCCTCCTTTCTTTTTTACTCATCCTCCTCTGCAGTATTTAATATCCTGAAGACAATCATCAAAACGCCATATGAGGTACGCTACTTCTTTCTGTCTCCCGGATACTTTCCTTTTTTTGTAACAGGACAGCACTCGGGCCCCTGCAAGTCGCCTTCATATTCTTTTTTTATTATTCCCAGCAGATCGAGAATAAAGGGATTTTTAAGAAAGTAACATCTCAGTCTTCCGTCAACGTAATAATCAATGAGGCCCGCATGCCGTAAGGCCGAGAGATGCTGAGAGACATTGGATTGGCGGATTTCGAGAAAATCCTGAAAATCGCTTACACACTTGACCCCTTTTGATAATTCATCAAGTATCGCTACCCGCGCAGGATGCGCCACCACCTTTAAAATCTCTACCCTGGAGATCAAGTCTTTCATATATTCGAATATTAGAATATATGAATATAATTGTCAAGCTTACAAATGGAGCTCTTGTGATACATGGGAAATGAAGATCAACCCGGGTTATACCCGGCTGAATGCTTTCTGCACGTGAAGATCAACCTCTCTTCTTATCAGAGACCGGCTCCCTCCCCCACCGGTTAATGGAGTACGCACCGGGGTCACCCACAAATGGCAGGATCAGCATCCGGAAGAGATTATTGCGCTTCGGATCACGAAACTGGGACAATCCTATTGTCATCCCTTCATGTCCTGCTACAGGCTGGGCGCGGTAGGTGCCGAACATCCGGTCCCACCAGGGAAAGTTGAATCCAAAATTACTGTTGGTCTCCCTTATCGTAACGGAATGATGGACCCTGTGCATGTCAGGGGTGACCACGAGAAGACGCAGCAGTCTGTCCACATGAAAGGGCATTTTGACATTGCTGTGATTAAACATCGCGGTTGCGTTCAGGGTCACTTCAAATATGAGAACAGTAAGCACCGAAGGGCCGAGGGCAGCAACCGTGGATAACTTTATAAACATACTTATGATTATTTCCAGAGGATGAAAACGCAGGCCCGTGGTGACATCAATATCAAGGTCTGCGTGATGCATCATATGCAGTCGCCATATCACAGGGACCGCGTGGAACATCAGGTGCTGCAGATATACGACAAGATCAAGCGCAAGCACTCCCANNAGCCCTATTACCAGAACAGGGAACAGGATCCGTATAAGGACGTTATCAAGTAAAACTATCCCGAGGTTGCTGAGCCACCGGGACAGTTTGGACATGGTAAGCACGCGGCGCGGCCACATGAGCTCCCATATTGCCATAATAATCAATACGCCGAAAAAAAAGCCGAGCCTGATTACCGCATCTTTTTCCATTTTACTCACCTCCGGAGTTGGATGCAAATTCCAGCAAATACGTTAATGTTCGCCCATACAACATCATTCCTTTTTTCCCGGGGCATACCACAACTTACGGTCCAGGAAGTTCCTCCACTTGCTGTTATAAGGGTGCACTACATGAACCTGTCTGTCTCCCTGGTACACCGGCCGCCCTTCATTGGCCCACTTAAAAATTGAACCTTCCAGATTGTACACATTTGTATAGCCTTCTTTTCCAAGCTGCCTCGCCAGCACTGAAGAGCGATAACCAACGGAACAGTACACCACAACAGGCCTGTCCTTTCCCTCTTTCTCGATAATTTTTCGAGCTTCTTCCACATCACTGGCAGGGAAGGCACCAGGCAGATGACTCACATCGTATTCCTCCCTTTCCCTTCTGTCAATGAGCAAAGGCTTTGCATCCCCCTTAGCTGACATCCATTTCTGCAGCTCCTCTGTAGATATATGTTTGACAGTCGGGAATGTAGAACGCATATCTTTCTTGAGCATTTCCCAGTTCCCGTTCGTGCTTCTNNGGCCTCCCGTCCACGTATGTAGGATAATCACGTCTGCACATAAATAATATATATTAGCTTTTCAGTCAGTAAAATGAAACCTCTGACATGTCACAATTGCATTGATTGGCAATTACCAGAAAGCACGTACGCTATCACACGTTGACGGCTGAGAAGTTCCCTGCTCCTCAGCCGCATAATGTCAAGAAGTTCAGAAATTATCTTGGCGCTTTTTCGTACAGTTCCCACTGGGCGTCCAGGATCTCTTTTTCAAGTTTCATGAGTGTCTCCCGTTTAGTCTCCGGATTCCGCATCGCCTCAAAGTACTCGAATTTTTTGTCATGAAGTTTTTTTCTCAGTTCTGTAGTGTTATTGAGATATTTTTGATACGCCTCCGGATCAGATCCCTGCATACCATAGCCGCGTGGCCCCATCATGCCTCCCATCATACCGGGCCCCATCATGCCTCCCATCATGCCGGGCCCCATCATCTGAGGACAAGGATAATAAGGGCCTTCATAAGGCGTCCCGGCAGGCTGCTGCTGAGTCTGACTGCCCATCATGCCCTGATCCATGACATGACCCTGGCCCATCTGGGCAAAGCTGTACGGGGCCGATAAGCCGGCTATTAAAAGTAGTATCAAAATTATTCTTTTCATCTTATTCTCCTCCTTTAATTAGTAGTTACCTAAAAAGTACTCCTTAATTGCGAAGAAAATGTGAAGAGAACCGAAGAACAAGCGGATATTAAAAACCCTGTCATATTTGAATAAAGGGCTTTCTCTGCTCTATACATTCTCCCTGAGACTTTTTATGTAGTCAACATATCTCTGCGGGAGACTTAAAAGCTCAACGCCGATGCCGTCATACCGATCAGCGGTTTTTGTTATCCTGCGGACCCTGACCTGGAGGGTCAAAAGTTCAGCTTCCACAGGAAAGACCAGTTTAAATTCAGAGTCAAAGGGGAAGCGCATATTGCATGCAGATATAAACATTCCTTTTTCTGAGAGATTGGAAACGGTTCCGCTGTATTCATCATTACCACATGAAAATCTTACGCTTATATGTAAAGGAATCCTCTCAAACGCTCTTCTCTGCATAAATTTATACTCGCCTGCAGGGTGTTACTGCTTCTCTCAGTACCCATGCTTCAGATAAGAGGGAATCACATAGGCTCTCCATGTTTTCTGAATGCGCATACAACAGTCCCGATCAGACCCGCGGGTGTACTCAGGGCAATTTATTTGTTCTCCGGACTGCGGTAATACACGTGAGCAGAGTGAGTGTGATCTTCCCGTAAGGTAGAATATTCCTCGTATTCCTCAAAAAAGGTAATAAGTTCAGAATCGGAACTGACTCCCAGTTTCTTTAATTGTGCTAATATTTCCTGCTTTGTCAGGGCTGTCATATCTTAAAAGACAAGAATACGTCAATTGTTCCACTGAGATTTTTCAGCAAAGAGAAATCGGAAACGCTCTATAGTTGCACAGGCCCGGCAGTTTGTCAAGAATTATAATACTCGCATAAATATTATAAATAAATTTTCTTTTTGGCAGGGAGAATCTATCGGGGCATATAAAAGAGATTCGTTACAATCGCGCGTATTATCCTGTAACCTACTATCACTATGCCCTTTATGTTTCCCGTGAGTTTTGACTTGCCGGTTCCACTGCGATACCTCACAGGGACTTCCTTTATCTTATAGTTGCCCCTGACCGCCTTCACCTGCATTTCAACAGTCCATCCCAGATTGTCAGACATATCCAGTCGTAATAATTTATCAAACGTTATGGCCCTGAAAGGGCCGACATCGGTGTATTTAAAACCGTAACATACCCTCATTAAGACAGTAGCAAGAAGATTGCCGAAACGCACCGGGATCCGTAAGGCCCCTTTCTCCACCTCACCCATTGTCCTTGAACCGCACACAAGATCATAATCTTCCTCAACAATCGGCTTGACAAGCTTTATTATTTCATCAGGATGGTCGCTGTAATTGGCATCTACAAAGACCACGATGTCAGGATGTACCGTCTTAAGATATTCTATTCCCTTAAGGCAGGGAAAGCCATACCCTCTCCTGGACTCAAACAGCAGCGTGGCCCCAGCCCCCCTCGCGATCGAAGGGGTGTTATCAGTGCTCCCGTTGTCTATCACAACAACTTCATCCACGATGTCCCGTGGTATGTCATTTAAAACATTCTGCAGTGACTGCTCTTCATTAAGTGCAGGAATCAATACCGCTATGGTTCTGCCGGATAACATGGTCCTCCCGCTAATGCAAAATCGATCATTTGTGTAACGGACAGGGCACAGGAGACCTGAGCCTCCATGAATATATTAATTTTACTGCGCACTCAAGATGTAATATTATTTATGATAGCACATTTATCGCTGTAACCTCGCATGAGCCACACCGTGTTACACGGATTATTCATCAGGTAATACGGTCATAAAAACAGCGCGCATGCTGAACATTTTCACATAACCTGTGCAATGAAATCGCGAAGAATCAGATCTGCTACACAGAAAGGCTTCCTGAAGATGTGAATTAACGGGCTGAAGCAAAATGGGCTTTCATCTTGTTAATGCCGAATGCGAGATAATTTTTAAATGCCCTAGGGGAATCACACTGTGAAATTATCTTCTTGATGTAGCGGGGTCTCGCATATAAATACCAGAAGGATTTCTTTTTCAATTCTGTAAGCTCATCCGCGGACAGGTGATAGGTTTTCACCACGGAATTGAAATGGTCATATATATTATCATACGCGCCGTCAAGGATAAGGCCGTCTCTTTTGGTTATTTCATAGTATGCGGTCCCCGGGAAGGGAAACGGGAGGATGACCTCAAAGAAATCACCGTCAATCTCTCTGGCAAAATCAAAGGTCTCCATGATGGTTTCTTTTGTGTCCCACGGCATTCCGATCAGAAAAGTCACGAAGGTCTTCAGCTTGTGTTTTTTTGCAAGACGGAGGGCCTCTCTTGACTGGTCCAGGGTTATTCCCTTTTTCGTCATATCGAGGATATACTGACTGCCGCTCTCGACCCCGAAGGAGACAAGCCAGCAGCCCGCTTTTTTCATCCATACCAGTCTTTCATCGTCTACGGTATTGGCCCTGCTGTTTGCGACCCACTGTATATCCAGTTTCCTGGAGATTATTTCCTTGCATACGCGTATGACCCATTCCTTATCCCAGGTAAAAGTGTCCGCCCTGAAAAAGAAGTTCCTGATACTATAATCAGTGACGCAGTGCTCAAGCTCATCAACCACATTCTTCGGCGAGCGGAGCCTTAAATCAGCGCCCGCGACGACCCTGCTGAGACAATAGATGCACTTGGCCGGACAGCCCCGGCTCGACTGGATTGTTGTCAGGATTTCCCCTGTATCCGGTCTGACGTATTTACTCTGGTCAAGGAGATGCCTGGAGGGAAAGGGAATACTGTCGAGGTCCTCGATAAAGGGGCGCCTGGGTGTTTTGACGATCTTCCCGTGTTCTCTGAAACAGATGCCTTTAATATCTTTAAGGTCCATGCCCCGCGCTATCTCCAGCATCGTCAGTTCGGGTTCGCCTATGATGGCGATATCCAGGTCCCGGCACATCTCAAGCCTTTCCTCGGGACTGATCGTCGTATCACCGCCTTTTGCAACAGTAATAATATCGGGATTGATCTCTTTTGCAATGCTGCACACACGCAGGTCTTCTTTTACTGAAGTAATGGTGGTGTAAATGACAAGAATGGATGGAGCAAAGTTCCGGATATCGTCTTCAACGTCCTGCCAGCTCCCGTTTTCAACAGGGTAGTCCCTCATCTTGCACACGAACTCATTCTTCTCGAGAATGGCAGACATGTAGGCCAGGTCCAGGGGGGGACGCGGGGCATTGGAGACCCCTTTCAGGGAGACCTGACAGCGGTCATCCCTGTAGAAAAGACCTGTAGGGGGAACTATAAATAACGCCCTGTGATCTTTTATTTTCTTGCTATAGCGTGCCATAAAAATTACCGCTCTAATTATCTGTAAATCATACGTTCAAAGTCAACGCCCTAATTGCTGTATTTGAAATTTCTATATAATATTCCGGAGCATTTCCCTCCTCTTGTTACAATTATATCACTAACCTCACATTGGTAACATAGCCGAGGACCCGCCAGAACTCCTTCCACCATCTTATATGAAACTCTATGAATTCCTTTCTTTCAGGAACAGAAAAATATATGAGCGCCAAAATAAGCATCGTCAAGATATAAAGAACAAACAATATGCGTTTTTTGTTTTCAGCCTTCATTCTTCAATCCTTTTTTATATTTCACAATCCTGTAGGTATCATCGGAATACACAATCTCAAATTTCTCTTTCACATTCCCCATCCAGCGAAGGGAATAAAAAAGCCGTCTTTCTTTTTCAATCCATTGATCTTCAACTGAGTCTTTCCTTATTAATATATACCCGGCACCCTCACTCCCCAGTTTTTTCAGCCATTCTTCATACGTATCAGATTTAATATAGACAACGGTATTTGAAAACCCCGCGTTCCACAAAGGAGCAAGAAAAAAAGGCCTGGACGTATCCACCCCGGAGTCAACAAACGTATATGCAAGGGTGTCTCCCTCCGCTACATTGTTCTCTATCCATATCCAGTACCCGTATTCATCCCTGACCTTCGTATCAATATTAGACGGCTTATGACGGGACAGGGTACGCTCCCCGGCAGGCAGGTGAAGAAACTCCTTAACCTTCTCCGGCATGATGCAGGGTGAATTTGCCGTCAGCAGCGTATATGCCGCAAGCAGCAATGCAACGAGTCTTAACACATTCTGCTTCGGATGAAAATAGTCGATCACTGTCCCAAATGAAAGGGCGCCCAGGCCAACGATGAAAATAACATACCTCGTGGTCCAGTTTCTCGGATGGATCATGAAGGTGAGAAGAAGTATTCCGCCCGTAAAAAGAAATCTGTACCTTTTCTTTATGAACGCGTGAACAAAAGAAAAAATGATCCCGGGCAGGAAAAGGATAAACCATATCGGGCCGAACCCGCTCAGCCTTGAATCATACAGATAATACCCGACCCGTTCAAGCCAGACATATAAGAGCCGTGTCAGATAATTCAGTGAATTAATAATATCAGGGGCCGGCTCAACCCAGTCACTCTTCAGACCCTTGAACAGATGCATATTGAACAGGGAAACATCCATGTAATATACGGGATTGCCGTAGAGCATCCAGTTTCTCATATACCAGTAACCGCCAATCAGAAAAGCCGGCAGAATAAAGCAGNNCCGGTCGGCTTTGAACCCAGCAAGAGTCCTGCGGCCAGTCCCGCTAACAGGAGAGATATTCTTCTCTTTTTACCCGTCTCCCTCGAATCATTTCCGGCCATAAAACTTTCCACATCATCATACATTAAGAAATTTACGGCAATAAGCAGCAGCACGGATACGGTGCCATCCACGTAATTTACCGTTGACTGTAACATCAGGACCGGGGTGAAGAAAAAAAGGAAAGCACCGTATATCGCGTGTTTCTCTGTAATGTTCAGTTTGACTGCCATGCTGTATATGGACAGGACCCCTGCAAGGGTAAACACGAACTGGCTCAAATCCACAATCACGTCATTTTTCAGGAATATGATGTTCCAGAGGAAAAAGAGATTAATGTTTTTCGGGAATATATTGATATACTGCTGAATAAATGAAGGCGTCAGGGTTTCCTCGATGGCCCCGCTTTGCAGTATCTGGCCCACCATAGGAAGATGATAATAGAGCGCATCCCACGAGTAAGAGGGGAAAAGATACCCAAGAAAAATCATCCATCCCGCTGATAGCAGAAAGAGACCGAAGACACATAATAGTATTTTGTCCTGCGTAATGATTCCGGAGATACGTAAAGCCTCATCCTTTATCTCCCTATATAAACCGGATATGCCCCCTGTCCGTAATGCAAACATCAGAATGCCTGTGGATATCACCGTATTGAGCAGGAAGAGGGGGAAAGGATAAAGCTTCCTGAAAACAACCCCAAGCAGCAGCTCGGTCGCTATAATCTGGGTCACACATAAAATGAAAGTCCCTGCTAACCGGTCGGCAAATGACAGGCGGTCCCTCTTCCCGTACAGAAAGATATACCAGGCGGAAAACAGGAGGAGGTTTATTGATATATACGCCGTGATTGCCAATTAGTCCATGCAGTTCCAGAATCGTCTGAAACTGCAGTCCGTCATTTCATGGTAGTGGCGGAGCTGAGCGTCCGCCATGTCGTTCTTTCCCATTTTTTCATATACCCCCGCGATGTCCCATAATGCGTATCGATGGGCCGGATCTGTCTCAAGGACCTTCCGGTATTCTGAAAGCGCCTCTTCATAAAGGCCCTTCTCCTTATATATGAAACCAAGGTCATAATGAACATAGGCATTATCCGGATCTATGGTGAGGGCCTTTTGATACTGAGCCATGGCCTTATCATACTCTTTTTTCTCCCTGTATACATACCCCAGGTCATAGTTTGCGTGGGGATGGTCCGGGAACATGTCGAGCAATTTTCTGTACACATGTTCGGCACTGTCAAACGCGCCCTTTTCCTTATACATCAAGCCAAGCTGATAATATGCGTACGCGTTTTGGGGATCCGCTTTTACCGCTTTTGTAAACATATCAATGGCCTTGTCCTGAGATCCGAGCGTCTGATACATGACAGCCGTCAGGGTATACCTGTTGTTGAATGTATATAGTGATACTACTGTCAGGAGCAGTAGTGCGGGAATGAATATAATTTTTTTTTAAGTTTCATATCCATCATAAAAAAAAGAAAAGGTGCTTTCCTGAAATTTTCTATTCTTTTCGAAAGAAAGCACCTTTAATGTCACATAACAGTGAGAGACCAGCTATATCAGTGAGAGTAGGCCAGCGCGATGCTTACCGTCTCCCCGATTGAGGAGTTGCTCGACCTGAATACCCCAAAGTCCCAGTTCTTGCACGGTCCGATACCATCCAGTGTCCAGTCATACGAAGCAACAATCTGCATATTCTTGGCAACGGTAAAGGCCAGGGCAAGCCCGGCAGTCAAAGAGTCTTTTTCGAGCCCCAAGGTATCCAGGATCATCACGGCCTCTCCATGACTCTTGGGAACCCCGTATGCACCGGCGTACGTGACAAATTCATCCGAAACTCTTGCGTTTCCGATCGACTTGTCCCAGTCAAGCTTTCCCCGTATCGAAAGCCACGGAGTGGCATTATAGCCGCCGCTGAGTGAGACGATGACTGTGTCAGAAGGCTTAAATGTATAATCACCAAGCTGATTGTTCTCAAATCGGTACTTGTATCCGGCGTCAAGAACAGCATATCCCCAGCTGAAGCCCCTGCCGTATTTCAATTTTAATAAGGCATCATACTGTCCGTCTCCAAGGTTTTGATAATTTACCGGATTATAATATTTATATGCCTCGGGGACCTTAATGTCAAGCTGGAGAGACATCGGTCCACCCGCTACATTGTTGCTTATTTTCTGTCGTAATCCAAGGATAAGATCACCAATTCCCGTGACCTCGTCAAGATCTTCCGTATATGCCAGGATATCATTTGACCTTACATATTCAAAGGCACCTGAAAAAATAAACGTAAGGTCATCCACAAGTCCATATTCCACATAATACGACAGCTTTGTCGCGGTAAACTTCTCCTCTTCATTTATATATGGTTTTGCATGAACAGTTTTTATTTCACTCTCCTTGGAAACCNNTGACTTAACGTCAGTTGATTATACGAATGGCCCTTGGCCTGTGTCCAGGCCGCAATAGCATTATTTGAGATAAAAACACATCCTGCGAATAACAAACATATCAAAACAAATTTTCTTCCCATAGCTATACTCCTTTTGATTTAATATTTATTATTTAAAAAATAATATTATTGCTATCACTATGATCGTGCGTTATGCAGCAAGGATGTCTTCTGTCTTCCTTTTGGAAATATAGCTCTGTGCCCATCGATTTGAAGCAATGCCGCTCAATACTACTTGAAAAATTGACAAAAAAGCAACATAAAAATACCCCATCTGAAACATCATGAGAAACGGGATTGACACGTAAATTTTGTTGATGAACGCAAAATAGATATTGAAGGTAAAATAGATGCCCAGGAGCAGTTCCATCAACACAAGAAGGTTTATCTCCCCCTTGTATTTTTTCCCGAGCCACATATCTTTTTTCTTCTCAATACTGTATTTGGGCGTCCGTTTGAATTCCGTCTTTTTATTGAAGATCGCGCCCAGCACCGCTTTTGAGTTGTTGACTGAGAGTCCGATGCCGAGGGACATCAGCATGGGCAGATACATGATCCTCGATTTCCAGTCCTTATATGCCTCTCTTTGTGAACAGATATAAAAGAACGATATCCCGACCGTGGCAAACAGGAGAAACGGCACATCTGCCACCAGCATCCTGAACCATCCCACATTTATCCGAGCGACCATGGAGGGATAAATCAATACCGAGAGCACCAGCATCAGCAGGTATGATATATTGTTGGTGAGGTGAAAGAACGCCTCTACCTTCACCTTTAATGGAAGATCGCTCTTGAAAATGGCGGGGAGGATTTTTTTAGCAGTCTGTATCGACCCCTTGGCCCACCGGTGCTGCTGGCTCTTGAACCCGTTGATCTCAACAGGAATTTCAGAAGGGGAAAGTTCATCTTTCAGGAATATAAATTTCCAGCCCTTGAGCTGTGATCTGTAGCTTAAATCAAGGTCTTCGGTCAGGGTATCGTTCTGCCATCCGCCCGCTGATGTGATCGCCTCTTTCCTCCAGACACCCGCGGTGCCGTTAAAATTAAAAAACCTTCCTGACCAGTTTCTCGCCGTATGTTCGATAACAAAATGACCGTCAAGCATTATTGCCTGTATCTTGGTAATAAAGGAGTAGCCCCTGTTCAGGTACGACCATCTTGTCTGCACCATGCCAACGGATTTGTCGGCAAAAAAATGGATGGTTTTTTTCAGGATATCGCGCTGAGGAACAAAATCAGCATCAAACACTGCAATGTATTCACCTTTGGCATATGTAAGCCCGTTCTCTAACGCGCCGCCTTTATAGCCCGCTCTGTTGTCGCGATGTATATAGCTTATATCAAAACCCTTGTCCCTGAATTCCTCAACACATGTCCGTGTGATCTCTTTCGTCTCATCCGTAGAATCATCCAGCACCTGGATATCAAGGAGCTCTCGGGGATAATCAATATCGCAGGACGCCGCTATCAGCCGTCTTACGACATACATTTCGTTATATACGGGGAGCTGCACTGTGACACGCGGCAATTTATCCAATGTATTCCTGAGTACCGGTTTATCTTTCTGGTGCCTGTAATACAGATAGACCATATAATACCGGTGAGAAGAATATATAAAGACCGTAATCAGGATAAAAAAATATACTGCGAGAAAAAGATAAAGCAACATAGTGAATTTTCCTTCTTTTTAGTTTAGAAACATTAATACTAAGAACTTAGTCGACGGATTATAACATACAAGTATTTCCGGGCACAATTAGAAATTTTTATAGCTCAATTATGAACTATCCCCATTTGTAGTGAAATTGGGGTTGCCCTGATTTAGCATCCGTCATCCTTCCCGGTTAACGTGCTTCAGCATTTATGGTCCTCTCTCTTTGTATTTCCGGCATACATGCCTTGATTTTAATATCAGAAAGAACATATATTAATTACATGGTACAATCGGGACGCAATTCCAAGGTAGAATCCCATCTTAACTGGACAACCATATTAAAGGCATTGGCAGATGAGAACCGCCTTGAGATTCTTCATACTCTTTTGAATAAGGAGGCATCAGTTCAGGATTTATCAGCGATGCTCGGAATAAAAACGTATAATATTTCAAAACATCTCAAGATCCTGGAGACCTCCGGATTAGTACGAAAAAGAAAAGAAGGCGTCCACCGAATTTATCATATTACAGATAACCTGCAGTCCCATCTTTCTTCAAATAATCAGGTATTGGACCTGGGATGCTGCAAGTTTATATTTGACGGCAGCAATAAATAATAATTCCGCAATTTCCTGAATCACTTCTCACGCACGTGGCCTTACTGCATCCCTTTTTGTCACATATACAAGCGCCTGCCCCGGATTTAATTCATAGTGAAAAGGTTCGGGGACAAATTCTAACGGATATTCAGGGGATACGTCCTGAAGAGGGGCCCCGGCAAGGACAAATTCATTCAGGCTCTCCTCATACACGTGCTGCTTCGCATGGATGTCCTTGTTTATGATAATCAGGGCCTCTTCATCCGTGCGCGTGGAGGCCTTCCACAGGATCAGAATATTCGGATTATTATTCTGCAATATTTCCGTGGGCGCATCTTCCTGGAAAATACTGTACTTCTTCTTAATATGATTAACCTTCCTTATGAAACTCGTGAGATCAATATCCGTTTTCTCCCAGTCCTCAGGCCTTGAATGCACCACATGCGTCCTCTTCCGAAAACCAAACTCATATCCCATAAGCATCATGACCCCCGCTGAATACAGCGCTGCCAGCAGATAACGCTGCTTCACTCCGGCAATATTTCCATTGAGGTCTTCCATGAGCCTTGCCGTATCATGACTGTCCGGGAAACTGATGGAATCCGATACATCTCTTGTGAGTTCGTACTGCGCCATCAGCCAGTGGCCCTTCAGATCCCACCACTTGGAACTGTTGAAAACATAGTCGAAACCCGCCCTTGCCGTCATCCTGGTCTGGTCCGCGGTGCATCCGAGTGTCTCGGCAAAAAAGAGGACCCCGGGACTGTTCTTTTTCGTCTCCCTAATAAGCCTCCTCCAGAATTTACCCGGCAGCTGATAGGCTGCATCACACCTGAAGCCTTTAAAGCCGATGCCTATAAGAAAATCGACTATCTTTTTTATAAATTGATAGAGGCCCTCGGGATCCCCTGTGCCTTCGTAGTTATATTTGGCAAGATCACCCCATACAACCTTTTCCCCATCGTCACCATAACAGAAAGGATGCACCACTTCACCTGCAGTCCACGAGAACCACTCGGGGTGTTTCTTTATGATCTCTGAATCAAATGCGCAATGGTTGACTACCAGGTCAATCATGACGCTGAGCCCGCATTCCTGGGCCTCTGCAATCATATTACTCACCTGGTCCGTGGGATTCTTTTTGCTGTTCTCATCCGTAAACAGGGGGTTGAAACTGAAGTAATCCGAAATAGAGTATATACTGCCTGAATAGCCCGGCCGCTGTATCGGATTCACAAAGACCCAGTTGAAGCCCATTTCAGAGGCCCGTTTGAACTGATCCCCCCAGCAGGAGAACCTTCCGGCAAGAAGGGGGAATATATTGTAGATGATCATCTCCTGGGGTTTTTTCATTGCATGTATCTCAGAAAAACATATACGGTTAAGGCCGGATGGCCGGTATGCAATAACCGGCCTAAAGGAGCTTAAGACTCTTCAACCGGCAGTCCGTTTTCCATCCACTCTACTATCCCGCCCTCATATACTTTCACATTCGGGACGTTCAGCATTTTCAGGGCAGACGCGACTTTCTTGGATGCGACACAACTCTTTTCCTTGCAGTATACAATGATCTCATTATATTTCAGCAGTTCCTTTCTTCTGTCCGCCACTTCAGGATACGGGATTGTTGTTGCGCCCTTGATTCTGTATCTGTTTCCGCCGTACGTGCCGATTGTATCGACCAGCACAAAATCAGCCTTGCGCTGAAAACGTTCCAATAGCTCATCCTTATCTACACATTCCAGCGATATGCTGAATGCAACCTGGTATGACATTATTCCTCTCTTTCAGAGTGTCTTGAAAAATAACATTTTATACACAACCTGTCAATTGATATCTTCCTCAACGCGTAACCCTTCAAGTATGGGTGGATTGACAATCCCCCTCTTTGGACAATAGGGCTCAGGGGATATTGATGCCCCTAACTGAATGATTACTTCAGAGGTGTTTATTTTATGAGCAATATCCGTTAAATTAAACGTATGTCTAAACAGGGCAAGAGATACGCCATGTTAATCAATCTGGATAAATGCGTCGGCTGTTATGCCTGCCAGGTGAATTGCAAGGCCGAGTATGATATCCCTTTCGGCACGTTCAGGTGTAAAGTAGAAACATACCACTCAGGCATCTATCCGGACCTTCGCAAGTTCTTTCTGCCGCGTCTCTGTAATCACTGCGCCTCCGCGCCCTGCATGGAGGCATGTGAAGAACAGGCCCTGATCAGAAATCAGCACGGCGTAGTCCTGCTGGATGACAGCAAATGCACCGGTTGTCAGATGTGCTATGAAAAATGCCCCTATCAGGCGATTCAGGTGAGACAGGGCAGCGGGTCAGCTGAAAAATGCGATTTCTGCTATAACAGGAGGGTCGTTAAGGGATTGCCGCCTGTCTGCGTACAAAGCTGCATGGGAAGGGCAATGGTCTTTGGTGACATCCATGATAAAAAAAGCGATATATCACTCGCCCTGGAAAATAAAAATGTCAAGGCACTTAATCCTGACCTGGGGACGAACCCGTTGGTTTTCTACACCTACAGCGGGTCTGTGGAAGACTCGCCTCTCAAAGATTATCAGGCCGTGGACATCCCTCCGGTACGCCGCACTTCAGGAAGGCAGCAGACCACGGAACCTGACAGTTCCGCTCACCTGGTGTATACATCTGATGCCATGTGCCCGTCTGAATGCGGGATCTCGGTACTTGTGGAAAACGGTATTGCCAAAAAGATTTACGGCAACCCTCACACACTTATAAACAACGGGACTGTTTGCGCAAAGGGAGCTTCCGGTCTTCAGCTCACCTACTCCCCCCACAGGATAAAGACCCCGTTACTGAGGACAGGCGAACGAGGAGAGGATGCATGGAAAGAGATTACGTGGAAAGAAGCCGCGGATTTCATTGCAGGGAAACTGATTGCGATAAAACAGAAATACGGTCAGGAAACAGTTTTCATGGACTGCGGAGACGTGACCGACAGGGAGGCGTATTACCGGCTGTTTCATGCCTTCGGTACTCCCAATACATTCAATCACGGCAGTATTTGTGACCCGAACAGGAAATGGGGACAGGGAATAATGACGGGCGATGAAAGGCCCCTCCCTGATATTCAGAGACCGGTCCTGTTAAGAAACGACGATGGCGAAATATATCTCCATAATACGCATGACATTAAACTTCTCCTTTCCATCGGGGCCAACCCGCTTGTCGCGACACGATTCAACTATATGTCCAAAGGCATCCCCGCAGCCCGGGAAGAAAACGGATGCATATACATTGTCATAGACCCCGCGTATACCAATTCCGCTGCCCACGCGGACATATGGCTGCCTGCAAGGCCAGGATCAGATGCCGCACTGCTCGCGGCAATGCTTTACTTTATTATTGAACACGATGCAAGGGACCTTCCTTCGGCAAGGTATATAGACCACGGCTTTATTGATAAATATACGCTTGGCTGGCAGGATTTTAAAGACGCGTTCCTTGAATATACAAAGAAAAAAGACCCGGCTAATAACCTGAATTACTTCACCCTGGAATGGGCAGAGGAGAAGACCGGAATTTCATCAGAGAACATAAAGAACATATCGCACTTGTTCGGCATCACTAAACCCGCTGCAATGGAAGTCGGCATGCACGGGACCTCCCACCATACAAATGGAGATGTGACATCAATACTCATGACGGCCCTCTGTCTTGTAACCGGCAATATGGACATCCCCGGGGGGCTTGTCTTTATCGACAGCCAGAAACCGAAGAAAGGCGGTAAAACAGTCGGGAAAGAGTTTCTGGATAAAGTGGTAAGCAGGGAAATACGCGGGAGAGAGGTTACAGGAAAGTTGTCGGAACTAAACAAAGACACATTCGGCGACTATCCTGCTTCATGGAAAGGGGTGCTGACCGATCTCCCCGTAAAAATAAAAAAAGGCGTAAGGATACGATACGGGCCCTTTAAGGATTTCCGTTATCCGGTCAAGGCCTTTGTAACAAGGGCGGGAAATCCGGTCATAACCGCAGGAAATACTGCTGCATGGAAAGAGGCGCTGACTGCGAAAGACGGAGATGATTACCTCCTTGAACTGATGGTATTCATTGATACCCATATCAGTGAAACAGGGAAATACGCGGACATCGTACTGCCTGAAGCAGGGTACCTTGAAAGGATGGGCGTCAGCGATGTGTATACAATGAGTCCGGAGATCTCTCTCAGGGATCAGGTCATAACACCCCTGCATGAATCCAAAACACCTTATGAGTTCATGATCACTCTGTCCGAAGCGCTGATACATAACGGTGATCCTGATATTAAGTCTGAAGACTTCGGGCTTAAATATATAGATGAAGAAGCATTCATAAATGAGATACTGTCAGAGACCCCCGGATTTTATAATATCGGGGAACATCTCCCTTATCCGGATCTTCCGGAGGGTTGTCTGATCACGGGTGTCCCGGATAATCCCGGGGCAGTGTGGGGGGATAAAATCATAAAGCACGGCGACCCTGTAACCGTAGAATGGCTCAGAACACATAATGGAGTTGCCGTGTGGCCAGCAAGTTATTACAGATACAGAAATTCAACGGCTGCTCCCTCGGCGAAGTACCCGAAGACAGGATCAAAAAAATTCGAATTTAAATTCAGCTATATAGAAAACATTAACCGTATCTTCGGCACAGACCTTCCTGCTACCTTTTACTGGGCCGAGTGCAGGTGGAATCCCGGCAATACATTATATAAACATACATATCCCGAATATCCATTTCAGTTAATAAGCGGCAGGGTCCATCATGCCATGACCATGACTGCAGTGTGTCCGTACCTTTCCGAGACGACTACTGAATGCATGGAAGCATTAAACGATCAATTCGCATATACCATGCCGGAATGTGCGGACGTTCCCAATAAGACCGGCCTGCAGGACAAGAGAGAGAATTCATTCAGGCCGTGCAGTGTATCTATTCCCGTTCTTTCCGTGAACAGGGCAGATGGGGAGAATCTGGGCCTGAAGACCGGGGCCCTTGTGACGCTCGAAAACCCAATGGGTAATAGAATAAGGGGCAAGGTCTTTTTGACTGACGAGATACGGCCGGGAGTCATCAAGACCGCGTTCGGCCCTGGAGGGCAAAAGGCCTCAGGCATTGGTTTTATGAATCACACGTCTCAATATACTCCGAATATTAATGAACTCCATGATCCCGAAAATATCACCTCATACACAGGGGCACCGGGATTTGGGGATATCAGGGTGAGGGTGATAAAGACGCAGCTATGATGAGGGAACGCTTCTTTGATGAGTCCTAGATTCTCTGTTTTTCCCTTTTCTGCTTATACATCAATTTGTCCGCTTCAGCGAGGAGACCGTCAATAGAATGAAAATTCCATGAGTCATAAGGCGCGACACCGACACTTATGGAAAGCGTGTACCCCCGTTCTTCCTGTGCATTAAAGGCATCAATGTTTTTTTGCAGACGGGCAACAACTACGCTTACGTGAGACTCCTCATGCCCCACCGGAAACACCACAAATTCATCTCCGCCAAAGCGGGCAATGATATCAGACTCCCGATACGTAGCCCTGAGAATATTGGCAGCCTCGATCAGCATTACATCGCCTGCATGATGACCGAATGTATCATTTATTTCCTTGAAGTGATCTATGTCTGCATAAAGCAGAAAGGCCTTTGTCTTCTGCCGTTTAATTTCTTTCAACTGTTGATTGAGAAGCGTGAAAAAACCACGACGGTTATAAAGACCCGTCAGTTCATCTGTTAATGACATGGCCTGCAGTCTGTCTTCCATCTTTTTGCGATTCGTGACGTCCCTGACAACGTGTATCAGTCCCTCAATCTGATTATTGACATCTAACCTTGGGATGGCCCTTATCTCTATGTGCCTTTGCAGATGGGGTTCAAATACTTCAAACACAGCGGGTTCCCCCGTATGAAGGCAGCTGCAGCTCGGGCATCCCTCCGGAGGGCTGTCTGTTCCATGATAATACTTAAAGCATTTTAAATTTGTATTCCTTATAAAAGGCAGCTCAAGTATTTTCTCGGCCGCCCTGTTGGCCCTGATGATATTAAAATCCTTGTCATGCAGCGTGATCATGTCAGTAATGTTATCGAACGTATCTTCCCACTCCTGCTGTGACTTTACAATCAGTTTTTCAGCCTTGTTGCGCTCTTCAATTTCAGCTTTCAATTGGAAATTTGACTCCATCACTTTATTATGCTTATGTATCAGCTCATTTTGTGCCTCTTGCAGTCCACCAATGTTCAAATGTAAAGGCCGAAACAGGAAGAAATACAAAGATGGGGACACCATCATAACAAGGAGCGAGGAATCGATCAGCGCCTCAGTCAGTTTTGAAATAGGGGGAGAAAAAGATATGATGAACATGATGACGGTCTCAGCAGTGAATATCGAGACCATCGTGATGATCAAGAGATTTGCAGGCGAATTGTAATTGCAATGTGACGTGCCCGGCTGCGCCCCTTTATCTTTTTTATCCGCTAGTAATAATGATATTACCATTGCCATGAAAAGACCAAACATGATCCCAAATGATATCAACGCAGATCGGAATACGGTCTTCTGCAGCATTTGATTTCTGGTGGTAATATCATAGTAAATTTCAAAGGCCCCCAAAAACCTGCCGCCTCTCATAATTGGCACGTATGTCTCCACTACATCATCCTGCATCAATCGGCCCTCAAGAGATTCAGTTTCCTTTTGTACTGTTTTGGAATATGAATTACCTTTTGCTACGATCTCATGAAAATACCTTCTCTGGTTCATTGTCCCGATCTCTTTGGGGTCAGTTGAATATATAATCTCGCCATTGCTCGAAAAGACCTTCATGTTTCGCTGATAGAATTCTTCTTTAATTTTTTTAATTGTATTTTTGATACTCTCAGGTTCCTTTAATTCATCGTTTTCTCCCACAAACATTGCCGAGAATTGATTTGCCAATCGCACGGACTCATTTTCCGTATTCCTTACCAGTAATGCACGAAATGAAGGGAAGATTAGGTAGATATTAATTAACGGAAATGATATGGCAAACAGGCAGGATATGATAAAAAAATACTTTATAAACCTATTATTTAACACGCTTCTCCCTTTTCACTATGCTATACATATCAATTATCGTATTTATTAATTATCGGCTTATTAGTGCATTAAGTTAAATTCATACAGAATTGCGTTTCTGTACACCAGTTACCTGATGTAGTTGTTGCACAAAACAAGACGTGATAATCACAGCATCCGAGTCCGTCTCGTTGACCTATCCTGATTATTCCCCGTAAAACAATCGTGTCTTTCGCATGTAGCACAGTACGTGCTTCAACAATCGCTGACAGCGGGATACGACCTGTCCGTTCACCATAAGATAACAGGCCCCGTTCTTGCACATAACACATTAAAAAATATATGATTTAGGTATTGTCAGGATTAAAAATGAATTCACAAGAGCGAAGAAATAACGGAAACGGCTGGCGCAGCACTCTCTATACAGTTATCTTCGAGTCAGACACTGCCGCCGGCAAATGGTTTGACGTAATCCTGATCATCAATATTGTCCTGAGTGTGATTGCGGTCATGCTCGACAGTGTGCACTCCCTTAATGCAGTGCATGGAGAGTCTTTATACCTCATTGAATGGTTTTTCACCATTTTATTTACCATCGAATATGTCTTCCGTCTGTTATGCATCGGAAAACCCTCCAGTTACGCGAGAAGTTTTTTCGGCGTTGTCGATCTGCTCGCGGTCCTGCCGACATATCTAAGTCTTTTTATTCCCGGAAGCCAATACCTGATCACGCTCCGTATCCTGAGGATACTCCGAGTGTTTCGCGTACTCAAACTCGTCCAGTACAGTATCGAGGCACAGGTCCTTTTGAATGCGTTAACCGCCAGCAGACGCAAGATTACGGTCTTCCTTTTTGCGGTGCTTACGTTGGTAATAATTTTTGGTTCCCTCATGTACCTGATCGAAGGTGAGGAAAACGGGTTCACCAGCATCCCCAGAAGTGTCTACTGGGCAATTGTAACAATGACCACCGTCGGCTACGGGGATATATCACCGAAGACTAACGCGGGACAGGTGCTTGCGGCAGTCATCATGATAATGGGATATGGCATTATTGCTGTTCCCACAGGGATAGTGACCGTAGAGCTTTCAAAGGCAAAAAAAGGTACAAGATATCATGTGGTATGTCCGGATTGCAGCTCCGAAGACCATAGCCCTGACGCCAGGCACTGCAAAGACTGCGGGACAAAGTTGTAGATCAGTTTACTTGTTTTATTCATCAAGGGTTCTGTGTGGATTAAAGGGGGGGGCAGGTTTCAACCTGCCCCTTATATAACTGGTGTTTTCTCCAGGCTGACACTAAAATCGGTAACTGACTCCCAGTGCTATGACAGGATAATATTTGAACTTGTCCAGGTCATCCTGGAGATCCTGCTCTTCGCGGGCCAAATCACTCTGAAACGTCGGATCAGTTGAAATCGGGCCATCGGCGGAAAGCGTAATATCTGGCGATCCCTGATACACAACTCCGATATCAAAAAGGAATCCGAAGCGCTTGCTCTTCCCAAATGATGTATCCCAGCCCAATCCAATATATGGACTTGTCTTATTAAAATCAACAGTGCCCTTAAGCGTTCCTATTTCACTTCCACTATATTCTTTGTCACCAATAGTCACCTTATCCGCCGATACCGAAGTTGCATCAAAAGTTGAGTCATTAAGAACGACCCCGCCGCTGATTCTGAAACTTCCGCGGAAAGGATGCACGTCTAACAACACCAGCAAATTTTTTGATTCAACTTCAAAATCATAATCGATATCGCTCGCTTTACCGCTGTAATCAAATGATAAATAATTAGCACCTATTCTGCCACCTATTAATTCTTTGACATTGCCCTCTGCCTCAACGCCAAACCCCAAGGTACTCGCTTTCAAACCCAGGGAAAAATTTTGCGCGTGCAGATGTGATGAAAACAAAAAAACAAACATCGCAACAACTAATACCGTCTTCCTGACCATCTTGCACCTCCTTCAATATATAAAGTAAATAATGATACAGTATTCACCTCTTCCGATTCAATCACTTCTGTCCCGGCACCATCCGTCCTGATACACCCCTCCTGATTAATTTGCCAAAACCGCTGCAAGATGTGCGAGGAATTCTCTCAGTTCATACGACTCCATCTATTCATTCCGTTACTGAATGACGTGCCGGCACGGCTTAAAACATCCGAAAGATGATCGTGGGCCGGTTACCTGCAAAGCCTTCTATTTGTCATAACATCATAATCATCCCTTGAAAAAACTTGGTTTTTACTGCTACATTAACCTTCAACATCTTCAACAGCTAAATACTTGTACTACAGGCGGTGAATGATGTCCGAACTGGACAGGCTTCGTGAAAAAATTGATGATATCGACCTTAAGATCGTCGAGTTATTAAATAAAAGAACCGAGATCGTCCTCGAAATCGGAAAGACGAAACTGGATAAGCACTTGAAAATCCATTCCCCTGAAAGGGAACGGACCGTTCTCATGAGGTTAAGGGAGCATAATCCTGGTCCATTCCCGAACGAAACCCTGAAATTAATTTATGAAGAGATTATTTCCGCGTCTCTCGCCCTGCAGCAGCCTTTAAAGGTCGCTTACCTCGGTCCTTCGGCTACCTTTACTAATCTTGCCGCGAGGAGACAGTTCGGCTCTTCCACTGAATACCTGCCGGAAAGCACCATAAAGGAAGTATTCGAAGCCGTTAGCAGGGACAAGGCACAGTACGGGGTAGTTCCCATAGAAAACTCGACTGAAGGCGTGGTCAATTACACGCTGGACATGTTTATCGATTCGGATTTAAATATCGCGTTTGAGATCATGATGCCCATCACACATAATCTCTTGTCGAAAACCGGGAACAGGTCCGATATCAACAAAATTTATTCTCATGCCCAGGCCAAGGCCCAGTGCAGGGGCTGGCTCGACAAAAACTTCCCCGGGGTCCCTGTTATCGAAGAGCTCAGCACTGCCGCGGCTGCCAAACGTGTTGCAAAAGACACTTCAGCCGCAGCGGTCGCAAGCGAGCTTGCCGCGTCTGAATACAATTTGCAATTTGTTGAAAGAGGCATCGAAGACAATAAAAACAACTACACGCGCTTTCTTGTCATTGCAAAGGACTCCCCGGGAAAAACAGGCAGGGACAAGACCTCGATCATGTTTTCCGTAAAGGATCAGCCAGGGGCGCTGTATTCAATATTGCGCTCCTTTGCCAGGCACAAAATCAACCTTACGAAGATCGAGTCAAGGCCCTCTAGGAGAAAGGCCTGGGAATATATATTTTTTGTGGACATGGAAGGCCATATGGAGGACAAAGGGCTCAGAAAGGCAGTCAACGCAGTAAAGAAAGATTGCCTGTTCCTTAAGGTTCTGGGGTCCTATCCGTCGGCAGAATAAATACATGATGATTCAGGGGGTCAAGTGACCGAGATAACACACAACTAATAACTCTTTTCTCACTCGCATCCTCGAATCCCTGAACCCTTTCAAAAAATTCAATGGTACAAGCACCGGATCACATAAAAAGCATCAACCCCTACGTCCCGGGAAAGCCGGTAGAAGAGCTTGAGAGGGAGCTTGGCATTACCGGGTCAACGAAACTTGCGTCAAATGAAAACCCCCTGGGCCCCTCCCCTCTTGCCGTAAAGGCGCTGCGTAAAGGCATATCAGGACTGAACCGGTATCCTGACGGGAGCTGCTTTTATTTACGGAGCGCGTTGTCTGAAAAGTTGTCCGTCAGCGGCAGCGACATAATATTCGGCAATGGTTCCAATGAGATTATCGAGCTGGCTGTACGGACCTTTCTCAGCCCGGGTGATGAGGCGATTATGGCGCATCCTTCATTTGTTGTGTATTCCATGATTGTACAGGCGGTACAGGGAAAGAGCGTCGTTGTTCCCCTCAGGGAATGGCGTCACGACCTTGAGGCCATGGCAGCAGGGATAACTGATAAAACAAAAATCATTTTCATAGCAAATCCCAACAATCCAACAGGCACCATAAATACCATGGAAGAAATGGACTCCTTTATGGAAAACGTGCCTGACAGGGTGCTGGTCGTCGTTGATGAGGCGTATTATGAATATGTCAGGTCCAGAGATTACGCAGACAGTATGTCGTATTACGGGCTTGGAAGAAATATCCTGATGCTCAGGACATTTTCCAAGATATACGGGCTGGCAGGACTCAGGGTCGGTTATGGGATTGCCAAAGCGGAAATAATAACTGAAATGAACAAGGTGCGCCAGCCTTTTAATGTAAATACCCTGGCCCAGATGGCTGCAGCCGCGGCACTGAAAGACCAGGCGCATGTTGAAAAATCAAGAAGGACCAATGAACGGGGGATAAAATACCTTTACAGGCAACTGAAGGCACTGAAGATTGATTTCATCCCGTCACAAGCTAATTTCATATATGTCCCCCTTAGAGATGATGCCGCTCCTCAACTGTACAATGATCTCCTGAAAGAGGGGATTATTGTCCGGCCGATGGGTCCCCGTGCAATCCGTATTACCGTAGGGCTTCCGGGAGAGAACAAAAGGCTTATAGAAGCGCTGAAAAAAATCCGCGGCCATTATAATTAGAGTTTTTATCCCTGTCATGAAACACTCACACAGGGGGCATTGCCGTAATCTGTGTAGCGGAAATCCGGAAACAAGAATGATAGATTTCCCGAAAAATCAGAGAATGACATGCTGACAGAGTGAGTAGGCAGACATAATTAAGAATTTTCTTAAACAATTCATTATAATTAGTGTTCGCACAAATTCAGCGTATGGTTTTAAAATAACCTTTCACAGGAGCAGATATGGATATTATCGTAATGAAACCCGGGGCCGCATCCAAAGATCTCCGGCAAATTATAAAGAAGTTGGGGAACAAAGGATTCACGGCCAATATCTCAAAAGGAACCGAGAGGACCTTGATAGGNNCTATCAAAATCGGACACAATACCATCGGCGGCAGAAAGATACAGGTTATGGCCGGACCATGCGCCGTTGAAAATTTCCCGACACTCCTCCATATAGCCAGAGAAGTCAAAAAGGCGGGGGCGGCATTTATACGGGGCGGGGCCTTCAAGCCCAGGACCTCCCCCTACAGCTTTCAGGGCCTGGGAGAAGAAGGCCTTAAGATCCTCGCGGAAGTACGGAAACAAACGGGAATGCCCGTGGTAACGGAACTTATGGATCCGAGGGACATTGACGTCATTCTCAAATATGCAGACATTATCCAGATCGGGGCCAGAAACATGCAGAATTTCAGGCTGCTCCAGGAGGTCGGCTCCCATGATAAACCTGTGCTGTTAAAGAGAGGGCTGTCAGCGACAATCAAGGAGCTCCTCATGGCCGCCGAATACATCATGTCTCAGGGAAACAGCAAAGTCATTCTCTGTGAACGGGGAATACGGACTTTCGAAACCGCAACAAGAAACACCCTGGACTTAAACGCGATACCTGTATTAAAAAAACTGTCTCATCTCCCGGTCCTTGTCGACCCCAGCCACGGAGCGGGGAAATGGGATCTTGTCGCGCCTATGGCTAAGGCCGCGGTTGCTGCAGGAGCAGACGCCCTGATGATAGAAGTCCATTCAAAGCCGGAAGAGGCAGCGTCGGACGGAGAACAGTCTTTAAAACCTGAGAAATTCAGCACCCTTATGAAAGAGCTCAGGGCTGTAGCACGGGCAGTGGGAAGGACGATATAAAAAATAGTAGACAGCAGGCTGTAGACAGTATTCAGGAGTGAGGAGTCATGACTGGGAGATCATAATGTACGGAGTGGCATCTCTGTCTCCCAGCTATTCACTACCTTTTTTAAAAATTATGGATTTTAAAAAAATAACAATAATCGGGATTGGATTAATCGGCAGCTCCTTTGCCCTTGCTTTGAAGAAACAGGGGTTCAACGGGAAAATAACCGGCGTAGGCAGAAACGAGGAAAACCTGATAAAGGCAAAGGATATGGGCATTGTTGATGATTATTCAACTTCGCATGCTGAAGGCGTGCGTGACGCAGACCTTATTGTACTGGCTTCACCGGTAGGACAGTTTGAAGAGATTGTGAAACACATAAGAGATAAAATCAAAAAAGGCGCGATTCTTACGGATGTCGGGAGCGTCAAGGCAGGGGTTCTGAAGAAAATCACGCCGCTGATCCCTGAGAGCGTCAGCTTTGTCGGCGGCCATCCGATCGCGGGGAAAGAATGTTCAGGCATACACGCGGCCACACCCGACCTGTTCAACGGGGCAAAGTGTATCATTACCCCTGAAGAAAATACAAACAAAGACGCCCTTGAGAAGGTAATCGATATCTGGGAAAAGACCGGAGCTGTCACGGCTATTATGAGCCCGGAAGAACATGACCTTGTATTTGCCGCAGTCAGTCACCTGCCCCATGTGGTCGCATATGCCCTGGTCAACTCCATTCTTGACGTGGACGAACACATACTCAGGCACGGCGGCAGGGGACTGAAGGACATGACGAGGATCGCCTTAAGCCCCACTGAACTGTGGAGGGACATATGTGCGTACAACAGAGACGATATTCTCACTACACTTCGCAAGTTCTCGTCATCGATTACGCATATCATTCACCTCTTTGAGCAAGCAGACTGGGACGGTCTTGAAAAAGAATTTACAAGGGCCAAGAAGGCGAGACAGGGCATTGAACCGGATTAGCATAAAATATAAAGGCCCCCTGCGCGGAGAAATAACCACTCCCCCTGACAAATCAATATCCCACCGGGCGATAATGTTTTCCTCTCTGGCAGAGGGACAGAGTATTGTCCGCAATTTCCTGCAGGCGGAAGATCCCCTGAGGACGCTTGAGGCATGTAAGCAAATGGGCGTTGACATAGAAGAACGCACCCCCGATAATGAAATAATAATCAGGGGGAAAGGCTTACACGGGCTCACTGAACCGAAGAATATTATAGAGTGCGGCAACTCGGGGACTACGATGAGGCTTCTCTGCGGCGTTCTTGCGGGGCAGCCTTTTTCTACTGCCCTTACCGGTGATTCATCCCTCAGAAGCAGGCCGATGAAAAGGGTCATTACCCCGCTTACTGAAATGGGCGCTGTCATAGAATCGGACAATGGGTTCCCCCCGCTCAGGATCAAGGGCGGCACATTAACGCCGATCAGCTACAAATCTCCGGTGGCAAGCGCACAGGTAAAATCAGCGATCATGCTCGCGGGCCTGTACTGTGACGGCATTACCACGGTTCGTGAGCCAGGCAAGTCCAGAGACCATACCGAACGGATGCTGAAGGCACACGGAGTCGATATAAGGGTAAAAGACCTCGAGGTAAGCGTCAGGGGCGTTGCCGCATTAACCCCGATGGATATCACGGTCCCGGGAGACCTTTCATCTGCGGCATTTTTTATTGTCGCAGGGCTTCTTCTTCCGCACTCTGAAATACTGATCAGGAATACCGGCATAAATCCTACAAGGTCAGGACTGATTGATGTCCTTCAGCTCATGGGAGCACATATACGGCTTGAAAATGAACGGCTTGTATCCGGCGAACCTGTCGCTGATCTGCATGTAAGGCATTCGCAGCTCAAAGGCGTAGACATAGGAGGAGATCTCATTCTGAGGGCAATTGACGAATTCCCTATTCTGTGTGTTGCGGCGGCTAAGGCCGCGGGAACAACCACAATAAAAGGGGCAAAGGAATTAAGGGTAAAGGAGTCCGACCGGATAGCATCGATGGCTGCCGAACTCAGGAAGATGAACGTAAAGATTGAAGAGCGGGAAGACGGTCTTATAATCGAGGGACGGGAAGATCTCAAACCCGCTGAAGCCATCAGTTACGGAGACCACAGGATCGCAATGTCCATGCTTATTGCAGGGCTTACCGCGTCAGGTGAAACTACCGTTGCTGATACGGACTGTGTAAATACATCGTTCCCCGGATTCATGGAAATGCTGGGGGGTCTGGAAGCATGAAAAACGTAATCACCATAGACGGCCCTTCCGGTTCGGGCAAGGGGACGATTTCAAAACTCCTGGCCGGCAAACTCGGGTACAACTACCTCGATACCGGCGCCCTGTACAGGGCGGTGGCGTGGAAAGTAAGGGAAGAAAAAACAGACCCTGATAACGAAGAGGCCCTGAAGAGGATAATGGAGGATATCAAAATAACCATTAACGGCGACAGGATATTTGTTGACCGCACGGATGTGTCCGCTGATATAAGGACTGCTGAGATCGGGGAACTCAGTTCACGGGTGTCCGCCAAACCGGTGGTGAGGGCAGGACTTTTTTCCCTCCAGCGAGAGATGGGCCTCAAGGGGAATGTAGTGATTGAAGGCAGAGACACAGGCACGGCCATCTTTCCGGAGGCTGAGAACAAATTTTATCTCGATGCCAGCCTTGAAGAAAGAGCCAGAAGGCGATACAGGGAACTCACGCTTCTCGACCCTGAGGCGAGCATATCGCAAACCATTGAAGACATACGAAACAGAGATGCGAGAGACTCCTCAAGGGAAAGCTCACCGTTGAAGAAAGCTGATGACATGATATATATTGATTCAACCCATTTACGTATAGACGAGGTTGTTGCAAAGATACTGGATCATTTAAAGTAAGGTACGGAAGACCCGGACAGAGGACATGACTATTTCACAAAGGAAATCCGGCATAGTCAATAATGAGCAAAGCTACCGATATAATTTATAAGCTTGTTGCCGTCACCATACGGTTCATATTGCGGATCAACGGCGGCTTTGAGCTCAAGGGAAAGGAAAACATCCCGCAGGAGGGAGGGGTGCTCGTTGCCGCAAATCACATCAGCTACCTGGACCCCCCCCTGGTCGGTTCCTTACTTCCACGACGGGCCACGTTTATGGCAAGAAAAGGGCTTTTTGATATACCCGTCCTCGGCTGGATAATAAGTGGCGCGGCCTTCCCGGTTGACAGGGAACGGACCCGTCCTTCAACAATAAAGGAAACCGTCAGAAGACTTAAAGGCGGTGAGCTTATTGTGATATTCCCTGAAGGAAGGAGAAGTGATTCGGGTGAACTTATGGATGCCAAGCGGGGTGCGGGCGTGATAGTAAGTCTCAGCAGGGTCCCGGTTGTTCCCGCGCTGATTGTCGGCAGTGACAAAGCGCTGCCTGTCAATGCGAAATGGCTGAAAAGGGCCAAAGTCACTGTCGTAGTTGGGAAACCCATATATTATAATTCGATCACAGAGGGAACACATTACAGCGGTCACGAGCTGCACGAGGAAATAAGTAACAGGGTCATGACCGCGATAAGAGATATGCAACAAAATTATGAAAATTAAAATTGCCAAGAAGGCGGGATTTTGTTTCGGGGTAAAGCGCGCCATTGATATCACATTTAATCTTGCAAAAGAAGACAATAAAGGCCTGTACACCTACGGCCCGCTGATCCACAACCCGCAGGTTGTGGAAGAGCTGAAGCGGAAAGGGGTAAAGACGGTCGAAAATCTCACCTCGGCAGATATCAGGACCATTATCATCAGGACCCACGGTGTTTCACCCGAGGTATATGCTGAAACTTCCCAAATGGGGTATAATGTTATTGACGCAACCTGTCCCTTTGTAAAAAAAGCACAAAAATTCGCGCAGATTCTTAATGATGAGGGATACCAGGTGCTTATCATCGGAGATAAAGAGCATCCTGAAGTACAGGGGCTGATCGGTTTTGCAGGAGGCAATGCCGTTGTTGCAGGCGATGCAGACCAACTGCCAGCATTAAAAAATAAGGTCGGCATAATAGTACAGACAACACAGCCGTTTGATACATTCAGGAAAATTGTTTTACAGGTACTAAGCACAGCAAGGGAAGTAAAAATATATAATACGATATGCGACTTTACGGCACAGAGAGTAAAGGAAACACGGGAGCTGGCAAAAGAAGTTGAACTGATGGTCATCGTCGGAGGCAAGAACAGTTCAAACACAAACCAGCTTGTCAAACTATCTCAAGACGTTTGTGCTAAAGTATATCATATAGAAACCGCTGAAGAAATAAAGGAAGAGTGGTTTCTGGGCGTTGAAAATGTCGGAATCACAGGCGGCGCTTCAACTCCTCAGTGGATAATAGACGATGCGGTAAAGAAAATAAGAGAAATTTCTGTCAGGAGGTAATATAATATACAACCATGGAACTGCAAATGAATGATTTTGAAAAATTTTATGCCGACTCTTTCAGAGGATTGAGGCCAGGTTCAATAACCAAGGGCAGAGTTATTCAGATAAAGTCAGACGGCGTCATCGTCGACGTGGGCTCTAAAAGCGAGGGCTTTGTTCCTCTCAATGAACTTGTTGAAAATGAACTGAAGAACCTGCACCCGGGAGACGAGATAGAGGTCTTTATTGAAAGGCTCAGTGATACGGACGGTTTTGTGAAGCTTTCGAGGCAAAAGGCCCAGGGCGTAAGATCGTGGGATATGATAGAAGAGGCCTTTCAAAAAGGTCAGCCTGTAGACGGGAAAATTACAGGCAAAGTCAAGGGAGGCATGACCGTCAATGTCGGCGGAGTAAATGCCTTCCTGCCAGGATCACAGATAGACCTGAAGGCCCCCAAGAATACAGATCAGCTTATAGGGCACCAGTTTACATTCAAGATACTGAACTTCAACCATAAAGGATCAAATGTTATTGTCTCAAGGCGCGCCCTTCTCGAAGAGGAGCGCAATAAACTCCGGGAAGAGACACTGACCAACCTTAAAGAAGGGGCTCTTGTCAAGGGGAAGATCAAAAACCTCACTGATTACGGTGCGTTTATTGATCTTGGAGGTATTGACGGACTGCTTCACATCTCTGATATGTCCTGGGGACGGATAAGTCATCCGGGTGAATTATTCAGCGTGGGAGATACCATTGAAGTAATCGTCCTTTCATTCAATACTGAAAATGAAAAAGTGACTCTCGGGTACAAACAGAAAAAGCCGGATCCATGGGCCTCGGCCGAAGGGAAATATCCGGCAGGACAAAAAGTGTTCGGGAAAGTAATAACCATCACTGATTACGGCATATTTGTCGAGCTCGAAGAGGGGGTGGAAGGGCTCATTCATGTGAGCGAAATCGACTGGCTGGAAAGATCCATAAAACCCTCCAAGTACTTCTCGATTGGTGACAGGGTTGAGGCAGTCATCTTAAAAGTCAACAAAGAGGATAAACGGATATCTTTAAGCATAAGACAGCTCAAACCCAATCCGTGGGACATTATAAAAGACAAATATACCGCCGGACAGAAGATCACCGGCAAGGTAAAAAGCTTTGCGGATTTCGGGGCATTTATATCAATTGATGAAGGGGTAGACGCCCTGCTCCATGTCTCTGACATGTCATGGGTAAAGCGTGTAAAACATCCTTCCGACATCCTCAAGAAGGGCCAGGAACTGGAGGTAATGATTCTGAATATCGAGCCCGAAAAAGAGCGGATATCTGTGGGACTGAAGCAGCTGACGCCTGATCCATGGATTGATACAATTCCGGCAAAATACAGCCTCGGTGATTCAGTAACAGGGAAAGTCGTAAGTATTACCGATTTTGGGCTCTTTGTAGAGCTTGAAGACGGGGTGGAGGGACTGCTGCACATTTCAGAAATAGATAAAAAGCATGAGGCAACCCTGGAAGAACTCTTTAAGCCCGGAGATGAAATACGGACGAGGATCATCAATGTGAATCCTGCCGACAGGAAGATTGATCTCAGCCTTAAGACTATGATAGGGTAATACCGAATAAATTGAACAATGCACCATTCAAATGTAACAGGTCAAAACAAATTATTTCCGGATTTTACAATGTGCGTTTTTCAATGTACCTCTGACCTGCCGGGAAACAGACAATCGGTTGTTGAGGTGTTCCTCCTTTGAAAAAGATACTTATCTTCTTCCTGATCATATTTGCAGTCATCGCCTTGATCAGCCTGATGCTGACATTTTCACATAAGGTGCCCCTGGGAGAAAAAATCGCCCTTATCAGGGTAACCGGGGTAATCATTGACTCCACGAGTGTCATAGAAGAATTGAAGGGATACGCCGAAGATGCTTCCATTAAAGCCATTGTCCTCAGGATTGACAGCCCCGGCGGCGCAGTCGCACCTTCGCAGGAAATTCACGAAGAAATACTCAAAGCAAAGAAGAATAAAAAAGTTATTGTTTCCATGGGCACCGTTGCCGCCTCAGGAGGTTATTATATATCCGCCCCTGCGGACAAGATCGTGGCCAACGCCGGTACACTGACCGGATCCATCGGGGTAATTATGGAACTGCCCAACATCGAAGGGCTCATGAAAAAAATAGGCGTGGAAACGCAGATAGTAAAAAGCGGCAGGCATAAGGACATGGCCTCGGTCTTTAGGTCGATGACGCCTGAAGAGAAACAGATCCTCCAGACAGTCCTCGACGATGTGCACAACCAGTTTATCAGTGCAGTCTCTGAAGGGCGCGGGATGAAATTTGAAGACATTAGAACCATCGCGGACGGACGCATTTTTACGGGCAGAATGGCAAAGGAGATAGGGCTGGTGGATGAACTGGGGAATCTTCAGGATGCCATAATGCTGGCAGGCAAATTGACCGGGATAAAAGGCGAACCCAAGGTCGTTACCAAAAAAGAAGAATTCAGCGTCTTCAATATGCTTAAGGGCCAGTTGCCGGAAAAGCTGATCGGCAATGTTTTTTCCGGTGTACAGTTAAAATATTTATTTACCCCTTAATTTTTTTCATTGACATTTTGAGTTTAATATTATAATTTTCTTAAGAGGAGGAGACATATGACAAAATCTGTTCTTATTGAAAAAATTTCTGAGAAGCTGGAGGGACTTTCAAAAAAGCAGACGGAAGTAATCATAGAGACAATATTTGAGAGCATTAAAGACTCTCTTGCCAAGGGAGGCAAGGTTGAAATCAGGGGCTTCGGCAATTTCAGGCTCCGCAGCAGAAACGCGAGGAAAGCCAGAAATCCGAAGACCGGAGCAGGGGTGGATGTGCCGCCCAAGAAGGTACCGTATTTCAAGGTCGGCAAAGAGCTCAGGGAGATGGTAAACAGGAACTTATAGGAATAACGCCTACGATTACATCTGAACCCGGAATGTAATTAATCGCATACCGCATCGTATTGAAAAAACCCGGACACGAGTCCGGGTTTTTTGTCTGCACGGCTTAATCTATGGATGTGTCTTCACCTATGACCCCATGGGCACCCCCCCGGACTGTCAATTTTTTTTGAGATTAAACAAAATACGTGATACCATTTCTTATATAGCCTTATTTTTAGTGCAACAGGGGGAACCCGGATGCCCCACAAACATAAACACAAATCTCATCACGGAAAAATATCAGGAAGCAGTGAATGGCTTAGATTTCACAACAACACGCTGCAGGGGTCCTCGGCACGCGGCATAACAAAATCGAAACTCGAATTTGTACTCAAATGTGACTCTGCCGGGAGCGTGGAAGCTGTCTCTGCCGGGGTATTACACATGATCCAGCCTGAAGTACAAATAAATATTATTCACCGCGGGATCGGCTATATCAATGAGTCGGACATCCTGATGGCCGAAACAGGCAGCAGACTGATAGCCGGGTTTCAGGTCGGAGTATTGCCCGGGATAGAGAGGGAATTAAAGGCACACGCGGTTGAGGCGCGCCTGTATGACGTAATTTATAAATTGACTGATGATATAAAAAGCATTTCTGAAAGTATTATCCCTCCTGTGATTCAGGACGAAATTCTGGGCACTGCCAGGGTCATCGCCCTGTTCAAAAGCTGCCGGAAAGGGATCATTATAGGATGNNTAAAAATAAAAGATTTCAACAAAGTAAAAATCGGGGACATTGTTGAAAGCTATCGTCCTCCGTCTCCAAGAAAGACGCGGGTCTGGTCACCGACAGGACAAATTATCAGAATCACCTGAAACGGGCATGACATGCCTGCCTTCTCCACTGCCGGGTATTGAACCTTTGCGTGCCCCTTGCCATGACGGACAATCACNNTACAGCAGGATGGAGGATGTCGACAGATCATGCGTCCATGTGGTAATCATCATCTGCGTCATCTTTGCAGGACTGGCTTATATTATTTATCCTGTCGGGATATTTAATATTCCTATTACTGAACTGACGGCAGGTCCTGTATTAAGACTCACAGGGGCGGTAATGATTGGAATTGTAACTATACGCATATGTATTGATGTACTGAAATTATTTATTAAGCGGTAGTGTGAAACCAGGCACTAACGGACTTTGCCCGGCTTACCCTGCAAACCCGTGTTCAGGTATTCAATAATCTCCTCTGCAATTGATTCAATCGGTTTATCAGTGACACTGATAACGTGAAAACCTCCCTTTTTGAAGATCTTTCTCGCTCCTTCGAGTTCCTGAAGCACAATGGAGCGGTCCGTGTATCTGGACGGTCCGGATATCCCCATCCCCGCCTGCCTTTCTCTTCTGTGGACCATAAGATGCTCGTATGCGATGCTTAGTCCGATGACGCGCCCTCGGTTGATTTTTAACAGCGCAGGAGGAGGGGGCACTTCAAGAACAAGAGGAACATTAGCAACTTTCCAGCCCTCAAAAGCAAGATACATGCTGAGCGGTGTCTTCCCGCACCGGGACACCCCGGTCAATACGATATCGGCTGACGGCAGGTCATGGACCCTCTGTCCGTCATCATGGGCTATCGTAAATTCAATTGCAGCAATCCTGTCAAAATATTCCTTATGCAGCTTACGGTAGAGCCCGGGCTTCCCCTTTGCAGGACATCCCAATACATGTTCCAAACGGTCAAGCAGGCCTCCCATAAGGTCGATTGTGGTAACGTTATGCCTTTTCCCCAGGCTAATAAGGGCCTTCCTCAGGCCGGCGTCCACTAATGTATGGACTATTGTCCCCTCCGTCTTTGATGCTCTCAGTATAATTTTTTTGACCTGTGCCGTCTGGCGCACACGGGTCATTTTAATGACCGGCACATGTATCCCCGGGAATTGCGCAAGCACAGTCTCAATTAAATGCTCACCGCTCGATCCTGAGGCCCCGGAAACAAGATACACAGGGCGTGCTTCCCCTTTCTCGTCTGTCAGATACGGTATGGTATTTTTTCTTCTCGATGATTTCATTAAGAAAATACCCGCGTGAGCAATTTATTAATACATTAAAAGACCGCAGACCGTTTTTTTCAGTATATCATACACGCAAGCTGAGCACCCCCACGTTCTATCTTAACTATGAAACATTATGGTATTATTTATGTCGTGCCTCATCTTGAGAAAGGATTGGTCCATTCTGCAATTAATCAATGAAGGGTAAAGTATACATAGTCGGGGCAGGCCCCGGAGACATCGGACTTCTTACGGTCAAGGGGCTGAAATGCCTTCAGATTGCAGATGTGGTCGTGTATGATTTTCATCTGAATGCCCAGGTGCTTAACTGTATAAGCCACGATGCTGAATTCATTTATGCCGGCAAACGCGGCGGCAAGCACGACATGACCCAGGACATGATTAATCAGACTCTCGTTGAAAAGGCAAAGGAAGGCAAGATCATCTGCCGCCTGAAGGGGGGCGATCCCTTTGTATTCGGCAGAGGAGGAGAAGAGGCCGAAGTCCTGGTAAAGGAGGGCATAGAATTTGAAGTGGTCCCCGGCATAAGCTCAGCCATTGCCGCCCCGGCATATGCCGGGATCCCTCTTACGCACAGATGTTATTCATCTTCACTTGCGGTCGTCCCCGGGTATGAAGATGTGACAAAAACGGAGAGTTCGATTGACTGGGCAAGGCTCGCGACCGGGGTCGGTACTATCGTGTTCCTCATGGCTGTCAAAAATATCTCTATGGTATGTCAGCGGCTTATAGAGAACGGCAGGAATCCCGACACCCCTGTCGCGGTAATCCGATGGGGCACAAGGGCGGACCAGAACACACTTGTCGGCAGCCTTAACAATATTACTGCACTGGTGAAGGAGAATGAAATCAAGCCGCCTGCGGTCATGGTGGTGGGAGAGGTCGTTAAACTGCGGGAGACCCTGAAGTGGTACGAGAATAAACCCCTGTTCGGACAGCGGGTACTTGTGACGAGGGAACATACTGTCGGATTCGAACCGCTGGCAGAACTCGGCGCTGAGATTATTGAGTTTCGCACAATTGAAATTGTACCTCCTGATGACTGGACAGAACTCGACCGCGCCATAGAAAAAATAGATTCATATAACTGGCTGATATTTACAAGCGCTAACGGGGTAAAATTCTTCTTTCAGAGATTAATGGATAAAGACAAAGATATCAGGGACCTAAAGGGAGTGAAAATCTGCGCAGTCGGTACCAAGACCGCATCGGCAATTACAAAATACGGGATAAAAGTAGACCTGGTCCCGGATAAGTTTAATGCCGAGGGATTGATCGAGGCGTTCAGCCGTCAAAATCAGGCAGGGGCAAATGGCCGTTCTCCCCTGCAGGGAATAAAAATACTCCTTCCGAGGGCGGAGACGGCAAGAGAAATATTTCCCCAAAAAGTCAGGGAACTCGGAGGGGAGATAGATGTTTTTACTGCCTATAAAACCGTCAAACCAGAGGTGCACGGCAAAAGGCTGAAGCGTTTTTTGAAAGAAGGGAAAATCTCCATAGCAACATTCACCAGCGCCGCAACGTTTAATAATTACATGGAAATAATGGGGGAAGACGCCCTCGACCTGTTAAAAGACGTCATCATCGCCGCAATCGGACCGGTCACGGCAAAGGCTGTGAAGAAAGCAGGTTTGACTGTGCACATTATGCCCAAAGAGGCAACGGTCGATGCCATGGTAAAAGAGATAATTAATTGGGTAATAAACAAAAAATCTTAATTCAATGGAAAGGATTATTGATGTAATTTAAGTTTTCATTTGTGAGTTGTTACTTTTTTTTAGCTAACAACCGAAAACCAACAACTCACAACTTTTATTAATTTTCTATGTCTCCTAAATCAACCATAGACCGAGAATACATCTTTCATTTTCTCAAAACAAAATCGTCAAAACCTCTCAGCCTGAAAGAGATCTCAACATCTCTCGATATTCATAAGACCGAACTGAGGACCTTGAAGAGGATACTGCGTTCCCTGCTTAACTCAGGGGACATCTTCAAAACCAAAACCGGCTACTACGGCCTGGCTGAAAAAATGAATCTCATCACGGGTGCGTTTGAAGCGCACAGGGACGGGTATGGTTTTGTGATCCCTGAAAAGTCCGGGGAGAGAGACATCTTTATCCCGCCCAGGCGGACCATGGGGGCCATGTCCGGGGACCGCGTTGTCACAAGGGTGGAAAGTTCAATAAAGCGGGAAGGCAGCATTATAAAGATACTTGAACGCGGCCGCAAGAATATTATCGGGGAGCTATGCCGCGAGAAAAACATCTTTTATGTAAAACCCAAAGGGAAGAATGTCCCTTTCTATATCCCTGTCGCTCCCTCCAACAGGGGGAAAGCTCAAATCGGGGATACCGTCTCTGTGGAAATAACCGCCTTTCCTACTGCCTCAAGCCCTCCTGAGGGCAGGGTCTTGAAAATTCTCCCGGCCGTCACAGAACCGCGTTATGAGACAGAACTCATTATTGAGCAATATTCGCTGCCGCGCCGTTTCCCCGGTCCGGTACTTGCTGAAGTCAAGGCGCTGCCAGAGATGAAGAAAACCCCGGGACGCGTTGATTGCCGGGACCTTCTCACGGTAACCATTGACGGTGAGACCGCAAAGGATTTTGATGACGCAGTGTCAATCAGACGGGCTGATCATGGATATATCCTGCATGTGCATATCGCGGATGTGAGCCATTATGTCCCATGGGATTCAGTGCTTGACCTCGAGGCAAGGCGCAGGGGGACAAGCGTGTATTTCCCGGGAAGTGTCATTCCCATGCTCCCGGAAAAACTGTCCAACGATCTGTGCAGCCTTGTCCCCAGGCAGGACCGGCTGACGTTTACCGTTGAAATGCATATTGACAGGGAAGGACAGATTACGGGTAAAGATTTTTACCCGAGCATTATCAACAGCAATGAAAGGATGACGTATACTTCTGTGAGGAAAATCCTCGTGGACAATGACCGGCAGGAAAGGGAACGGTACGGGTATCTGATTGAGTCCTTCGAGATGATGGAAGAGCTCTGCTCTTTCCTCAGGAAAAACAGGATAAAACGGGGCAGCCTCGACTTTGATCTGCCGGAGCCTGAAATCATGTTAGATCTGCAGGGGAGGCCCGAGTCTATTGTCAGGGCGGAACGCAACCTTGCGCATATGATTATCGAAGAATTTATGATAACAGCCAATGAGGCTGTCGCATCCCGCCTCGAACGGTTAGGGGTCCCTTCCCTCTACAGGGTCCATGAAAAACCGGACACGGCAAAGATTGAGGAACTCAAACCTATCTTCAGCTCCTTTGGCCTGAAAGTGAAGATGTCCAGTACGAAAGTCTTCCATTCAATCCTTAAACAGGTAAAGGGGACTGCCGAAGAGTCACTGCTGAATATCCTGCTTCTGCGCTCTCTTAAACAGGCAAAGTACGCCACGGAAAACATCGGGCACTTCGGCCTTGCCTCAGACTCTTACACACATTTTACCTCTCCTATCAGGAGGTACCCTGACCTTGTGGTACACAGGATTCTTAAAGATTCTCTGGGGAAGAATAAACTTTCAAATGATATGACCGGGTATCTTGAAAATATTTTACCGGACATAGCCGTGCACTCATCCAAAACCGAGCGCACGGCAGATGAAGCCGAAAGAGAGATCGTCAGCGCCATGAGGGCCTGGTTTATGAAAGACAAAGTGGGGGATCAATACACGGGTCTTGTCATGAACATCACATCATACGGCCTGAAGATCCAGCTCAAGGACATTTTTGTCGAAGGCTTTCTCCATGTCTCATCCATGGCGGATGATTATTACAGGTTCGACGAGAAAAATTACCGTCTTGTTGGCCGCCGAAGCAGGAAATCCTTTACAGTCGGGCAAGAAGTACCTGTGAGGATTGAACGCGTCAATATTGAAGAGAGAGAGATACAGTTAGGCCTGGTCTAATAATTTTATTAAAAGAAAATCCCCCTGTTACAATAAATCTTCCCCCCACGAAGATTGAATACCTTCTGAGATTAAATATCTCATCAACATGCCACATATACTCAACTATCATTTATAGTCATCAATTATTATTAATTCTATATTCTGCTGACTCTTTCACTTTATGTTGTTTTTGAAGGGTGTAAGAATTAACAAGATAACTAACCATGATCAACGAAATCAACTTTTCTCTTTTATAGACGATTTCAAATGTTAATGAGTGGCGCTACGATTGTTGAGACTATAGATGCAATAAGTGCTCATACCTACTTGTCAATACGATGATAGTCTGTGCAAGCTGAGGATTACCTGTTGAAGTTGATTATGACAAAAAGTTTACCAGGCATTACGCGATTCGGTGGAACGATAAGTTATGCGGCCTTCTATGGCCTTATCTCAACAATCGTGCCATTTGGTGCTAACTTGTCAATTTCCTCTATTTCTTCGTCAGTAACGGCAATACACCCNNTTCGTCCAGTCAACCTCTGTGTGAAAATCACCAGCCCACGAGAAACCATTCTTAATGCCGTGGATCATAATGTCTCCGCCCGGAGAAACGCCAAGTTCTTTTGCCCGCTTTTTGTCATTCTCGTTTGGATAGGAAATATGAAGAGATAGGTGATAACGGCTGTCCTCCTTGTTTCTTGAATCGATAACGTAGGTTCCCTCCGGGGTTTTGTTATCGCCTTGCATTTCTTTTGGACCATTCGGGTTCCCCCCCAAGGCTATGTTGTAGGTTTTGAGCACCGTGCCCTTTGCGAGCAACATCAATCGTCGTTCTTTCTTATCTATCAGAATCTTGTCTGCCGGGCCATTCTGGATTGCAACAACCTCTTTTTGCAGTGTAATAATCTCATTCTCTTTGCCCTTAACCTCCTGTTCAAGCGCTCCGATATTATTTTGCAGTGTAATAATCTCATTCCCCTTCTTTTGAACCGCTTGCTGGAGAGTCTCAATCTGTGTTTGCTGCAAACCAATCGTCTTATCTTTGAAGATGACATTATTGATCTGGAATATCATCATCTCACTGTCCTTCCTGTACCCACTCTCAGGGTAATCCTTTATGAGTTTCTGAAAACATTCCAGAGATTTCTGATAATCTTTTTGCTCATTCACAGGATACGCATAAATAATCCCCATCTCGAAAAGAACCCTGTCTGCCGTTGTGGGATATTTTTCAATAATCAGCTGATATTTGCTCAGAGAGGCCTTGTAGCTTCCCTGGTTGAAAAGATCATTCGCTTCTCTGAAGGTTGACCTGGCCTGAAATCCCTCATTAACGTGACTGCATCCGCATATGAGAATAGGTGTTATTATGATACAGACAAAGAAAAAGTTTAGATGCTCACCTATCCTGCTTTGCTTTTTACCCATATATGCCTTCGTGTTCGTTCATCATATGTTTGATGATCGCAGACCCCTTCTTCTTCCTGATATATCCAAAAGATATACCACATTATAAGTTAAATTCTGCAATGTTTTCATTATNNACAGCTCCCCATAACATCGACTTACTTCTTCATTGATTTCTGGAAAATTTCGTCAGCCCTCTTCGCCTTTTCATCCGCGATCATCGCTTTTTCATCCGCGATTTTCTCCTTTTCCTCTGCCATCTTCTCCCTTTCCTCTGCCATCTTGATAGCATTTTCGGCGCGGGTTACGGCGGCCTCTGCCTTTAACGCAGCCGCATCTGCTGCTGCCTTGGCAGCCTGCGCATCCTGGGCTGCCTGATCGGCTTTCGCACCGGTCAGCATTTGCTGCGACTGAACTTTCTCAAGGTCACCTGTTGTTGCACAACCCACCACAGCAATAGCAAGAACAAGCATCATTGAGATCACCAAAAGATCCTTCTTCATCGTCTAATCACCTCTTTCTATGAAAATTATTGCAAGGTAGTTCTCCCTGCGCTTAAACCAGGAATCCTGGTATTTTTTGTTGATTCTTTAAACCATCCTTCTATTCGTGCCTTTAATATCGATAGATAACGGATTTGATGCTGTCTTTTTGGAGGAGCAGCCTGGATTCCTCTGAAGCCTTCTTTCTCGTATCGAACCTGCCTATCAGAACAAGATGGAGCGGCCTTTTTCCATATTTGCGGATCGATGCCTTATATCCCTTCTGCTTCAGTTTCTCTGCAAGGGAAAGCGCGTTCTTTTCCTCGGCAAACGCCCCTATCTGGAGAGCATAGCCCCTTAGATTTCCTGAGCCACCTGTCTTTGAAATTTTTGTTTTTTCTTTAGCCGGCCCTTTCACCGCCTTGTCCGGTGGCGTGTTTCCGTTTTGCGGTCTTTCAGCAGCAGGCGATGCATTTTCTGTCTTCTGCTCCTTTGCCGTATCGGCGACAAGGGGTTCCATCTTCACTGCTCCAATGGCAGGGGGCTTTACGGCCGCTCTTTCAATCAATATACCATCTATTTCCAAATCAATTTTTAAGCGTTTGATTGCATCGTTAGCCTCTCTGATATCATTGAAAGGTCCAGCGATAACACGGTAGCTAACGTTACTTGATAACACCCTTGCCGG
>DKBK01000113.1 GCA_002451135.1 Nitrospiraceae bacterium UBA6902
AGCCGAGAAAAGGAGAGAGAAATAATGTTGACTATTCATTTATAAGTAAGGCCAGGTTTATGAAGATGATCGATAAAGGGGAGTTTGCCGAATGGGCAACTGTTCACGGCAATCTCTATGGTACATCTATAAAGAGGCTGAAAGAGTTAAACAGGGCAGGTTATGATATAATACTTGACATTGACACACGCGGCGCTATGCAGCTGAAAAAAATATATGAAAATGCGGTGTACATCTTTATTCTTCCTCCATCAGAAGAAGTTCTCAAAGAAAGGCTTGTAAATCGTAAGACTGACTCCAGGGATGTGATAGCAGGGCGTCTTGACAATGCAAAAAGTGAAATTTCATGCTATAAAGATTATGATTATATCGTTATCAATGACAGGCTCCACAAGGCATTCAGGGAGCTTGAAAGTATCATTATTTCGTCGAGACTCAGGACATCAAGGATTGATCCGAATCGGATAAAAAAAATATATAAGATCAAATAGCATACAGGAGGGTATATGGACATAATTTCATTACCGATATCATACGACAGAGAAAAAATTGACGGTGCGTACAGGCTGGTCGTTGCGTCTGTTAAACGGGCAAAGGCCCTGTCCCAGGGGGCTCTTCCGCTTATAGCTTCCAGGGCACAGAAAATTACTACTCTTGCCATTGAAGAAGTTGCGAATGGGGCGGTAAAGATAATTACCGGTGAAGCAGCTGTCAAGGCGAGTGAAGAGGAGAAGAAACTCACACACAAACGAATGATGGACGAAGCCCAGCAGAAAGAGACAATGCCTGAAGACATGACGGAACTGGAAAAGGACCTCAAGGTATATCTAAGTGAGAAAGGCGAATCAGAACAGAAGAAAACAATTGAGGATATATTTGGGGATAGCTAAACGACGTGTTGAGAGATCGAAATATCCTTTTGGGAGTTACCGGAAGTATAGCGGCATATAAATCCGTAGACATCGCACGTCGGCTTATCGAGAACGGGGCTTATGTAAAAGTAGTAATGACTGAGGCATCGAGCCGTTTTATTACTCCTTATGTATTTGAAGCGGTTACCGGCAATCAGGTATGTACCGACCTTTTCAAGGAGCCGTTCAACCACATACATCTGTCAAAAGAAGCACATCTGTTTATTATTGCTCCGGCAACCGCCAACACCATCAATAAATTATCATGCGGAATTGCGGATAATCTGCTGAGTAATCTCTGGCTTACCTATGAAGGGCCTGCCCTGATCGCGCCCGCAATGAATTACAGAATGTACCGCAGCCCGATAGTAAAAAAACATATCAGGGACCTGAAACAATCAGGGGTGCAATTTGTCGGTCCGGTATCAGGCAGTCTTGCCTGCGGGGAAGAAGGCGAGGGCCGTATGGTGGAAGTTCCCCAGATTGTGGAGGCTGCGGCAAAAGCGCTGTCTAAAAAGGACCTGACAGGACAGCATATATTGATCACAGCCGGCCCTACTGTTGAGCCGATAGATCCGGTCAGGTATATGTCAAACCGTTCTTCCGGGAAAATGGGCTACGCGATTGCCAGGGCTGCGTTAAGGCGGGGTGCTGATGTTACCCTGATTAGCGGACCTTCGTCTCAGGAACCGCCAGAGGGAGTTTCCTTTATATCTGTGGAAAGGGCATCGGAAATGGAGGCAGCGGTCTTTAAACAATTTAAAAAGGCGACATCGGTTATTATGGCAGCGGCCGTATCTGATTATTCCCCTTCAGATCCAGCTCGCGTAAAACTCAGGAAAAAAGATGTAATGTCTTTGAAATTAAAGAAGAATACTGATATACTCAGGGAGCTTGGAAAGAAAAAAGGACGAAGGGTTCTTGTGGGTTTTGCTGCAGAGTCAGGTAAGGACATTAAGAGTGCGATTACAAAATTAAAAGAGAAAAATCTGGACCTGATAGTTCTCAATGATATATCCCGGAAAGATGCGGGATTTGATGTTGATACGAATGTGGTAACGATCATTAACAGGAAAGACCGGATTAATGAGTATCCGCTGATGAAAAAGATTGAAATAGCTGATATTATTCTTGACAGGATGCGGGAAATAGGTGCCAAGGCATAAAGGCACGTACACACGTGGCGAATATTATGAAGATACTAATCATTCATGGACCTAATCTCAATCTGCTTGGCAGAAGAGAAGCCGATGTCTATGGTACCAACACACTTGATGAAATCAACAAGCTTCTTAAGCAGCTTGCGAAGGACCTGAAGGTTGAGATTGACATCAAACAGTCCAATCATGAGGGCGAGATTGTGGATCTGATACAGAATTCAAAACAGTACGATTCTCTTGTAATCAATCCGGCAGCCTATACCCACACAAGCGTTGCTATCAGGGATGCAATAGCGGCAGTTGAGATACCCACAGTGGAGATTCACCTCTCGAATATTTATAAAAGAGAAGAATTCAGACATACATCACTTATTTCGCCCGTGGCTTCCGGTCAGATTTCGGGCTTTGGACCTGAAAGCTACCTTCTTGGTTTGAGGGCAGCTGCTTCGATTGCAACACATGCAAAAAAAGGCACTTCTTAGAAGACGAGTTCAAAAGGAAAAAGTCGAAGGAATCCTTATTACTGATCTTACTAATGTAAGATATCTAACTGGATTTACAGGTTCCTCCGGGTTTGCGGTCCTCACTGACAAACATGCAATAATCGTGACTGATTTCCGTTACCAGGAACAGGTCCGGCACGAGGTTAAGGGCTGGAGCATCAAAATTGAACGTACCGAAAGAAGCAAAGAGATAAAAAATATATGCGATATGTACAACATAAAGAAGCTTGGTTTTGAGGACCATGACATTACCTATGGATTCTACAGGAAGTTGGTAAAGAATAGAATAACGCTCAAACCGCTGAGGAATATTGTAGAGTCCCTCCGTATAGTTAAATCGCCAGAGGAACTCTCTTATATTAAAGCTTCCATTAAGCGGGCAGAGACAGCGTTTAGAAAGTTGCTGCCGTTTATTAAGGAAGGCGCTACCGAACGGAAACTTGCCTTAAAACTGGAGGAGTTACTGAAGCGTGAAGGTTGTCTCATATTGCCCTTTGAGGTGATAGTAGCATCTGGTTTCAGGTCAGCCCTCCCTCATGCCAGGCCTACCGATAAGAGAATAAAAAAAGGCGATCTTGTTATGTTTGACTGGGGAGGCGAATTTGAGGGATATTTTTCAGATATGACAAGAACAATACTCATAAAGGGTGGCAATATTTCTCAGCAGAAAGCATTATATCACAATGTCCTTGAGGCCCAAAAAAAGGCTATTGAGTCCGTAAGACCAGGCATTGAAGCATCAGGGGTTGATGCTGCGGCAAGGGATTATATAAAGAAGAAAGGATATGATGATTTTTTCGGACATGGGACCGGACACGGGGTGGGACTTGCAGTTCATGAAAAGCCTGTAGTATCATGGCGTAGTAAAGATTCTATTGACGAAGACATGATATTCACTGTTGAACCCGGTATTTATCTGCCGGGGTTCGGTGGAGTGAGGATAGAGGATATGGTGATAGTAAGAAAAAGCAGGGCTGAATTATTAACGTCGCTACCAAAGAAATTAAAAATTATAGAGGTCTAATGGATGATATCTACAAGTGATTTCAGAAAGGGTGTCAAGATTGAATATAAAGGGGCGCCGCATGAAATAATCGACTACCAGCATCATAAAATGGGACGGGGCGGCGCGATAATCAGGACAAAACTCAAAAACCTGATAACCGGCAGCATCTTTGATGATTCCTTTAAGGGCGGGGAGAAGTTTAGTGCCCCCAACCTGGAGGAAAGGACAATGCAGTATCTTTATAACGATGACGATCACTACCATTTTATGGATAAAGAAAATTATGAACAGACACCTTTGTCCCTGGATCAATTAGGGGACGCCAGGAAATTTCTCAAAGAAAACATGGAAGTGAAAATACTGTTTTACAGCGGGTCGCCGATTGGAGTTGAAGTCCCCATGTTTGTTGAGCTGGCCATAGTAAAGACTGATCCCGGTTTCAAGGGCGATACTGCAAGCGGAGGGAGCAAACCAGCACTTCTTGAATCGGGGATTACTGTGAAAGTGCCTTTTCACCTGAATGAAGGAGATGTGATAAGGATCGACACAAGAACATCTGAATATATTGAAAGGGTGAAATAAGCTTTAAGTTATACGTAAAATACTTAAAAAACTCAGACTGAAAACGGGGAATATTATGGAACTAGATGAAATTAGAAATTTAATTGAACTTTTGCAGAATACCGATATTACCGAACTGCAGATCGAAAGAGAAGGAGCGAAGCTGAGGATTAAAAGAGAAAAGTTTTTTCCGTCTTTTGAAGCTGCGCCTTCTGTAGTCAAACCTGCTGTCGAGGACATCACGGTAGCAAAAGAGAGTCCAGTTGAAGAAGCGAAGTATATAACAATTACTTCTCCGATTGTCGGCCTGTTTCACCGGGCGCCTTCTCCTGAAGCAGATCCTTTTGTTGAAGTGGGGAGTTCTGTTAAAAAGGGACAGGTCCTCTGTATCATTGAAGCGATGAAATTAATGAATGAAATTGAGAGTGATACAGACGGGACTGTTCTGCAGATCCTCATCGAGAACGGGCATCCCGTTGAATACGGAGAGCCCCTTTTCCGGATAGAACCTGCATCATGAATCTATTCAAGAAAATTCTCATAGCCAATAGAGGCGAAATTGCATTAAGAATCATCCGAGCCTGTCATGAGTTGGGTATCAAGACAGTTGTTGTTTATTCGGACATAGATAAGCACACCCTGCCTGTAAGACTGGCCGATGAGGCAATCTGCATAGGGCCTGCCACGGCAGGACAGAGTTATTTGAATATCCCCGCAATTATCAGTGCAGCCGAGATAACAGATTCTGATGCAATTCATCCAGGATACGGATTCCTTGCTGAAAACTCGCATTTCGTAGAGGCATGCAGGGCCTCAAGACTCACCTTTATCGGCCCCTCTGCTGAAAACATCCGTGTTGGCGGAGATAAATCAATGGCCCGTAAGCTGATGAAAAGAAAGGGCATCCCCGTTGTTCCCGGCAGTGAAACCCCTGTATTAAACGAAGAGGACGCGCTGAAGATATCCAAAACTATAGGGTTTCCCGTTATATTCAAGGCATCAGCAGGGGGAGGCGGGAAGGGTATGAGGATTGTTCACGAGGAAAAAGATTTGCCCCAGATGTATTACATGGCCCAGAAGGAGGCGCTCGCAGCCTTTGCGAACGGAGACCTTTATATTGAGAAATACATCCCTGATATGAGGCACATAGAAGTCCAGATTCTGGCCGACAACAAAGGGAATATTATCCATCTTGGAGAAAGGGAATGTTCCATTCAGAGAAGACATCAAAAACTTCTTGAAGAAGCGCCCTTTATGTTTGCAGATTCCAAATTCAGAAAGAAAGTCGGAGAGCTGGCGATAAAAGCGGCAAAGGCCTTCAAATACAGAAATGCCGGTACCATCGAATTCATTCTCGCGAATGATGGGCAGATTTATTTTATGGAGATAAATACGAGAATCCAGGTTGAGCACCCAGTGACAGAGATGGTTACCGGCGTGGATATCGTCAATGAACAGATAAAACTTGCCGCTGGAGAACCCCTGTCTCTGAGACAGCAGGACATAAAATTCTCAGGGCATAGTATCGAATGCAGGATAAATGCCGAAGATCCTGAAAGATTTATTCCGTCTCCCGGAAAGCTGTCTTTGTTCGTACCCCCCGGCGGGAGAGGCGTCAGGACAGACACTGCCGCTTATTCCGGATGGACAGTGCCAGCGCACTATGACTCACTCATTGCTAAATTGATTGTCCACGGGAAGGACCGAAAAGAGGCTATTGTCAAGATGAAGAGGGCATTAAACGAATTTGTTATCGATGGCATAAAATCCACAATTCCATTTTTTCTGAAAATACTGGACAACCCTGATTTCGTAAAGGGTAACATCAATACGCATTTCCTTGAGAGGAAAAATAACGGCACACAATTCTGAATACAGAAACCGGGTAACGCGTTACATTACGTGACGTATGTTTCCCGGTATTTGTATTGTGGTTGATGAAAGTTAGTCTCAAGCGTATGAGGACCATATTTAAGAAACCCCCTTTGTACCTCATTACTGACACCCGAATAGCAGGCCTGTCACATATCCAGATTACCAGGAGAGCAATAGATGCCGGTATCAGGACGATTCAATTGAGGGAAAAAAATCTACCTAAGAAGGAAATTTACAATGCGGCAATCAGGATCAGGGATATCACTGTTAAGCATAGCATCGTTTTTATTGTAAATGATTATGTTGATATTGCTTTTGCCGTTAATGCCGATGGAGTTCATTTGGGACAGGAAGACATGCCTCTTGAGGAGGCAAGAAAAATAATGGGGAAAGGGAAGTTGATCGGTGTTTCAACACACAGTTTAGATCAGGCGATTAAGGCACAGGATGCCGGGGCCGATTATGTAGGCTTTGGCCCTATGTTCCAAACAAAAACGAAAGATGCCGGCCAACCACAGGGAATCACTGCCTTGAGTCAGATCAGAAAACTTATTGATATCCCTATTGTTGCAATCGGAGGGATAACGTGGGAGAATGTAAATAAGGTATTGCATGCGGGGGCTGATGCTGCCGCAGTAGCTTCAGGAATTTTAACTGGTGATATTAAGGCAAATGTTGAGAAATTTATGCAAGGTATTTCTTAAGATGTGTTTCTTAACAACCAGTCTCATGTCGATTGGTGATATGTACCGTTCCAGGTGATACAATGCACCTTTTAGTGACACCTTAGTGATCACGTAGAGGCAGATCAGTCATGTATGGATTGGTAGTGAACGCGTTGCTCATATTATTTTCCCTTTTTCTTCTGGGTTTCTCCGGATATCCGTCCGCAGAAAAAACCTCCCACAATAGTGATAACACAACCGTTCAGCGACTCACAATGGTTGAAGAACAGATTGTGGGAAGAGGCATTAAAGACCGTCGTATTCTTGATGCAATGAGGAAAATACCGAGGCATCTCTTTGTTGATAGTTCTCTGAAAGAGAGGGCTTACGGAGACCATCCGCTTCCAATCGGTGAAGGTCAGACCATTTCTCAGCCCTATGTAGTGGCCTGGATGACAGACGCATTACACCTGAAATCCTCTGACAGGGTTCTTGAAATCGGAACAGGTTCCGGCTATCAGGCAGCCGTTCTTGGCGAGATAGTTGAGCAAGTATATACAGTTGAAATCAGGATAGCGCTTAAAGAAACAGCAGATACACTTCTCCATCAACTTGGATACAAAAATATTAAGACAAAATATGGTGACGGATACTATGGATGGGAGCAGTATGCCCCATTTGATGCAATTATTATTACGGCGTCTGCAAACCACATACCTCCCCCGCTGATCGAACAATTAAAAGAAGGGGGGCGATTAATTATTCCACTTGGAAGCACACTTTACTATCAGACATTGACTCTTGTGACAAAAAGCAGCAATGAACTCAATGTGGAACAGATGGGAGGCGTCGCGTTTGTACCCATGATCGGTGAAACAAAGCGGAAATAACAGCCGTTCATGCCTTTATAACAAATTAATTTTATTTGTGCTATAGTATTATAACTTTTAAAGTTGGATAAGCCTCACAGCTTTAAAGTCTGCGAGGCATTTTTTTATGGAGAGGTAAACATATGGGAAAGAAGTTATATGTGGGCAGTATTTCGTTTAATGCATCAGAAGAAGATCTTATCAAACTCTTCTCAACGATCGGAGAAGTAGAGTCGGCCAAGATAATAACTGATGCAAATACCGGCCAGTCAAAAGGTTTTGCTTTTATTGAAATGGCATCAGAAGATGATGCAAAGAAGGCAATTACCGACTTAAACGGAGCCTCATTTATGGAAAGAACAATTGTGGTCAATGAAGCGCGTCCCAAACCACCCAGGGAAAAGAGGGATTTTGGAGGTGGAAGAGGCGGGTATGACAGGGGGAGAGGCAGTGCAGGCGGTTATGGTAACAATAAGGGCAGAGGCAGCGCAGGTCCAGGGAGAAGAGGGAGAAGATAAAATATTTTGGAAATTAAAGTCAAAGGTAATAATATAGAAAAAGCGATAAGGGATCTTAAGCTCCGGCTTCAGAAAGAGGGGATTTTCAAGGAACTGAAGAACCGCAGATATTATGAGAAGCCCTCTGTTAAAGAGAAAAGAAAAAGAATTGAGGCCCGGAAGAAAAGGATGAAGGCCTTTAAATTTAATAAATCTTTTTAAAATTGGGACATAAGGCTGGGATTAGATTGACGTATTAGGGAACTCTCTCGCCGACTGTGCAGTTCATTTTTAGCCGTATCCTGTTGTCAAACAGAATAGGAATCTGAGAATATACCTGGGACTATCCTCTCAGAGGGACGGTCCTTTTTTCCCGCGTTCCAAGCTGCCATATATAGATTGAAACTCGCATCATCTGTCTGAAATAACCTCCCGGCCCCGGAACCTTCCTGAATTGCCTGATGCACAAGGTCTCTTGTCTTAACTTTTACTTCTTTCGTCTTTGCCGGTTTTTCTTCCCTAAATTGTCCACCTCCTCTGTTTTGATAAGGTTATGAATTTAAACAGTTCTGTGGACACTGCCTTTACTTGGAACGCTTCTTTTTGCTGTACTTTATATTGATTTCATAAGAAATTCTTGCATGGGCAGAAGGTTTCCCCCCGTTTTCACCCTTGCAAACCATTTCTCCCTTAAATGACTTCTTGCGCTGTTTAATATTTTTGGAAATTAATGATGTGAGATCAAAGCCACCGCCTTCGCATCCTTTAATCATACAGTCCATCTTGAAAAACGCGTAACTGGAAGGGAAAACATTAACTGTCCGCTGCATAAGAATTGGATTTTCTGCGTTATGAAAGTATATCATTTGAATTACTATCCCCGTTACATCCGGGAAGACGTCAGAAACCACACCCGCAGCCAGTTTATGCTGTTTTTTTATTTCCATTTTTTTTAGATGGTCTTGTCTTTGAATCATATTCTCCTTAAATTGCGTATGTGTATTTGAAATGATAACGCCACAAAACTTAAAGGAATTGTGGGTTAAAGGCTACAGGTATATATAAAACTATTAGTATAATAACAATTTTTATTAATAATTTTCAATTTCCAGGGTTCTTTTTATTTATAGCAATTATTTTTGACAGGTATCTGTGTAATTCTTCATTAACATTTTGGTCAGTCCGTATAGGTAACGCTCGTAGAATATTTTTGGATGACTAATGGTTGAGGATTGAACTGATGTAATGCGAAAGGCTTGTGCCATATGTACCCTTACACTTGCATTACTTAAGGATTTCGAAATGAAAAATGATCATTTGTCGATCAGTTACAAGGAAACTGCCTGAATACTATGGTTAGTAATACCTTAAATTATTAAGTGGTTATAAGGTCTTGTTCAGGTAAAAAGCATATAAAAAAGCCGCAGGATTACCTCCGGTTTTTTTATGATTTATTGATTCCCACCTTGCCGTGTAGAAATGAAACTATAAACCCTGATTTCCAGGTGGGTGCCTTGAAAGCAAGATCAGGCTTCCCCGAAGGGGCTCAACACTTACTTAATTCCAGCTCCCTAAATTAAAATGGTCGGAATAAGTTTCCTTCCCATCACGAACAAGGCAGGTAAATTTATACATGCCTTTATGATTTAGTTAACACTAAAATGATGGATTAAGCAAATAAGAAATTATTATTTAATTAATAAAAAAACTTAATGAGAATGAGCAGCGTTAAAGAGATTTTTAATACGATGCCACAAGGAACATTTTGACTGTGAATATGAGGTCAAGTGTGTCAATGAAAGAAATACCAAGAATACATCACAAATGCTAACTTAGGACCAGATATTGAATACAAGAATGATACGAGCTTTGCAGCTTTTTTAATTTGTATAAAAAAATTGCTTAAATTCTTTACCTGCTATTTCTTAATCCCATACTTTTTTCTTACTTCTCGTATCTTCCCACAGGTATACGTGCCTTCCGGGCAGGGGGCATACAGGCATCCGGGGCCGGCTTTGTGGAATATGATGGGGGCGATTTTTTTCACGAGTCGTAACATCTCTTCAGACATGTTCCTGATTTCCCACTGGGCCCTGTTACAACACCTCTGCCGGAAAAAATGAAGAAGTTCTCTTGCGTTCATAGTGACCATGATTTTTGTCTCAGCGGCATTGGGAAGGATAAACCGCGCGTCCTGATTGGCTGACTCTCCCTTAATTTCTTTTTCATTTAATTTTTTTACCATAGCGTTATATGTCCTCTGTGCTTCTTTCATAAAAGCGACAAATGCACGTGTAAGTTCTTTGTCTTCTTTAATAACTGGGGGGATAACATAATCAAATCCGGCTTCTTCACTCACATAACGCTGTGATTGCTGGCTATATGAGGCCAATCTGTGACGCACAAGCTGATGCGAGCATGCCCGTGATATACCCTCAATGGCAAAAGTGAAGGTAGGATGCTCGATTGGGGTCATATGGCCCATTTCAATTAGTTTGCCTACAAAGGATTTCTGGTCTTTAGCCTCGATCTTGTCTTTGAGTGATGTGATGTTTGAGGGACTGTAGCAGAGTTTAGCGGCCATTGCTACCGTCTCTTCGGGATTGGGGGTATGACGTAACAGTATTACTTTTAATTTAGCTTCAGGCATGTCTGCTCCTTATATACAAAAAGGAAATATAATGTGATTCAGAAGATATAATAATAGAGTGATAGTGTGATGTCAATTTATGGTCAGATCAAAAATTGACCGTTGAAGCGTTCTCATATTTATTTGCTTTGCCTGCATACTTCTCAAGATGTTCAATTAAATATTGATACCCATCAGAGGAATAGGGGGGTGGAGAAGAGGTAATGTCCGCCTCCAGATGTGAAGGTAGTTTTCTCTTGTTTGGTTAACGCTCTACTGCATATCCTTTATTCGCCCAAGTAGAATAGCCATCCCTGAGCCACATGACATTGTTATATCCGGCCTCTTTTGCAGCCCTTGATGTGTAATATGACTTCCATTCTTCCGGACCATGACCGTGAAAGATAATTACGGCATTTTTATCAGCGGGTAGCCTGGACATATCTAATTCGCCTCTATCGTTAAAGTGAAGTTCTTTCTGGGTCCATTTATATGTTAATGAAACAGCGCCCGGAATATGTCCTTTCCCATAATGTAATTCTTTTCTCATATCAAAGACATACACATCCTTTTGATATAAAAGCTGATGTGCCTCATCAATGGATATGATCTTTACTCCTTCCGGCGGCTCTGCAGGTGTAGGTACTTTCGCAGCCATCGGCATCCCTGTCATTAACGTTATTAACAGAAGTGGGGAAAATATTGAAAATAATTTTATCATCTTGCAACTCCTTACATTATGTACACTTTATATATGGTATTATCGGGCATGTTGAACAACTTCTTAATAGCGGGCATTATGAAATTAAAAAGGATTACCATGAGATTAAAAATCGTATAAAAAATAGGATACCATGGTAGATGCGACCGATTTTTCTGCAATAATTGAGATGAAGGAATTATCACTTTGTTATTTAAACAGGGATAAGTGCGCCATCCCCATATAAATGAATATCTGTCTTGTTTGAGCGGGAGTCGTCATATTCATTTTGGAGCTTAAATATGATGGCGATGAATCTTTATATTGGTGCTGCTGAGTACACACAATTTTTCTTGCCGAGTTTTGCTTTGTAGAGGGCATCATCAGCCTGTTTGACCACATATTCCCATCCAATGTCTTTTGTCTTCCATGGATAAAATGAGGCAACACCGCAGCTGATGGTTACGATACGCAGATCACTCTTTTGATGTTTAATTCCTAAATTGTGAACGGAGGCCCTCAGGTTTTCTGCGACCTTTAATGCATCAGCATGATTTTGCTCCGGGAGAATTACAATAAATTCTTCTCCACCCCACCTGAATATCTCATCCGTCCTTCTGAGAGACGATTTCATTGTATTCGCTACAGAAATAAGCACATAATCTCCCTGCTGATGGCCATACGTATCATTGTAAAGTTTGAAGTTATCAATGTCACAGATGATAATGCTGTAAGGATGATTATATCTGAGTGTCAGCAAATGGGTATTTTCGATTCTATGCTGGAAACTTCTGCGGTTTGCTATTTGCGTCAAGGGATCAATATCAATAAGAATATTCAGTTTCTTGTTTGCTTCCTGAAGTTCCAGATGCTTGCTTTGAAGCAGCGCCATCATATTATTGAAGCTTTCACCAATCTTGTTAATTCTGTTACTTAACGCATGCTGAAAGACGTCACAAAGTTTGCAGTCCCCGTATTTTTGGGCAAATACTCCCTGCGCTTCACCCCCGCAAAATGTGCCTGCGACCTGCCAGCATCTGAGATCGCTTGATTCATAACTGGGGCAATCTTTCTTGCTGCATTTCTTTGACTCCCAGCATTTTTTCAGGTGCTCGTTCATATATCTGACATGAAAACTTTCATTTTTAATTACTTCATCAATACTCTCGGTTATTTTCTGCTGTGCTTCCTCGAGTTCCCTGTTATATTTTTTTATCTTAGAGTTTTTTAGTTTTATAATTCTGTCTGCCTTCCGGATAATCATCTGCCATATAAGGAAAAGGATACTCATGGATATGATAAACAACAGGGAGATAGTATACCCCCCCTTCTTTGCTTCATACATAACTTTGCTTACATCTTTATACACGACAAAGGCCCCTATGACATTTTTTTGAAGTTCCGTATTTTTTTTGCTTTTATAAATCGGAAGATATATTTCCAGGATGTCAACTTCATGCTTTTTTCCGCTTTCTGCACTGGCGATGGTCATCGGCCGCATGCGTCTTGTTAAGACCGAAGCTGTTTGACCGGTCAAAGCCATTTTAAGCTGATCATGCGTATTAACTGTGCCAATGATCTCAGATTCAGTTGAGTAGACAGTCCGTCGGGTCCTGTCAAATATCTTGATTTTCACAACATCAGGGAACTCGGATAAATATTCGTTAATGATTTTATCCAATTTCTCATAATCACGAGATCTTTCAATAGGTAAACTGTTAAGCGTCATTATAATGGGAACAGCACCTTCCTCTTGTACACGATAATTAAGCTGGAGGGCAAATTCATTAGCCGCCGAAATTGCGGAATTAATTAATATCTTCTTTTCGTGAGTTATGAAAACTACACCTAATAACGCCGTGAATAACACAAAAAAAACTATACTGTAAAAAGTAAAATACTTTTGAAGGTTAAAATGATCTGACGGTTGCGGAACATGTAATGATTTTGTCTTAAATATGTTTTTAATGTGCATTGCTTACTACCTGACTGGATTATTTCCCGTTACCGAATAGTCCCGTCCAAGAAAATATTTCTATTTATATCGGAAATATTTCGTTCAAACTTAATTAGATGCGCAATGATTGCCCTTCATATACTAATGGCACTCTCGACCATTAATTTTTGCTCCTGATGAAAGATTGTTCAAACACGTGAGAGGAGCTTTTTTATAGTGCCCNNGCTGTCACGGGCAAGGGCGGTGTCGGAAAAACAACAGTCTCCGCTCTTCTAAGTTATATATATGCATCAGAGGGCAAGAAGGTGATTGCCGTTGATGCGGATCCTGACGCGAACCTCGCCGCTGCCCTTGGTATTCCCAGAGATAAAATCAATGAGGTCAAACCCATAGCAGAATTGGCCGACCTGATTGAAGAAAGGACCGGCGCCAAACCCGGATCAAGCGGGGGGATATTCAAGATCAATCCCCGGGTAGATGATATTCCGGAGGGTTTTGGTTTCAGACTGAACAACATCACCCTGCTGGTTATGGGCAAATCAAAGATTGCGGCTTCAGGCTGTTATTGTCCTGAGCATGCACTTTTAAGAAGACTCTTAAAACACCTGATCGTGGAGCGGGACGAGATTGTCATTGTTGATATGGAGGCGGGCATCGAGCACTTTACCCGGGGAACAGCTGAGGGCGTTGACGCGTTTCTTGTTGTTGTTGAGCCGGGACAACGGAGTATCCAGACCGCGCACGCAGTCAAAGACCTTGCAAAAGGCCTCGGAGTCAAGAGGGTTTTTATCATCGCGAACAAGGTCAGAAAAGAAGAAGACGTCACATTTATAAAAAATGAGCTGAACGATATGGAGTTTCTTGGATCTATGAGTTTTAACGACAGCATCATGGAATCGGATATCCAGGGCTTGCCCTCCCATAAGGCTTCCGAACAGACATTTAATGAAGCCCTCAAGATAAAATCATCCCTAGAGAAACTCGTTTGAAGAAAAGCATCAGGGCAGAGCTTTTAAGAAAAAGAGATGCCATCCCGCCGGCGCTGAAAGCACAGAAAGATGCAGCAATCTGGCAAAGGCTCTCTGCTCTTGAAGAGTTCAGGAGGGCGGAGAATGTAATGATGTACGTCTCGTTCCGTTCAGAAGCAGACACGAAGAGATTTCTTCAGAATGTAATAGCCTTCGGCAAGAAATTAATTCTGCCTTTCGTTGATTCAAAAAACAGAGTATTGGAACTCTATGAGGTCAGAGATGCCTCGGAACTCGTTCGCGGCTATATGGGTATTCCTGAACCGGGGATCAAGGAAAACAGGAGAGTTGACTTCAATGCAGTTGACCTGATAATAATTCCGGGTGTAGGATTTGATATAAAAGGCAACCGTCTCGGATACGGCGGGGGCTATTATGACAGACTTTTATCAGGTATTGGGGACCGGGGATCCGAGACCAGTAAAAAAGAACCGGCGCGCACCCCCCAACCTCCATCCCCATGTCTTATCGCTCTTGCCTTTGAAGAACAGATTGTTGAGGAAATTCCATCGGAATCCCATGATATTAAAATGGACATGATTGTCACTGAGAAGAGACTGATCCGATGCGCATCACATTAAGCTGAATATATCGTTCATCCGGCCCTAAGGATGTCCGCCTGGTATTGAGAGTGCAGTCAATCAAAATCCAACACTCCTTTTGACACTAATTGCCTTCAAATGTTAAACTTTCTAACTGTTTTCCTGAAAAGAGAGACCCCTGATGGACAAGAAAAAAATTGAAAAAGGCGTGAGGTTGATTCTCGAAGGAATCGGCGAAGACCCTCAACGCCCCGGCATAAAAGATACGCCGAGACGTATCGCAGACCTGTATGAGGAAATATTTTCCGGGCTTCAGACCCCTACCGAGGAAATATTAAAACCGATTGAAGGGGAGAGTCATGATGAGATGGTTATTTTGAAGGATATCCCTTTTTATTCCGTATGCGAGCACCATTTACTCCCTTTTATAGGCAAAGCCCATATCGCCTATGTCCCGTCCGGAGGTAAAATCGTCGGACTGAGCAAGCTCGCGCGGGCCATGGAAATTTTTGCAAAGAGACCGCAGGTCCAGGAACGCCTGACCGCACAGCTTGCAGACCTGATAATGGAAAAACTGAAACCGAAAGGGGCCATGGTCATCATTGATGCTGAGCATCTCTGTCTTTCCATGAGGGGCATCAAAAAGCCCAATGCGAGGACATTGACCTCGGCCGTCAGAGGGATCTTCCGCACAAAGGAATCAACAAGAATTGAATTTCTTGAACTGATCAAGAAAAGGGACTGATATCGTAAGGCGTGACGCGTTATCAGTAATGAGTTCGCATACATGATGTTACAGATTGCTCATCACGGATTACGCATTACGATGTAAATGCGAAATTGTTGCAACGAAGAAGGAGGAATACTATGTCTGCAAAGATCATAAGCGGCACCGAGATCGCCGCACAGATAAGGGAAGAGCTCAAAAAGGAAGTTGCAGAACTGAAGGACAAGAAGGGTGTTGTGCCGGGACTCGTGACCATACTGGTAGGCAAAAATCCCGCCTCGGTCAGTTACGTTACTGCGAAGCAGAAGACCGCTCATGATCTCGGTTTTCATTCAATACAGGACGATCAGGACGCGGAAATGAGCGAACCGGAATTGCTTAAGCTTATCGACAAGTACAACAAAGACCCGAAGATTCATGGCATCCTTGTTCAGCTGCCGCTTCCGAAGCATATAGATGAAAAGAAGGTGCTCAATGCGATAGACCCTGACAAGGACGTAGATTCCTTTCACCCGGTCAATGTCGGACGGCTGATGATAGGCGGCAAGGAAGCAAAATTTCTTCCCTGCACACCGGCAGGCATTCAGGAATTGATTGTGCGCGCGGGTTTTGATACGAATGGAGCAGAAGTCGTTGTTGTAGGCCGCTCAAATATTGTGGGCAAACCCATAGCCAACATCATGCTTCAAAAGGGCAAAGGCGCAAACTCCACGGTGACAGTCGTTCATACAGGGACGAAAAACCTTGAGGCCCACTGTAAACGCGCTGATATCCTCATNNGCCTGTGTTATTGATGTGGGTGTCAACCGTGTCGGGGAGAAGAAAAGCGAAAAGACCGGCAAGATGATCCCCATTCTTAAAGGAGACGTTGACTTTGACGCTGCCAAGGAGATAGCAGGAGCTATCACACCGGTGCCCGGCGGAGTGGGACCAATGACCATTACCATGCTTATGAAGAACACGGTCAGGTCGGCAAAGCTCCATGCAGGAGTGACAGCTTAGATAGCATCTGGATTTTACCGGTCGTATTTTAATATAGTACATTTATATAAGGGAGGCCTGAGGCCAGACCTGAACTGCTCAATAAATTTGGATCCGAGGAATAATCATGTCAACCTCAACTTTGAAATATAGCGCAGAAACTTCAGATGAGCTCCTGAAAGAGGTCATGGACCGTTCGGGGCAGAACCTGATGTCCTGCTACCAGTGCCGACGTTGTGCCGCTGGGTGTCCTGTAGGGGATGAATCAGGGGTCACTCCTGACCGCCTGGTCCGGATGGTGCTGCTCGGGGAAAAAGATGACGCGTTAAACAACCTCCTCATATGGAGATGCGTAGCCTGCTACACGTGCGGCACCCGCTGTCCCAACAACATACAGACAGCGAAGATAAATGAGACGCTCAAACAGATGGCCAAGGAAGCGCATATTGAGCCTCACATCCCCAGAGTCGCATCTTTCCACTCCTCTTTTGTAAAGTCGGTATCACATTTAGGCAGGAGCAATGAACTGGAATTTATGGCGCTGTATGAAATAGAAAATTTTAAAAAAGGCGGATTGAAGGCGGTGAAAGAGGATATTAAAAGTACCTCAAAGCTCGGCCGCTCAATGCTGAGGAAAAAAAGGATGCATTTTAAACTTGAGAGGACAAAAGGGAAGTCCGAGATGAAACGCCTCTTCATGAAAGCGGCCCAGAAGCGGGGGGCAAAGGGTTAGGTATGAAAATAGCATATTATCCCGGATGTTCATTACACGCTTCTTCAAAACTGTATGATATTCAGACAAAGAGCGTTCTGAACAAAATAGGCATTGAACTCAGTGAAATAGAGGACTGGAACTGCTGCGGGGCCACATCCGCGAGCAAGACAGATGATTTTCTTGCGATTGCCCTCGCTGCACGGAATCTGGGCATTGCCGATGCCACAGGGCTGTCCGAGATGATGATCCCCTGCTCATCCTGTTACAGCAGGACCCTCGTTTCGCAAAAGGCCCTTGCCGGAGATCCGGCATTAAAGTCAGAGATCAATGCCGAGCTCTCAAAAAAGGTGGAAGGCAAAATAAAGATATCAAACATCCTTGAAGTCCTCTTGGCCGGAAAGAATGAAATAACGGAAAAGGCAGTCAAGAAGCTCGCAGGACTCAAGCCGGTCTGTTATTACGGGTGCCTGCTTACACGGTTCCCCTCGGACATGCCGGTGTCAGACAGTGTTGAAAACCCGTTGTCAATGGAGGGCCTTCTGAAGGCGGTCGGGGCAGAGCCGCTTGACTGGGGCTATAAGACCGACTGCTGCGGTGCCTCTGCATCGGTAAACGACGCGGACATGGCGCTGAAACTCATGGCGAAGATACTCAAGGACGCCCTGGCAAGGGGAGCAAACTGTTTTGTGACTACCTGCCCCATGTGCCAGTTGAATCTCGACGCATACCAGGACGAGGTCCGCGAGAAATACGGAATATCGAAAAGCCTGCCTGTATATTTCATAACAGAACTTATCGGCATCTCAATGGGAATGGACCCGCTGGAGATGCAGGTTGACAGACATTTCACGGAAGCCCTCGGACTTCTCAAGGAGTTGAAACTGCTATGAACGATAAAATATCCTCTCACAAAAACGGTTCTGTTGTAATTGTAGGCGGAGGCATTGGAGGAATGCAGGCAGCCCTTGACCTTGCGGACAGCGGGTTCAAGGTACATTTAATTCAGAAAGACCCGTCCATTGGCGGCACCATGGTGATGCTGGACAAGACCTTTCCCACAGGAGACTGCTCGATGTGCATGATCTCCCCTAAGATGGTGGAGGTCGGTCGTCATATCAATATAGATGTTCATTCACTGGCAGAGGTAGTATCTGTCGAGGGCAAACCAGGTGATTTTAAGGTCAGGGTAAAACTTCAGCCCCGTTATGTAGACCCTGATAAGTGCACAGGCTGCGGCGACTGCGAGGTAAAATGCCCCAAAAAACTCCCGAGCGAATTTGATCAGGGGATTGGAAAGCGCAAGGTCATTTATTCCCTCTTTGCCCAGGCCGTGCCGAATACGAGGGCGATTGACGCGAGGCACTGCCTTTATTTAACCAAGGGGACCTGCCGCCTGTGCGAAAAGGCATGCAAGGCAGGCGCGATAAACTATCAAGATAAAGAAAAAGAGATTGAAATCAGCACGGGCGCGATTATCCTGTCTCCCGGTCTGGACCGTTATGACGCTGCGGTGCGAGGCGAACTCGGACTGGGACGCTGGAAGAATGTGGTATCATCCCTCCAGTTTGAGAGGATACTCTCAGCCTCCGGTCCATATAAAGGAGAGGTGAAGCGCCCCTCTGACGAAAGACATCCAGTAAAGGTCGCATGGATTCAGTGTGTCGGCTCAAGGGACTCTCATAACGCGAACCCCTGGTGCTCGTCGGTCTGCTGCATGTACGCGACCAAACAGGCCATCATTGCAAAGGAGCATGATAAGCACATTGAACCATCCATCTTTTATATGGAGATGAGGGCGTTTGGAAAGGATTTTGATAAATACGTAGAGCGCGCAAAGAATGAATACGGGGTCCGTTATCTTCGGGCCATGATCTCCGGGGTTAAGGAAGAGCCAGAGACAGGGAACCTTCTGATGCGCTACGCTGACGAAGAAGGGAAGCTCATTGATGAATCATTTGACATGGTGGTCCTTTCAATAGGGATTGAGCCACATAAAAACGCAGCAGAGTTCGCAAAGACGTTCGGTATTGAAACAAATCCATACCTCTTTGCAAAGACCTCACCCCTTCGTCCTGTGCAGACATCGCGCGACGGAATTTTTGTCACCGGTACGTATCAGGGTCCGAAAGACATTCCTGATACCGTAATGCAGGGGAGTGCTGTGGCTGGAGAGGCAATGGCGCTGCTTGCGGAGGCGCGCGGCACAGAGGCAGTCCACAAGGAACTGCTCCCTGAAAAGGATGTTGAAGGAGAGAAACCGAGGATAGGGGTTTTTGTGTGCCATTGCGGAACTAATATAGCCGCAACGGTGAAGATAGACGAAGTTGTCGAAGCAGCAAAAAAACTGCCTGATGTCGCATATGTAACAAACACCATATACGCGTGCGCACAGGACAATCAGGCGGTGATAAAAGAAGTGGTAAAGGAAAATAACCTCAACAGGGTCATAATCGCTTCATGTACGCCGAGAACGCATGAACCTTTATTTCAGGAGACTATTCGTGATGCCGGACTGAACAAATATCTTTTTGACCTTGCTGACATACGGGAGCAATGCTCATGGTGTCATATGGGGCAGAAGGAAGAGGCGACAAAAAAGGCGATCGGTATCGTAAAGATGTCTGTGGCAAAGTCCCGTCTGCAGAAGCCTCTAAAGACCGACAGTGTGAGCGTGACCCCTTCCTGCATGATCATAGGCGGCGGTATTGCCGGGATGACCTCGGCCCTGTCGCTTGCAGACCAGGGGTTTGACGTGCATATCGTGGAAATGGAATCAGAGCTCGGAGGCCTTGCAAGAAACGTATATCGCACCCTGGAGGGAAATGATGTGCAGGAGTTTCTCAAGGCAACGATCGAAAAGGTCCGGGGCCACCAGCGCATCACCGTTCACACAGGCACGCAGGTAAAGAAGACTGAGGGGTTTGTAGGTAATTTCAAAACGACCCTTGCGAATGAAACGGTGATAACTCACGGAGCTATAATCCTTGCCACAGGCGGAACCGAGTACGCGCCGACGGAATATCTCTCATCTGAGAGCGAGAAGGTAATTACACAGAGGGAACTCGAAAGAAGAATTGCATCGGGTGAAAAATTCAACCCGGGAGGAAAGTATGTGATGATACAGTGCGTCGGTTCGCGTGAAGAGCCGTATCAGTACTGTTCGCGAATATGCTGTCAGGACGCGGTAAAGAACGCGATTGCGATAAAGGAAAAGGACCACGGTTCGCAGGTCATGATACTGTACAGGGACATCCGTACCTACGGACTGCGCGAGGATTATTATAAAAAGGCCCGTGATATCGGTGTCCTGTTTGTTCGTTATGATGTTGAGAACAAACCCTTGGTCCAACAGGAGGGCAATAGGTTTAAAATAAAGACACATGATTATATGCTCAACAGGGAATTACAGCTTGATGCGGACTGGCTTGTGCTTTCCACAGGCCTGAGGCCCCATCCAACAACGGAGAATACAGGGAAGATGTACAAAGTGACGCGCAACCAGGACGGGTATTTCCTTGAGGCGCATGTAAAACTGCGTCCGGTTGACTTTCCGAGTGAAGGTATCTTCGTCTGCGGACTTGCGCATGCCCCCAAGAACCTTGACGAGACCATAACACAGTCATTGGCAGCAGCGGGACGTGCAGGGGTGATACTGTCTCATGAAAGCCTTGCCGTCTCGGGAATTATAGCCAAGCACAAGAAAGAACTCTGCATGTCATGCCTCGGCTGTTTCAGGGTCTGTCCCTTTGATTCGCCCTATATCGGCGAAGACGGGAAGATCGCCCACAATGAGGTCAAATGCATGGGGTGCGGCATCTGTGCGGCCATCTGCCCGGCAAAGGCGTTTCAGGTTAATAACTTCCGCGACGACCAGATTCTCGCCATGATTGACGCAGCCTCAGAGTGCGAGTCCGGAGTGGTCGGAGGATGAAATCATGAATTGTATACGCATAAATAATGAGGAAGGAAAACTGAAGAATGGATAAGGTTGTTCAATCATCGGAACAGGCAAAGGCCCCTTCGATAGAGAAGTCCCATGAGACACCGGAAGGGTGGGAACCGAATATCCTGGCCTTTGCGTGCCATTACTGCGCGTTTGCGGCAGCGGACCTTGCGGGCGTTATGCGTCTGTCTTATTCACCCAACGTAAAAATAATACGTCTTCCGTGCACAGGCAAGCTGGACCAGATATACGTGTTGAGGGCCTTTGAAAAAGGCATAGACGGCGTATTTGTTGCCGGCTGACTGCAGGGACAATGCCATTACCTGGAAGGTAATACATACGCAGCAAAGAGGGTGGAACATGTAAAGGGCCTGCTGGCAAAGGTAGGAATCGACCCTGAACGGCTTGAGATGTTCAATCTGTCGGCAGCCATGGGTCCCCGCTGGGCGGAGATGTGCAACGAGTTCACCGAAAAGATCCGCGGTCTCGGTCCCTCACCCATATGGCTTGCAACATACCGTCTTAAAAGGAACATAAAGGAGTGATGAGAAATGATCACAGGCGAACAGAAACCGTTTGAAGAAATCTGGAACATGGTCAAGGACTTCAAAAAAGTCCTTGTATTCGGCTGCAATACATGCGTGGCCATATGTCATGCCGGCGGGAGCAAGGAGGCGGAAATACTGGCCTCATTGCTCCGGATGCGGGCAGCGCAGGAAGGAGCTGCCATAGAGATAAATCATGCTGCGGTTGAAAGGCATTGTGAACCTGAATTCTTTCAGCCTGGCATGGACAATGTCCGCACGTACGATCTGATACTTTCCACTGCGTGCGGAGTGGGAGTGAATCTCCTGTCCGAGCACATCGGTGATATCCCGGTCTTCCCGGCCATTAACACGGAGTTTTTCGGGGCCGTGCCAAGGTCCGGGGAATTTACAGAGCTGTGTGCGGGCTGCGGTAACTGCATCCTGCATCTCACCGGAGGGATATGTCCCATAGCCCGCTGTTCCAAGTCGCTTCTGAACGGGCCGTGCGGCGGCACGAACAACGGCAGCTGTGAAGTAAGCCCGGACATAAAATGCGCATGGGTACAGATATATGACAGGCTCAAGCAGTTAAACAGGCTTGATCTGATGAATGAGATCGTTGACGCCAAGGACTGGTCAAAGGCTCAGGGGCCGAGAAATTTCAAAGTCAAACTACTGGAGGAGATCAAAAAGTGAGCTTCAGAGAGATTCTTGATTCAGGCAAATTTACCGTCACCGCCGAGATAGGCCCTCCCAAGGGAACTGACATCAAAGAGATGTACCATCATATCGAGGTTCTCAAAGGCAAAATAGATGTGGCGAATGTAACAGACAACCAGTCGGCCGTAATGAGGATAAGCTCGCTGGCTGTCTGCAAGATAGTCCTTGATAACGGCATGGAGCCCATTTTGCAGATGACCTGCCGGGATAGAAACAGAATAGGGCTGCAGGCGGACCTTCTCGGCGCGAGCGTGCTGGGTATACATAATGTCCTCTGCCTGACAGGAGACCATGTACATGCGGGAGACCATAAACAGGCAAAGTCCGTGTATGATGTTGAATCCGTTCAACTTCTCAAAATAGTTGAAGGGATGAACATCGGCAGGGACATGTCAGGCAATGAGATGAAGGGCGCTACTGATTTCTATGCAGGCGCGGTAGTCACTCCTGAGGCGAACCCGCTTGAACCCCAGCTTGTCAAGTTTGAAAAGAAGGTGAAGGCAGGCGCAAAGTTCTTTCAGACCCAGGCGATCTATGACATGGAGAAATTCAAGAACTTCATGGCCTACGCAAGAAAATTCCCCGTAAAAATGCTGGCGGGCATCGTAGTCCTCAAGAGCGCGGGCATGGCCAATTTCATGAACAAGAATGTACCGGGCATCACCGTCCCTCAGGAGTTAATCGAAGAGCTGAAGGCAGCGGGTAAGGAGAAGGCGCTTGATACGGGGATAGACATAGCGGCCAGGCATATCCGGCAGCTGAATGACGAGAAAATATGCGACGGCGTGCATATCATGGCAATCGGTATGGAAGACAAGGTGCCGATGATCATGGAGAGGGCCGGGCTGCGGTAAGAAATAAGTGAGCTGAGGGAATGAGAGGGTCAGGGTTTTCCTGACTCTCTTTTTAATTGCGCACCCGGCAGGGCGCAGGTTCGACGAATATAGACAGCATCCCGTATGTGAATCCATGGTAAGAGGTCAGATAACTTCAGGAGCTGCCTTTGTAACAGACGATATGCAGGGCAGGGTGAGAAACCGGGGTGATCATCTTACACCCGATTGCCTTGTCATGCGCCCATGTGTCTTCTCCCAATATGTCCTGTCCCGGTATTGCTTTCTGTGACAATCCTGTCAATATGATGACGTGATACATATCATTCGTGAATATGTATC
>DKBK01000134.1 GCA_002451135.1 Nitrospiraceae bacterium UBA6902
TTATTGTTGACCTTGCCTTCTCTCAAAATTAATTGACAAGCATGCATGATCCTCAATTTCATATCCATTATTATACTGAAGTGACGGTACTATCAATAACAAAAACTACCATTAAAAGTTCACGATGGCTGAGTTTCAACTCGCTGCCGCCACTAATACAAAGAAAGCTTATACGTCTATTTTCTTTAATGCCGCCGATAGGTAGTTACAGCTTTTTTGAGTNNGAAAGAGAGCAAGCTCGTAAGGGACTCATATTCCGAAGAGTTAGTTTAATAAATCGGTCCGTACTGATCAGGCCTCCTGGCCTTTAACAGATCATTATACGGATTCAACGCCTTGTCACGTGCCGTCTCCGGATCAATATCCACAACCATAAGCGCCTCTTCATCATCCGGGGCCCTGACCAGGATTTCCCCCCTTGGGGAAACAACCTCGCTTTTGCCAATGAATGTGAGAGAGTGATCTTTCTTTCTGTGTTCCGTGCCTATACGATTTGCCGTAACGGCAAACACCCTGTTTTCAAGACACCTGACCGGCATGGAGTCAGGGCAGAACGGCAGCACAAGGTTTGCGGGGTGGGCTACTATTTCGGCGCCCAGAAGCGCGAGGCTCCTCATGGATTCGGGGAAGAACCAGTCAAAGCATATCTTGATCCCTATGCGTCCGATCTTTGTGTCCCAGACCCTGAACCCTGTATCACCGGGAGAAAAGTAGAGTGTCTCTTCAAAAAATAGATGCGTCTTCCGGTAAAGGCCGATAAATCCCTCAGGTCCCGCAAAGACCGCCGAATTATAAAATGTGTCCCCGGCCCGTTCGGGAAGACCCCCAACAATATACATATTTTTCTCACGTGATACCTGCAGGAGGGCTTGTGTGGTATCACCCTTTGGGACAGGTTCCGAAAGTTCAGCTACCTCGTCTTTAGAGACAAATTGGTAACCGGTGGCAAAAAACTCCGGGAGCACAAGGAGCTGAACATCAGCATCCTTTATCGCGGATACTACTTTATTGATATTCTTCTTTTTTTCTCCGAATTCCGGACCGAACTGATAGAAGCCTGCCTTCATGGAAATAACATACCATCAAACGCGGTGGATTGTCTAATGAACAGCTTTCGGGGGGCAGCTTTTATTCACAAATGAGCGCACAGAGGACTTCTTTAATATTTCTTTAATGATTCCTTGTTAAGATGAGTTCAAGGATTCGGGAAGAAATTCTAAAAATTAACCAACCCTTACAGAGGAGGAAATAATGAAAAGCATGTTTATCATTATGCTGGGCCTGGCTCTTTTATCATATGCGGGACTATCAGCGGCCCAAAATACGGGAGAGTCAGTGAGTCAAATGAACTATTCNNACTGTTATAGAGGAAAAGCACGGCAGGGCATCTGCAGGAGCTTTTGCAGAAGTGAAGGGACAGCAGACAGGAGATATCTTTACTGCATTCAAGATTGAGATTAAGCAGAGCAAAGACTTCACACAGGGCGCTTATCCGGGGAAATTCTATGGGACCATTGAAAAGCTGCCGGAAGAAGGATGGCAGGGAGTTTGGATAATTAACAGCAGAGAAATACTCGTTACCGGACATACAAAGATAGAGGAAAAGTACGGCAGGGTTGCTGTCGGGGCATTAGTGAAGGTAGAGGGCAATTACTCGGGGGATAAATTTGCTGCCTATGAGATTGAGGTAAAGGGAGAGAAAAGAGATCGCGAGGTTACTCCATCCCAGGGAAAGGCCTCTGACATTAAACCCCGTGATTATGCCCCTCATCATGAGAGGGTCTTTAACAGCAGGCTGCAGGGAGTGATAGAAGCCATGCCTCAGGCAGGTTACGAAGGATCGTGGATCATAGACGGCAGAAAAATCAAAGTGGACAATAAAACACTCATAGATGAAACAGGCGGTAAGGCGGCTGTCGGGGTGTTTGTGAGAGTAAAAGGCATACGGAGCGGTGAAACGATTACCGCTTACGAGATCGAAATCGACACGAAGAGGAAGTAGGCCGCAGGCGGTGCATTGCCACTGCCGACATGGCCGGCCGGGGAATCTCGGTATAAAGGAGGATGTATGAAGAGAAACGAAATGTATACTGTGGAACAGGGGCCGGACGGATTTATACGCATGTGCCATCTTGCAATGGTCCTGTTCGGGATAGCCGCCTGGCTTACAGGTGATGCAGCGGATGATTACAAGAAATTAACGCATGTATGGTTTACCGCACATGGATGGATAGGGATGGGGTTTGCGTCATCATTCCTGCTCTACATTGCATACTGCACATTCGGTCCTGCGAAAAGCCGGTTTTCAAGCTGGGTGCCTTACACAAAAGAAAGGCTCCTGAAAGTCCTCGAAGATGTGGCGGGGCTATTAAAGTTCAGGCTTCCGGACCGCCTGAGCCATCAGGGACTTGCAGGGCTTGTTCAGTTCTTTGGTGTGCTCGTGTTTACGGGTATCGCGGCCACCGGTGCACTTATGTTTTTCCTGCTTGAACCGGGGGGCAAGGCCAGAGGACTTGTGCACAGCATAAAAGAGGTGCATGAAGCAGGAGAAATTCTCATCCCGGTCTATCTCTCAATACATATAGGCGCGGTGCTGCTGCATTCAGTAACAGGCCGTCCGGTATGGCGGAGGATCTTCTTTTTTAAGGAAGAAGCGCCAGGTAATCAATTAAAGGCAAAAAGAGGTTTTGATGAAAGCGCAGCAGACTAAAGACATTCAGCCCTTTGTCCTCTGGCTCGCGTGGCTGCTCGCACTCACGCTCACCATAGATTATCTCCTGCATTATACACAAACCCTATGGGTTGAACAGTATATGGGAATTTTCGGGACATGTCTGATCGTTCTTTCCTTTTCGTATTCTCTCAGAAAGAAAAAGATCATTACATTCGGAAAGATAAAGACCTTTCTGAGAGCGCATGAGTACCTGGCATGGACAGGGGCCCTTATGGTCCTCGCTCACGGGGGCATCCATTTTAATGCAATCCTGCCATGGGCCGCTGCCGCAGCAATGCTTGTAGCCGTAATCAGCGGACTGGTTGGGAAATATCTGCTCAAACAATCAACTGATACGCTGAGCAAGAGAAAAGACGAGTTGGCCAAAAGCGGACTGTCATCTGAAGAAATTGAAAAGAAAATCTTCTGGGAAGCATTAGCAGTCAATGCCATGAAAAAATGGAAGTCAGTCCATAAACCCATCACAATAATATTTGCCGCTTCCGCCGCCCTGCATATTTTAATCATTTTTCTGTTCTGGAGGTGGAACTGATGATAAAGACAACTGCCGTAGTAATAACTTCCATCATTGCCGTATTACTGATTTACCTGTTCCCCAGGCAGACAATTAACCCCGGGGATCTCATTAGAGGTCATCAGCAGCTCGAAGATGACTGTATGAAATGTCATACGATTTTTTTGGGGACTCCCGGAGAAAAATGCATGGTATGCCACAAGCCTGCTGACATCGGAAGGGTAACGACGGCAGGAGTCATTATTGAAGCAATACCAGGACAGCAGAAGGCCGCTTTTCATCATCTGTTTTCAGCAGACACCTGCCTGTCCTGTCATCCGGACCATAAAGGGAGGGATACAGGGAAAACAGATCGTCAGTTTTCTCATGACCTGCTTCAGGGGGTAAACATCAAACAGTGCACGGCATGTCATAAAGGGCCAGCTGATAATCTGCATGTAAAGAACAGACAGGTATGCAGCCAGTGCCATACCACAGCGCAGTGGCGTCCGGCGACACTCGATCATGGGCGGTATTTCCGTTTTGACAAAGACCATTTAGCTGAATGCGCATCATGTCATCAAAACAATAATTATAAGGAATACACGTGCTACGGATGTCATGAACATTCACCTGCGAAGATCCGCCGGGCGCACGAAAAGGTAAAAATATACAGTTATCAGAACTGCATTTTATGCCACCCGGGCGGGGATAAAGAAGAGTCCAAAATCATATTACGGTCCATAAAAGACCGGCATGCTTCGGCAAATACGTTAACGGACAGTACATATGTACGGCTGGAAGGGGATAAACAAACCTCTCATGATTCATTGAAAGGACAGAGCATAAGCAAATGCGTATCCTGTCACCGGAGCCCCTTTGACGATCTGCACCAGACAGGGAATCAGAACTGCACTCAATGTCATTTCACTGACCGCTGGCGTCCCGCAACCCTTGATCATGCGCAATATTTCCGTTTTGATGGCAATCACAGGTCTGAGTGTCAGACATGCCACCGGGACAATAATTACCGGGAGTACACGTGTTATGGTTGCCATGAACATTCCCCCGGAAAGATTCAGGAGGAACATCTGGAAGAAGGCATCAGCAACTATCAGGATTGNNATGACAAACATGATGATGATTGAACCATAAGATATGGCATCATTTAGAAAAATGTAATCATCTATTCGTAAATATCAAAAGGAGGATACCATGTTAAAGAAGACACTATTGGTATTTTCAGTCTTGATGATTGTGTCAGGCTGTTCAACCATTATTACTCCTGTCAGGGCCGGGGAGCCTCTGCCTTCATCAGAAGAAGAAAAGAAAATCCTCGCTGTACTTGACGATATGGACAAAAAACAGAGACCGGGGATGATGAATGTCCCTGTAGAAGACGGCAGGCTGCTGAGGCTGCTGACCGAGGCAGCCAATGCAAAGCATGTGGTTGAGATAGGAACGTCCAACGGGTACTCCGGGATATGGTTTTGTCTGGCATTACATAAAACCGGTGGCACACTCACCACCTACGAAATCGATGCCGCACGCGCTGCATTGGCCCGTGAGAACTTCAGGCGGGCGGGCGTTGACAAGATCGTGACCCTCATTGAGGGGGATGCCCATGAGCAGGTCACGAAACTGAAGGACCCGATTGATATGGTATTTCTCGATGCAGACAAAACCGGCTACATCGACTACCTGAATAAACTATTGCCCCTGGTGCGTCCCGGGGGACTCATCATAGCCCACAACATGAACCCGCGTATGGCAGACCCGATATATATAAAGGCAATAACCTCCGACCCGCGTCTTGAGACCATCTTTCTGAACATGCAGGCCGCGGGCGTCGGCGTGACACTTAGAAAAAGATGACA
>DKBK01000020.1 GCA_002451135.1 Nitrospiraceae bacterium UBA6902
CGACCCTCTCGCAGGGGAGCCGCGTGTACTGTCTTCTCTCCGCTCCCTGCTGATCCCCTTTATCGAGATCCCGGGCCTCCTGTTCAATATTCTCTTTTTCCATTGACTCGTCACTTCCCGCAGATTCTTTACGGATAAAGTTTCTGATGTCATCCAGTTCAACGGGTTTAGAGATATACAGATAGGCCCCTTTTTCTACTTTCATCTTTACATCGTCATCAAGGGATTCAGCCGTCATGATTACTACCTTTGTGCCGGGTGAAATGTTTTTTATTTTATCCATGACATCCAGCCCGTGTATATCGGGAAGGTTCAGGTCAAGAAAACAGATATCATAAAAACAGGTACTCACCTCTTCAATGGCCTTCTTCCCGTTTTCCGCTGTCTTCACGTCTCCGGGATAGTCGCAGTATCTCTTCAACGCCTTTGACATGCCGTTGAGGAAGGACTCCTGATCATCCACTATCAGTATTTTATTAATCATTTTTGATAACCATCCTATTCCTCCTTACAATACGCCATGCAATTCGCATACCACCATATATCAGTTTCATCTACTTACATACCGTCCTATATATAATGACATTAGCTATATTCAGCACTTGATTAAATATAACATCTGCGGCCTGACAGGCCCTCTGACACTGGTCGTATTACCAGATATCTTCGGTCAAATCACCATATGCCTGAAATAGGCGGAACAGGGAATGATAAAAATTTAATGAATGAATTCCTTATGTTTTAGAGGTTCTCAAGGGCAATTTTTGTCTGGCATGCTCATTGCAGTTACTCGGCCAGATGAAAGACACGAAGGCACATAGGATGAAGCCATGAAAGACAGGATCGTGCATATTAAGGACGCAAAAAAGACAGCTATTCATAATAAATCATATATGAATAGTTATCGCCTGTACAGTACACGCTGTTTTGGCATTCTTGTTTGCCTGCTTGTCACTTTCCTTCTCTTATTTACTCCATTCACTGCTGCTGCAGGCATTAAAGAGACATCATATGTCTACAACCTTGCCAACTTTAACGGTCTCATACTAGCCCAGTGGGTAAATATCTTTGTTGATAAAGAAAGAACGGAGACGTATATCGTCGACCCAATACTGCGGGACATAAAGATATTCGACAGAAATGGTATGGAAATATATGTCTTCGGTGATGACGGCAGTCTCGGTTTTATAACTGATTTAACGGTTGACCACGACGGAAACATAATCATAATCACCAATATGGATAAAGAGATCAAAATCATCCGCTGCAATTACCGGGGAGAACCCATAGGAACAATTGAACTGAAGAATCTGCCTCCTGAGTTGTCCCATTTTATGCCTGACCGGATTGTGTATAGGGAAGGGAAACTGTATATGGCCGAGACACACTCCCTGAGCATCGCTGTCGCAGACCTGAATGGTCAGTTTGAGAAGGGTTACGATATCGCTCCCATGATAAAGGTTGCGGACAACAAAAGGGATGAAAATGAAATGACCGGGTTCTACGTCGACAGGGACGGAAATATGCTTTTCACCATCTCTGTCCAGTTCCAGGCCTACAGGCTTTCACCTGACGGAACGATTGAATCCTTTGGCAAGGGAGGCAGCGGCCCCGGAACCTTTGGCATCAATGCAGGAATCGCCTCTGATAATAAGGGGTATATATATGTGTCTGACAAATTAAGGTGTGTGGTGCTCGTATTTAATAACGATTTAACTTTTTTAAGAGAATTCGGATACAGGGGGAACCAGCCCTCGAATCTTGTAGTGCCTAATGATATAGACACTGACAACAACGGAAACGTGTACGTGTCCCAGGGCGCTTTAAGAGGGATCAGTGTATACAAAATGGAGTATTCAAATGACTGACCCAAAAATTGGGGGCCATGCCCCTGAAGGAAAGGAGGTGGAGGAGCAGCAGGCAGTTTTCACTGACGCACTGTCGGCCTTGCCGACATCAACAATCCTCCGAAAAATGGTAAACCCATCGAGAGGTGGGGGCACAAAGCCGACAGGTCCCATAGGGATGGCTGGGTTGCCGGAGAAAACACACATTGGAGGATTCAAATGAAAGGATTAAAAACGGTTTTAATTATCATGGCCGCACTCGTGCTGACTATCGGCATGAGCAGCATGGCAAGCGCCTTCCACGGAGGCGGTGTCGCACATTGTGACGGTTGCCACAGTATGCACAATTCAGCAGACAACCCGATTGGCAGTTCTGCTGTTGCAAACGGACTCCTGTTAAAGGGTAGTGATGCAAGTTCAACCTGTCTTAACTGCCATAATGGTGGCGGCGGTGGTTATCACATCGCAAGTNNCTGGTCACAGCATCGTAGCAGTTGATTTCGGTTATACCGCAGACCTCAGAACAGACAATACAAAGGCACCGGGCGGCACCTATTCATCAAGCCTCCTCGGCTGCACAAGCTGCCACGACGCACATGGCCAGGTACATAATGGTACAAAGGGCGGCTCAGCTCCGATCTCTGGATCCGGTTCCTATGGTGCTGCTGATCCTACAGACGGCTCACAGCTCGGTAACTTCAGACTCCTCGGCGACAGTGATTATGAAGCCGGTAATGCAACAGCTGATGGCTATGAATTCAATTACAACGCTCCTATAGCAACTACCACAAACGGCAGCACATCTACCTCAAGCCCATGTATTGGTAATGCTTCGTATGGTTGTGATACCGCATATGGTTCAGGCATGTCAGAGTGGTGTGCAAACTGTCACAGCGGTTTTTATGCTCAGGGCACAAAGCACGTAGCTGGCTCAGCAAATGGTATCATGAACGGCATCGGCACAAATTACAGCTGCTATGTCAAGACAGGTACCTGGAATTGTGCAGGGGCGGCTACTTCTTATGACGAACTCATTCCTTTTGAGAGAGGCGTAGGAGTTGCACGTACTTCTCTCAGCGTAACAAGCACAGCAGCCCCGGGCGCTGGTGCCCAGGTAATGTGTCTGACCTGCCACAGAGCGCATGCAGCTGGTGCAGCAAACGCAGGCAGATGGGACCTGGCAGGAGAATTCATGGCAGAGTCTGGCTCTCTCGTAGCAAGAGCTGCTGGTGGTATTCCTGCAACAGCACAACCTTACTACGGCAGCACAGGAGAAGTTGACATTCACACTAAATATGGTGAATGGCAGAGAAACTTCTGTAACAAGTGCCACGTACAGGATTAATTTCCTAGTATCGTAGTTCAAAAGGCTGCCCCGATTCTCGGGGCAGCCTTTTTTTATATCCCCCTTTGGAAAAGGGAGATTAAGGGGGATTTTTTAATCATAACCTCAACAAATCCCCCCTGCCCCCCCCTTTACTGAAGGGAGAATAAGAAGTTCAACTAATGTTATATTTCGTTTAAGATCCGTTATCACGGATTGGGAAATGCTTACAATAACACCAGAAATATTTTTTAAAACAGCGAGTTTTATGATAAAGTATTCATTATTTTATTCCGACATAACAGACCATAGGAGAAAGGAATTATGGTGAGATGAAGATTTTTTTTTCCAGACCAGGCATATATTTTTTTCTTTTTCTGCAGTTTCTTATTATCATCTCGTGCGTTCCTCAGCCCCTCCTCTACAAAGAACCTTTAAAAGACGTGGGAGAGGTCCTTCTCTATCTCCAACCAATGTCAAAGGAAGCAGGCAGATTCTTTTTTAGTATTGATGAGGTGTCTGTTGTCCGGGATGATGACACTACTGTGCCCCTTTCCCTTTCCTTTAATTCCATAAAAGGCCCGGCACATGTGGGAGTTCAGAAGCTGCTCGCATCAGCAAGAATCCCCCAAGGATCATACAAGGGGATCCGCATGAAGGTAACGAAAGCCCGTCTCGAGGGTAAGGAAGGAGGTGCAGAACTTCTCGTTCCTGAGGGTTCTGTATCCGTGAACGAGCCCTTTCAGGTGCGCCGCGGGCGTATCCTGCCAATGTTCCTGAGCTTCAATCATCTGAAGTCCATAACTGACGGCATTATGTTCACCCCATTGTTTACCCTGATGACATACGGCAATGAGCTTATCAGTCTGACCGGATACATCACTAATCCACAATCAAATATGGTCTCTGTTTTCAATAAAAAGACGATGCTCATGGTAGGCGCTATCGCTACTGGCAGAGCCCCTGCGGGGATTGTCTTTGACCAGGACCGCGGACAGGCCTACGCAGCCCTGTCAGGGGATGATGTAATAGAAGTGATCAATATATTCACGGGCGAAATTACAGGCAGAATACGCCTTAATTCCGGAGATGAACCGGTCTCCCTCTGCCTCACCCCTGACGGAAATACTCTTTTATCGGTAAACCGCGGCTCAAACACCGTAAGTATACTTGAAACAAAGGGACGGTTTGAGGTCAAAAGACTCAAGGTAGGTGAAGACCCGATCTCTGCAGTTATAGACCCCACAGGGTTAAGGACCTATATAATGAACTCCATGTCACGCTCTATTTCAGTCGTAGATATGCCCGGCAAGGTGGTGTTTGCTACCATTGCACTTGAAGGGATTCCCCTCCAGGGGGCCTTCAACAGGAATGGAGATAAACTCTATGTTATCAACCGGGACATCCCTGACCTTACGGTTATCGACCCTTCGGCCCTTTCCGTAACAGGGAAAATATTCATAGGGAGCGGGGCCCTCTCAATAAAGGTGGATACAAGGACTAACCTCATATATATCGGCAACAGGACAGGCAGTCGGATATCCGTTGCGAGTCCCTCCACGTCAATGTTTATAGATACGATCACCACAGCGGGGACTGTTGCGTACATGACCATTGACGATCAGGAAAATACGCTTTTTGCTCTCATTCCGGACGGGAAGGTCCTTCAGAAGATCAATCTGACGAACAAGAAGATTATCGCTGAACTGGAAACAGGTGAAGGAACGTACGCAGTCGCTGTCATGGGTGAGAGGTAGCTATGCCCTTTGGCTCGCGGTTGAAAAAAAGATTCTTATGTAATCGTGCCGCGGGGTATCGGATTCTGCTACTATCATTACCAAAGGTGATTCTTCTCTCTTTTTTTCTTGTTCCCTTGAATGTACTGGCCGCGGAGGACATAAAACTTGCCGCGGAATTTAATTATGCAAATTCGCAGATAGATACCAGAAGCAACGAGACCGGNNAATGTGAACGGAAGCGACTTTACTTCATTGCGCCAGAACTATAATATTGCCCTTTCAAGACAACCTTATCCCTTCCTGACCTTAGACGCTGGCAGTTCTTTTGAACTGTATGACTCCACGTCCTCTTCTAATGAACTCTCCGCAACGAGGGGATCTCAAAATATACGACCATTTCTGGAGATTAACTTGAACAGCCCCCTTTATGCTGCCGGTATCGGCTATAGCAAAAATCAGTCCAAGAATGATATCACAGACGTTATTGTGATAAAGGAATTTCAGGAAAGCATCGATTTGTCGTTCACCTACAGACCGGCAGGGCTGCCCCTTTTAAGAATGTTTCACACCCGGTCGCACAACTATGATGATCCCCTCACAACCGATACGGTCACTTCGCAGTCCACTGCAAAGGCAACCTATTCGTTCAAGAACCTCCCTCTCAGCTATACCTATGGACGGGGAGAACTCACTGACAAGCTCACTGATTTTAAAGTCTTGACAGAATCTCATGAAATGAGTACATCCTACTCGCTCGATTTATTNNAGCACGGAATTCCCCTTATCGCCGGCACAAGGGCTTTATTCTGCTGATGATTCTCCCCTGGACGGGCCTGCCCTCACTCCTTTAACGTCCCTTATAGATGGAAATCTGACTGCCTCAACCGGTATAAATATCGGATGGGCCGCTTCCGGGGAGGTAGCCCGCAACATCGGCATTGATTTCGGGTTACCCCTGCGTGTCGATCATGTGCGCATCTATGTGGACAGAAATATCCCTGTAACCCCCTCCAGTTCGTTCTCATGGTCTGTCTATACAAGCCCTGACAACACTGATACAAGTGTCTGGACTTTGCATACCACCGTATTCCCGGCTTCCTTTACTGTATTTAGAAACAGTTTTGAGATATCCTTTTCCGAGGTAACCACCCGTTTTATAAAAGTTGTGGTAACCCCTCTTTCTGCGACATTTATCGGAAACAGTCAGCTGGAGAATATCTTTGTCACAGAAATTGAGGCTTCAATTACCGGCATCGTAACCGAAGATCAAAAAACTACTAACAACTCCCAAAATATTTCCCTTGGTCTGGCAGGCATATTGAGCGATAAGACCCAAGCGGGCTATAACCTGCTGTATGCCACGCGGGAGAATAATGGTGACCAATCTAGCGGGGCTTCTTCTTTGTCGAACAGCCTTTTCGTAACCCATATTTTCAATAGAATGTTTACTGGTTCTGCCAGAGTGTCACGTGACGAGAGTACCACAACCTCCAGTGATGAAACTACAAAAAAGACTGTCAGTCATGATTATTCAGTCAACATAATAGCCACCTATCTGGAGACCCTCTCCCAGACGCTTGCCATGGGTCGCACCGAGAAAAAAACTGACCGGGGGAAACAGACCACCAGTTCAATATTCCTGCGCACAAATGCAGCGCTGTACAGAGGATGGGATGCCTTTCTCGATGTGGGTTACGGCTGGGACAATATTCCCGATGCCGGCGAGACAACCAACGCATATCTCACGACACAGACCAGCGTAGTCCCGAATGATAAGATTTCATTCGACGCAACTTATTCAATGGTCAATAGCAAGGTTAAAGAGGAGGGGACTTTCAACTCGAAGCGGACGTATGATATCCGTGCATCCTATTTCCCCTACAGAAACCTGACCTTTTCAGGCCAGATCAGCATTTCAGAACAGAGCGATCAGGACTCAAAACAGGTGCTTCAAAGTTATGCGGCAAGCTGGTCACCCTTTCGGGGCGGAGACATCCAGATCTTCTTGACTTACAACGAGTCGCGGAGGCCTTCGGACAATCAGGAAGAAAGAACTATGGGGCCCTTGATAAAGTGGAACATAAACAGGTATGCCTCTCTCGATGTGGCGTACTATTATTCAACATTGGAGACCGCATTGGAGACAACGAAACTGTTAACCTTGACTTCGAAACTTACCATGACGTTCTGATTAAAGGTAATGTAATGCAAAACCGATATGTTACAATAAGACAGGCTCCGGGCTGGATTTTATTCTTAAAATGATTTTTGTGTGAAACATCTAATAAGCGTTGACTGGCAATTATTAATTAGCTATAGTTAAGAAGGGATCACTTATTATGGTTATATTAAAAAAGAATATGGTAGTCCGTTATGTAACATTATTGATTTTGTGTATCTTCTTCGCTGGATGCCCTTCATCGGGCAGATATTATGCGGATCCGAATATGGACTTTGGTGCGATAAGGACCGTTGCAGTCATGCCTTTCGAAAACCTTTCCTCTGAAAAGACTGCAGGAGACAGGGTGAGAGACGTGTTTACCAACATTCTTTTATCGACAGGGCAGGTGTATGCCCTCCCCCCGGGTGAGGTCGCGCGCGCAGCACTACGGTCAGGTATTGTCACCCCTACGACACCATCCACTGAGGAAATTATAAAACTGGGAGCTATCACCAAGGTGAACGCGGTAATTACGGGTGTTGTCAGGGAATACGGTGAAGTAAGGTCAGGCGGTGCCACTTCCAATATCGTGTCATTTAGTCTTCAGATGATTGAAGCCCAGTCAGGGAAGATCATATGGTCAGCTGACACTACAAAAGGCGGGATAAGCGCAAAAGACAGGCTTTTGGGAGGTGGGGGCAATCCCATGAATGATGTTACGGAAGAAGCAGTGGATGATATCCTCAATAACTATTTCTTTTAAAACATATGTTATTCTACTTACCTGCCTCACTCTCCTTTCCGTCTCCGCAGCCATAAAAAATCCTGGGGTGAGCGCTCAGGAGATCCCTGCCCCCATTGAATTTACCTCACTGACAGCTGACAGACAGGCGCCCCAGGCTGCCGTGATGTCAACCATTCGATGGACTGCCAGGGCAACGGGAGGTGTCGGCGCTTACACGTACGAATTTCATACCCTCAGTGGTTCGAAGGAAAAGTTAGAGCAGACAGGGTCCTCTCCCAAATGGGACTGGACTCCCATGGAGGCAGGGCAATACCGTGTAAAGACAATAGTCAGAGACACCTTGGGTAATACAGCAGACAGCGGCTGGTCTCCTGATTATGAAATAGTTCCCGAATTGCTGTTTAAAGAGTTGGTCCCTGACAGGACAGCCCCCCAGGCTGCCGTGAT
>DKBK01000152.1 GCA_002451135.1 Nitrospiraceae bacterium UBA6902
TTTTTAAGGGACATAATGAAGCTCAATCTGGAGAGTAAAAATTTCCGCATCTTCGGCCCGGATGAGACCGCATCCAACCGGCTCGGAGACGTGTTTGAAGTAACAAACAGGACCTGGATGGAAGATACCATACCAGAGGATGACCATCTCTCTCCGGACGGCAGGGTGATGGAGATCCTGAGCGAACACACGTGCCAGGGCTGGCTTGAGGGCTATCTGCTTACGGGACGTCACGGGCTGTTCTCGTGCTACGAGGCGTTTATTCATATCATNNTTCAGCCACCAGGACCCCGGGTTCATTGATCATGTCGTGAATAAAAAAGCGGACATTATCCGCGTATATCTGCCGCCTGATGCCAACACGCTTCTCTATGTAACAGACGCATGTCTGAGAAGCCGTGATTTTATAAATGTTATTGTTGCGGGTAAACAGCCGCAGCAGCAGTGGCTTGATATGGACGCAGCGATAAAGCATTGCACATACGGGATCGGCATCTGGGAGTGGGCCAGTAATGACAGGGGTATGGAACCAGATGTGGTGATGGCCTGTGCCGGGGATGTCCCGACCCTTGAGACCCTTGCCGCAGTGGACATCCTCCGCAGGCAGGTGCCGGACCTGAAGGTGCGGGTCATCAATGTCGTGGACCTTATGACGCTTCAGCCCAAGGAAGAGCATCCCCACGGTCTCTCCGACAAGAACTTTGATGTCCTGTTTACAACGGACAAGCCCATCATCTTTGCGTATCACGGTTACCCATGGCTTATCCACCGCCTGACATACCGGCGGACCAATCACAAAAACCTGCATGTCAGGGGTTATAAAGAAGAAGGGACCACGTCCACGCCTTTTGACATGGCAGTGCGTAATGACCTGGACCGTTTTCATCTTGTGGCGGATGTGATCGACCGTGTGCCGAAGCTCGGGTATATCGCTGCCTACACAAAACAATATATCCGTGACAAGATTATTGAGCACAAACAGTACATCAAGAAGTACGGGCAGGACATGCCGGAGATACGGGAGTGGAAGTGGGAAGAAGAAGTGAGAGGTGAGCAGTGAGAAAGGAGGGACGGAAAATGAAATCATCAGCAAAGTTTTCAGGTTTTATGATAATGGTGTTTGTATGTTTATTTGCATCGGAAGGCTATGCCCTGCATGAGTTGTTCAAGAGCCTTGATCTGAACAAAGACGGTGCGGTTGACCGTAATGAATTTTCAGAAGACATGAAAAGGGAGGCCTTCAGTAAGCTGGATGAGGACCAGAACAGGGAAATTTCATATGAAGAGTGGAAGGGGCTCTATAATACCGAGGAGCCGGACAGATACGACGAGATGTTCAGGAGGATGGATAAAGATAAAAACAAAGGGGTCACCTTCTTTGAATTTTCGGATTACGCGGACAGGCATTCAAATATTGATGAAGCCTTTATGGGACTCGACAAGAATGGTAATAATTCTATCGAAGAGGATGAATTGACGGTGCGGCCGCTTTTCAAATGGATAACGGTACGGTTTTGATTATTCCCGGAGGACTGCTCGTGGGGTAAGCATGACTCATGAGCGTGCATTTTTTCAGCAGCCGGTTTCGCGGGTTCTTCACCATGCAAGCCGGTTTTATGCTGTCGGGGTGCAGGTGCGCCGCATAATGAGTGATAATATCATCGATCCAGGTCCTGACACATAACCGGCCGGTTTGAATATGTATAATAATTGGATTTTTATACGCTGTTTTAGCAAAGTCTCTGTAGACTCCCCCGTGGCTTGCCACGGGGAGTTACACTTCACGATTGAAAATGCATTTATTTAGGGAACGACATATGAATTCCGGTAATTATTCAAAGCAGTTTATTGTTTCTTGTATAGTTGTCATATTGATAATCCTTTGTCTTGCCCTGTCAATATCCCACGCATTGCCGGAATATGCGGAACAGACGAGACAGGGCTGCCTGATCTGCCACCTGGAGGAAGACGGCGGTGATCTTTCTGATGCAGGACTTGAGTACGCGGCCTCGGGGCATGTGTGGCCGCCGAAAGGCGGGTACAGGGTCCTCGGCCCGATAAAAAAACCGGTGCGCTTGATGATCGGCAGCTTTCATATCGTGGCCGGATTTATGTGGTTCGGGACCATACTCTATGTCCACCTCCTTTTGAAGCCGAAATATGCCGAGCGGGGACTGCCGAGAGGCGAGGTTGCCCTTGGTATAGTATCTATGGCGATCGTTGGGATATCAGGTATCTTACTGACGATCTCCCGGATAAGGAGTATCAGTATTTTATACACGAGCCCATGGGGAATTGCACTTTCCGTAAAGATCATATTCTATCTTATAATGATATCTTCAGCTGCATTCGTAGTGCTTTTTATCGGACCGAAACTGAAAAAGGGCGCCCTAAAATCTGTTAATATTGAAACGGAGATTTTTGATCCAGAGACATTATCAGCCTGTGACGGCAAAGAAGGGAGACCGGCTTATATCGCATATAAAGACAAGGTATATGATGTAGCCGGGCTCAAACTCTGGAAAAACGGGACACACATGAAGCATGCTTCCGGTAATGACCTTACTGCTTTCCTTGCAAAGGCCCCCCACGGGGAGGAGAAGCTTGAGGGCCTGAAACTTGCAGGCTCATATGATGCGAGCCTGAAGCCGCCGAAGACGTTTGCCCAGAAGTCCTTTTACTTTATCGCGTACATGAATCTCATCATCGTATTCTGTGTCCTCCTCACAATTGCCTACTGGAGATGGGGACTCTAAGACTGGGAGGCATGAAATTATTACAGCTCACTGCCTGACCACAGGCCTGTCAGGAATTTCCGCGCATTGATGCCGAGCACGCGGGTATCATACCCACCCTCCTGGACTATAATGGCAGGGATGCGCAGGGCGCCGAGCATTTTCCCGTTCTCTTCAAAATCCCCGCTCCTCAGGTTCCATGAGCCGGTCGGGTCTCCTTTCGCCGTGTCCAGCCCCAGGGCGATAACCAGAAAGCTGGGGCGGAACTTTACAATATGACGAACGGCTTTTTTTAGGGCTTCCCGGTGTCGTACGCCGTCAATGTTCTCCGGAAGAGGGATGTTGAGATTATACCCTTCTCCATCCCCCGCACCTTTTTCCTCTTCAAACCCGCTGAAGTAGGGGTATGTAAGATTGGGGTGTCCGTGTATGGACACGGTCAGCACATCAGCGCGTTCATAGAAGATGTCCTGTGTGCCGTTGCCGTGGTGATAGTCGATGTCCAGCACGGCCGTCTTACCAAACATGCTGAGATAGTTTGCCGCTATTGCAGAAGAGTTGAAATAACAGAATCCCCCAAAGACGTTCCTTTCCGCGTGGTGGCCGGGGGGGCGCACAAGCGCATAAGCGAGGCGTGCGCCTGCAAGGATGTGTTTGGCTGCAGTAAGGGCGCAGTCCACGGCCTTTTTCGCTGCGAGATATGCGTTACTGTTCAGAGGGGTGAACGTGTCTATGCAGTAATATCCCGCCCGCACCGAAAGCTCACGCGGCGGCCGGGCGGCATTTCGTATGGGAAATACATAGGGATAAACGGATTTTCCTGGTTCCAGTCCTGCGCATACTTTTTTGAAATAATCTACATACTTGGGGTTATGCACCATTGTGATATAGCGCTCAGAAAAATGGCTTGGCTGTATATCATAAAAGAATTCGGTGCGACGGATCTCTTTTAATATTGATTTAATCCGCACCGGGGACTCGACATACCCCCGCTCCTGGACATGATGTATCCAGTGCTGATCGTTGATTATCAGCAGGATGCGTTTATCAAGCGGGATATCCGGTTTGACCTGTATATGGGTCTCCTTNNACCATGTTTCTATAATCCCGGGGACAGAGCTGGCCGTATTTTCTCTCAAGTATGGCCCGTACGATCGTGTGCGCCGTATCGCGGGACAACCTTATGTTCTGCCCCAGGTCATCGTAGACAAGATACGGCGGATTGTCGTCTCCCGGTTTAAGAGGCGTTTCATAAGCGGTGTTGATCACCGGACGGGCCCCGTACCGTTCGTAAAAACGNNTCCGGCAGTGATTCGAAAAAGAGACCGATCGTCTTTAAATACCTCGACTCCTCCCTGACGCGCTCATACAGGACACTGCCGATACCGCTTCCCATGATCTTTTTATCGGTGGATATGAAATCGAGGTAGCAAAAATTCAGGTCCGGCGCGTGCTGCATAAGGGCAAACCCCTTCACATTGCCTTTTCCGTCATCCGCGATCAGGAGTATGGAACGTAACCGGTATTTCAGGGGATTGAGGAGTTGTTCGGGAAGTTTATTGATATCATCTTCATGCAGGAGATGAAACTGTGTCCTCAGGATATTCTGCACCTGTGCTATCGCCTCCCTGTTGGCCGGAAGGACGTCATCATAGATTCGGCGCACCCTGAACATGGAGATTAGTATATCACAGAATTCTCACCCTCGTTATTCATGCGGGAAAGCAGTTGTCTTGGTAAAACATATTGAATGCGTTGTGAGAATTCATGAGGGGAAAGTCTTTATTGAGTATTCACATTCATAGTGTTTCAGATGTATATGGGGGAAGCCTGCTCTCAATTCTTTTTTCCAAGACAACTGGTTTCCCGCTATAATATATGCTAAATTTCGGGGAAACTTACCACAGTGAAGAAGCAGGGGCAGAGGCCCCTACCAGTTCAGATATTTATCTACGAATACGACATCTCTTCTTATCAGATATTTTCTGAACTCATCGCCGAAGAAGATAAATAACGCAAAAGGGATAGACAGGGACAGCTCAAAGAGTGTGAGAGGATGCGTACCGAATAATTTATGCGTATAAGGATTGTACACGATGTTACCCAGCAGCAGCAGTTCGGAGACAATACCGAGTACCACAAACCGGTTTGAGAAGAGTCCTTTTTTAAGTACTGAATCTCTGCGTGTCCTGCAGATTAATACATCCGCTATCTGGCAGATGATAATACTTGAAAAGAATGCGGTCACCGCCTTCAGGTACAGGGGGTCGGTGGTTGCGAGCTGCTGCCCCCAGATCCATCCGCCCATATGCAGGATCACAAAGTAGGAAAAAAATCCGGCTGCCGCCTGAAGCATGCCGATGATCCCGTAGGACATAAAGAGAAGATTGGGACTCAGCAGGCGCTCCTCCCTCGGCCTGGGCGGTTGCGACATGACATCAAACTCAGAGGATTCTACTCCGAGTCCCAGCGCGGGGAGCAGGTCTGTTCCAAGGTCGATCGATAATATCAATACAACGGTCAGGGGCAGCGGGATGTCAAACAGCACAAACGCGATAAAGGGGAGTATTTCAGGGACATTACTGGTGAGGACATATGCGATGAACCTCTTGATGTTGCTGTACACGGTTCTTCCCTCCTCAACCGCGTTTACGATGGTCGCGAAATTATCATCGAGGAGCACCATGTCCGCGGCCTCCTTCGCGACCTCTGTTCCGGCAATCCCCATCGCGACTCCCATGTCCGCGTTCTTCAATGCCGGAGCGTCATTAACCCCGTCACCCGTTACGGTCACGACCTCTCCGATTGCCTGCAGCGTTGTGACGATCCTCAGTTTATGTGCCGGCGCAGCCCGCGCAATAATATTCTTACCCTTCCTCAGGAACTCTTCGAGCTTCGCATCATCGATACGTTCGAGGTCTTCTCCTGTGAGTATGTGTGCTTCCCCGGCATCTACCATGCCCACCTTTCTCGCAACGGCCTCGGCGGTAAAACTGTAATCACCGGTGATCATGACGACCTTTATGCCTGCGGACCTGCATTTTGATATTGCATCGGGTATTTCTCTCCGCGGAGGGTCCACCATTCCGGTAAGGGCGACAAAGATAAAAGCAGTTTCAATATTGTCATGACCATTTCTGTACGCAAGACCCAGAATACGTTCGCCCCGGGATGCCAGTCTTGCATAATGTTTCATGATTTCCGATTTGTGGAAATCGGTCAACGGGATTTCCTCACCTTGCATGAGCACCATGCTGCATTTCTCAAGGATTACCTCGGGTGCGCCTTTCAGATAGCTTGAGATCCCGCCCGCTGATCTGTTTACCGTGATCATCCGCTTTGTTTTTGAATCAAAGGGGAGTTCTTCGATCCGTTCATTTGCGAGGGTAAGCGCCGAGATGTTTGTATAGTCTTTTGCATATAAAAGCAGAGCCCCTTCGGTCGGGTCCCCGATATACCGCCCGGTATCGTCAAGTCTCGCATTGTTACACAGCACCGAAATGTCCAGTAACCTGTCAAAGCCACTGATCTGCCCGATGTCTTTTTCATCCACGTTCCGTTCCTCCATGTTCATGAAGAGGGTGTTCACCGAGATCCTGTTTTCTGTGAGGGTGCCCGTCTTGTCAGTGCATATGACCGTTGTCGAACCGAGGGTCTCGACGGAATCGAGGTTCTTTATAAGGGCCATCTTCTTCGCCATCCTCTTTGATGCCATGCTCAGACACAGGGTCACCGTGGGGAGCAGGCCTTCGGGAACGTTTGCAACGAGGATGCCGATGGCAAATATCATGCTTGCCATCAGACGGTTTCCTGACAGGAAACCGATTATGAAAAAAGAAACGCCGAGGCTCACGGCGATTGTCGAGATGATCTTGATGAAATGGTTAAGTTCTTTTCTGAGCGGGCTGGGAACGGTTTCGGTCTCTTTGGTAAGCTGGGCGATCTCCCCGATTTGCGTGTTCATGCCCGTGCCGAATACGACCGCTGTCCCGTTTCCGGACTGTACGAGGGTGCCGGAAAATATCATGTTTCTTGATTCGAGTATATTATCGTGCGTGCAGTGCAGCGAGCGGAGCTGCGGCTCCGATTCCCCGGTCAGTGAAGAGTGGTCGACCTTGAGCGCGTTCTGATGAATAAGGCGGGCGTCTGCCGGGACCTTNNTCCTGCCTTTTTCCATCCCTCAGCGCCTCGACCCTTACCGGCATCATCTTTTTGAAGCTCTCCATTATCTTTTCCGACTGATATTCCTGGATAAAGGTAAATATCGCGTTCAGAATGACTACCGCGGCAAGCGCAATTCCTATATAGAAATTGCCCTCACCCGGCGCGAGGGACTCGGAAACAAAGGCAAGGACCGATCCTGTCCAGAGGAGCATGCCGAAGAAATCCACGAGGTGCCTGCCGAATTTTATTATGAACGGGACTTCCTTTTTTTCTTCAAGTACATTAAACCCGTATTTGCCTTGCCGGGTTTTCACTTCCTGTTCTGACAGGCCGAGGGCGGAAGAATCCACTCGCGTATACAGTTCTTCGAGGCTTACCTTATGTTCGTCGTTACGCATACTGATCACATGAAACATGTTAAGACAGAGCGCACCATGACATGCAGCCGGGTAATAATAATAATAGTATCATCAAAAAAATACAGTGTCGAATGGCCTCTGTTGGGGCATGTAGTGCTATTTTGTATTAGAAAAAGCAAACAAAAAATACCTTGTAATTGCTATAATCCACCTGTTAGAATCCTTTGCTTGATTTAGTCAAACTGAAAAAGAGATTTCTTGTCTTTTTTAGATTATTAATCATGTCTCATATATCACTCAGCCAAAAAAGTCCAAAATTCGGCACAGCCCCAGTTTACCTGACTGCGATTTCAACCATTCTTGGAGCGATCATGTTTCTCCGCTTCGGTTACGCAGTAGGCAATGTCGGTTTTTTCGGGGTCCTTATGATCATATGTATGGGACATCTTGTAACCATACCAACGGCTATGGCAATTGCGGAAATCGCGACAAACCAGAAGGTGGAGGGTGGCGGAGAATACTTTATCATCTCGCGGTCCTTCGGGTTGATTATCGGGGCTGCGATTGGTCTATCCCTTTACTTTTCACAGGCCATCAGCGTTGCTTTCTACATAATTGCCTTTGCAGAGGCCTTTGATCCGGTTCTCGCCTGGATCCGTGATAATTTCGGCCTTATTATCGAAGACAAACGCTGGATCAGTATGCCGACTGTTCTCCTTATGACCCTTATCATCATGGCCAAAGGGGCAAATTTCGGTGTTAAGGCGCTCTATGTGGTTGTCGCAGTCCTTTTTGCCTCACTCGCAGCCTTCTTCCTGGGGGACACAGGCTATGCGACGGACGTCGGCTATCAGAACCTTGTGGCGACAGTGGAAAAACCGGAATCATTCTTTCTGGTCTTTGCCATCTGTTTCCCTGCCTTCACGGGTATGACAGCCGGGGTGGGTCTGTCCGGGAATCTCAGAAATCCCCGGAAATCAATCCCTATCGGCACACTGTCAGCTACTCTGACCGGCATGGTGGTATATATTATTATTGCGTATAAACTGGCTGTTTCAGCATCACCCGAAGATCTTGCGGCAGATCAGCTTATTATGAGCAGGATTGCTGTGTGGGCCCCCCTGATCCCTATTGGACTGGCTTGTGCCACGATCTCCTCTGCCCTTGGTTCATACATGGTGGCTCCCCGCACCCTGCAGGCCGTTGGTGAGGACAATGTACTTCCTCTTAAAAACCTGAGTTCGTGGCTGGCCAAAGGCAAGGGGAATGCACATGAGCCGGTCAATGCCTCGCTGGTAACTGCAGCGATAGCCGTGGTCTTCGTATTAATGGGGGACGTAAATTTTGTCGCCCAGATCATTTCCATGTTCTTTATGGTGACATACGGCACGATATGCCTTATCTCTTTTCTGGAACATTTTGCCGCAGATCCTTCCTACCGGCCAATATTTCGTTCGCGCTGGTATATTTCCTTATTCGGCGCCGTGATGTGCGTGTGGCTTATGTTTCAGATGAGTGCCCCTTACGCAATTCTGGCCATTGTCCTCATGTTTTCGTTCTATCTTATGGTCAGTCATTTCAACAGGGAAAAGCAGGGGCTTTCCAGCATTGCACAGGGGGCCATTTTCCAGGTGAGCCGCCAGTTGCAGATTTTTCTGCAGAAATCCAGGAAGCAGGAACAGGAAAGCTGGCGCCCGTCCGTGGTATGTTTGAGCGAGGACTCCTTTACGCGTCTGGACTCTTTTGATCTCATGCGCTGGCTCTCTCACCGTTATGGATTCGGGACATATATCCACCACATAGAAGGCTATCTCTCACATGCAACCTGGGAGGAGTCACGGGAAGTGCTGGCGCGACTCGTCAAGATGGCCAATTTAAGTGAGAGCAATATCTATGTGGACACTATTATCAATCCGTCCTATACAACAACAATCGCCCAGATCATCCAGCTTCCTGGAATATCAGGGAAGGAAAACAACATGCTACTCCTTGAATTCTCCAGAGATGAGCCTGAAGGGTTGCAGCCAATCATGGAGAACTACCAGCTTGTGGCATCAACAGGATTTGATGTATGCATCCTGGGTGTTGCTGAACGGGGGTTCGGGTACAGGAGAGAAATCCACATATGGCTGAGCCCCGATGATTATGAGAATGAAGCGTTGATGATCGTACTTGCGTATATCCTTCTGGGACACCCGGACTGGAAAGGCGCATCTATTAAAATATTTTCAGTTCTGTCATCCGATTCCCTGCGTGAAGAAGAGCAGGACTTGAGACGGATTATTCGTTCGGGAAGACTTCCTATCTCAGAACATAACGTGGAGGTAATTGCTAGGAAGGGAGGGCTGGACCGCAGGGTTCTTATTAAGGAGCGTTCAAGAGATGCCGATCTGATTATTGTCGGATTCCGTGCCGAAGCCATCAGGAGGAAAAAACAGGAAATTTTCATGGGTTATAACGGGGTGGGAAATGTGCTGTTTGTCAATACGAAAAAGGGCATCATCCTGATGGACACAGATACCGAGTCTCATACAAGCGAGGAAACATTCGAGCCGAAAATCCCTAACGGTAAGGAAGAAAATGGACAGAAAGAGCTGTCTCGTGATGACAGGGGAAAAGGCCGGGCCGATGATCAAGAGCATTGAAACAGTCTTCAGAAAATGATAAGCATTCTACTCCACTTTCCCCGGATTATCTGGCCTTAAAGGGTGTTTCCCCTCAGTGGAGTTGTCGTAGAACCGCTGGGTTGGATAGGCGAAATCGATATCATCACATTCAGCGAAACGGGACAGGACATCCTCCCATATCGCATTGCTGGTGTCCCTTCGGCGCCTTGGCTCGCACAGGTACCTGAGAGTAATGAGCACCCCGCAGTCTTCCACCGAGGTATATACGACAGGCGCTAAATGCGGGGTGAAAGTCAGCAGCTTTCCTGATGCCTTTCTGACGTGCTCTTGAGCCAGGGTCCCAAGATGTTCTCCGTGTTTCCTGCCGATTGCCTGCAGGATTTCCTTTGCCTTCTGCCAGTTGCTTTCGAAGGTTACGAGGATCGGAAGCTCATCCCAGATATATTCAAACCATCCGCGGGTATAATTGATCTGCGGCTCACCGAAGATCTTGCCGTTGGGAATGTGTATGATTCTCCCTGTATGCTGGTCCGCATGCACCCACTCGCCGATTTCCATTATGGTGAACTGAAAAATTCTCAGGTCTATCACATCGCCCATATGAGTGCCTATCCTTATGCGGTCACCGATCTGGAATGGCTGGCGGACAAAGATAAACAACCACCCGGCAAAATTGGTAAGCACGTCCTTCAGCGCAATCGCGACACCTGCTGACAACAGTCCGAGATAGGTAGAGACGTCCCGGAAGCCCTGATACCATATCCTTCCGACAATAAAGACGAGAATAATAGAGAGAATATAAAGGGACCCCTTTCTCCACCTGTAACGCGTGCGGGAGTCCTCTGTCTTCTGATATACAGAGAATATGATAGTCCAGCGGACGAGACCGATCAGGATGACTGCGACAACTGAGGAGAGTATCCTGCTGCTTGTATCCTCGGAAACACCCAGCGTAGTATGCATCCAGATAAATATATGTTCCATTTCAATTATTCCTGAGGTGTCATGGTTAAATTAAGTTCTGCGATGTAGTGTTGATTAATGAAATGATATAACAAACGCCTTCACTTGGCAATTAATATTAACATAGCCTGAAACCCGGGAATAGGGCAGGGGGATGTGGGATGAGGGCTGGCAGCTATGACATTAATTCCTTCTTTTCCTTATACGTCTTCCACCGGTTATGCATCCAGAGATACTGCTCCGGGTACCTCCTGATGATGGATTCCATATTTCGGGTCATCTCTTGCGTGATGCGGAATATCTCTTCTTTTTCGCTCTTATATCCTTCTCCGGGCCATATGGGGTCGCTGACAAAGCCTTCGTATTTATTGTTCTCTTTACGGCAGGCGGCCACCACGACCAAAGGTCTTTTGTAGGTGATGGCGAGGATGGCAGGTACCGGGGTGGTAGTGGCGGGACGGCCGAAGAAATGCACCAAAAGGCCTTTCATGGTGCTCTGGTCAGGCAGCATGCCGATCGAGGTCCCTTTCTGCAGGGTCCTCTGAAGGACAAACAGGGCATTTTTTTTGGGGATGATGAACTGGCCTTCAACCACACGGCTGTGGAAAATGAGTTTCTCAAGATATTCGTTATCCAGCGGTCTTGCCACGATTGCGAGCGGGATGCCTGCTACAGAACATACATGAGGAAGCACTTCCCAGTTACCGAGATGGGGCGTGACAAAGATACAACCGCCTGACTCATCATGTATGTTCTTTGCCTTGATAAAAAGCCCGTCCAGATTGTCTGCATATGACTTCATTTTATCAATGACATTTGGTCCAGTAAAAAGGTAGCGGAATTTTACTATCTCAAGAAATGTATAAATGAATGACCGGCAGCTCTCACGGGCGATCTTACGTATTTCATCCGCATCCTTTTCCCCTGAATAGGCATGACTCAGGTTATCAATTGCGACGCTCCGGCGTTTTGGGACCATGAAGAAAAGGATGTCTCCCAGAATGTTACCGATGAGTTTAATTCCCCGGAATGGAATGGCCCTGGCGAGGGAGACGATTGCGCAGGCAGCGTAATATTCCAGGAGTTTGATCGGCTTGTTTTTTTTCTTGTGTGTTTTTTTCACTGATAAAATCAGGCAACTGTATGAAAAGGCACAAAGTGACAACGGCACAGAGGCACAAAGTTTAATAAAATTTTATGGCAATAACCGCCTTATCATTCATTGTGTCCTTTTGACGCCGGGACCTCAACAACCACTGTTGATGACTGTCCGCCGACCCCGTAGCTTATTGAAAGAAACATGTTCCTGTCACACACCTGAGGAGAAGCGGATATTTTCAGGTCCGAGAAACTTTTTTCGGCTGCGTGAAAATTCAGGGTCGCGGGAACCGTTCCTTCCTGTACCGCGTGTATGCCGACTATGATCTCTGCGATATCGCTTGCAGCTCCCATATGGCCGGTATAAGGCTTTAGTGCGCAGAGCGGGGCATCTGCTTTCTGTTCATTGAAAATATCTGTCACTGAATTCAATTCCGACCGGTCGCCTTTCTGTGTGCCACTGCCGTGAGGAATGATAAAGGCGAGGTCACTGACGGAGCATGCAGCGTCTTCCATAACCGAGAGGACACTGCGTTTACAGACCGTGTCAGGCACACTGAACTTATGGCCCGGGGAGAACTCGATGGCATTTGAAACACCCCTGATCCTGCCCAGTATATTTGCCCCTCTCTGTCTTGCCTTTTCAGAGGACTCAAGGAAAATGGCGGCCCCGCCTTCTCCGGGTATAAAGCCGTCCCTGCTTACATCAAAGGGCCTGAAGGACCCGCTGCCATGTCTGCATTTTGAGAGGATTCCAAGCCCTTCAAGCTCATAAAGCACAATATCGTTTATCCAGCTTCCGTACCCTACCGCAAGCGCCGCATCTGCCTTGTCCTGCCGGATGGCCCTGCATGCAAGCTCAAGCGCATTTCCGCCGTACGGGGAAAGACTTGCCAGGCTGGTGCCGGGCCCCATAAATTCAACATAGGCCGACAGGAAGCTGAACAGGTTATTGTTTAATGACTCCAGCAGGAAAAAGGGGTTTACCTTATTTAAGGCCGATGCATTAAGCTTGGCGTAATCTATGGATTCCCACTTATTGCCGGTGCCGTCCTTAAGCGCCGGATACACCGCGTCACAGCCGATTTTAGTAAAATCACCTGCTGCCACGTAAAGCGCCCTGCGGCCGGGTTCGGTGTCCTGAAGACCTTCCCTTGCATGTGAAACAGCCTCGCTCGCCGCGCAAAACCCGAAGATGGCGCTCCGGTTGAGAAACTTCATCTGGCCTATCTGCTTCGGGGCGATGTCCTGAGGCATTATATATTCCGGCACTCTCCCCATGTACTGTAAATAGTCTGGCAGGTCATCTTTAGGATCATGAATGATGCCGGTCTTCATGGCCCGGACACTGCGCCAGTTTTCCCCGGTGTTTTTACCGAGAGAGGAGGTCAGTCCCATTCCTGTGATAACGACGTCACGTTCAGACATGTTATTTACTCAACTCCCTGATCAGGACCTTGAAGAACTTTTTCTGCTCTTCTGAGTCTTCGATATCTTCAAGGGGGATGACCTCGCCTTCAAATTCAGCGACGATCTTCTTTTTGCCTTTTACAAATCCTGAGCCCCTGTATATCGTTGCGGGATGCCCCTGCTGCGGAGATGATATCAACTCAACGGTGAGTTCCACCTGGTCCCCCGGGAATGCAAAGCCGTAGAAATTGGATTTAATCACTTTATTGACCAGAAACCAGTTATTGAAATCAGACGATGCTGCCTCAAGCCAGCCTGTCAATTGAGTCAGGGCCTCAAGCAGCATGACACCGGGCATGATAGGGTTTTTGGGGAAATGAAATTCAAGGAAATCCTCGCTCATGGCGACATTCTTTATGCCTCTTATGAACTCGCCGGGTTTATACTCCGTGATATGATCGACTAACAGGTAACGCATATTGTTATCGCACTCCTCTATAAGTTACTGAAAGATTCAAGATTGATATTATACCTTATCGCGTCCTGTAAGTATCACTGCGGCGACGCCTCATTTTCTGAATGAGATATAGGGGAACTCAAACGGATAATCCCTCACCCTGGGCATCTGGACTGCTTCCTGCTCTCTTCATTATGAGATACTCATTCCCCCGTCAACGGATATGGCCTGTCCTGTTATGTAATCCGCGCTGTCCGAGGCGAGAAACACTGCAAGCTTCGCGATATCAGCGGGCTCGCCGAATCTTGCAGCGGGGATTCTTTCAAGGATTTTGTCTCCGGCCCTTTTGCGGACACGGCTGCTCATATCCGTAACGATCATCCCGGGGAGTATGGCGTTTACCTGGATCCCCTTGGAAGCGAGTTCAACAGCGCAGGCCGTTGTAAAGGAAATCAGCCCGCCTTTTGCAGAGGCATAGTTGGTCTGTCCACGCCCCCCGCGGATCGCCCCTATTGACGATATATTGATGATCTTTCCTGAATGATTGGCCATCATGATTTCAGCCGCCTGCTGAGTGCAGAGGAACGCGCCCCTGAGATTGGTATCAAGCACCTTGTCCCATTCGGAAAGCTCCATTGCCAGCAACAGATTGTCCTTTATGACCCCGGCATTGTTTACGAGAATATCAATTGTTTTGTATTTGTCTCTGATTAAGCCGAAGAGTGCTTTCACCTGCTCAGGTTTTGAGACATCAGCCTGAAATATCTCCGCCTCATGTCCGGAGCTCATAATTGCTTCCCTGACCTCATCAGCCTTTTCCTTTGCCCTGTGGTAATTGATGATCACCCGCGCCCCTGCCTGGCCGAGCTGAATTGCGGTCTCCCGTCCAATCCCCCTGGAGGCCCCTGTAACAAGGGCAACTTTATTTGATAGATCGATATTCATTTGTTCTCCTGATTAATTGCAGCTGTTTTTTTTAAAATCTCCCCCGCCCCCTCTTTTCCAAAAAGGGGAAACACACGCCTGCCCACTCTTGTTAGAGGGGACCTCACTCCCCCTTTGCAAAAGGGGGATGAAGGGGGATTTTGAAATTGTATTTTTCATTTGTACTTTTTCACGACAAGAGAGGCATTCTGGCCGCCGAAACCGAATGAGTTTGAAATTGCTGCGCGGACAGTCCTCTGCTTTTTCACATTTGCCACATAATCAAGGTCGCACTTCGGGTCCCTGTTTTTCAGATTAATGGTCGGATGAAGTTCATCCCTCTTGACACTGAGTGCGGTAAATACGAATTCAGGGCCCCCGGATGCTGCCAGCAAATGTCCTATGATCGATTTACTTGAGTTTATGGAAATATTCTTTGCGTGCTCTTTAAATACTTTTTTTATTGCCAGTGTCTCCGCGGTGTCATTGAGTTTGGTGCTTGTGCCATGGGCATTGATGTAGTCAATCTGGTCAATCCCCGTATTCGCGTCTTTCAAGGCGGTTATCATTGCATGTTCGGCACCAGTCCCCTGCGGGTCCGGGGCAGTTACCTTATACGCGTCCATTGTTGAGCCGTATCCTGTGACTTCCGCGTAAATTTTTGCCCCTCTCTGTAATGCGTGGGATTCTTCCTCCAGAATTACGATCCCTGCTCCTTCTCCCATGACAAGTCCCGACCTTCTTCTATCAAAGGGTCTGCATATCTCGGAAGGGGCTTCAGCAGATACCGAGGCAGCGCTGAGGAGAACAAAAAATACCAATCCAACCGGATTTATCATCGAATCAGCTCCGCCTGCAGCAATCATGTCTGCATCCCCCCGGCTGACCGCCCGGTATGCTGTTCCAATGGCTTGTGATGCGGATGCGCAGGCAGTAGTAATCGTGGCGTTGTATCCATGTAAGCAGAACCTCTCTGCAATGAGAGAAGCAGGTCTGTTTGAATTGTTTTTTACGAGGGACTCTCTGTGAACGTCTTTATATTCCTGCCCGAATTTCAGGTAATCGAACTTACCGTCTTTATTTGTCCATCTATGAATGTCCTCAAGCCTGTTTATCCCCAGTCCCGCGGCCATGACAACACCGCAGCGGTCAGATCGGAGATTCGAGATCGGAATTCCCAGTTCGGAATTCAACGCTTGACGCTTGACGCTTGACGCTGAGGTAACCAGTCCCGCATCTTTCAGTGCGGATTGCGCAGCCCAGAGGGCAAACAAAGTTCTCCGCTCACCTTCTTTTGCTGCATCATCCCTGAATTCATGCTGTATGCGATTCCAGTCCGCTTCGGTTATACTGCCTACTGCTCGCACGGGAGAGTTCTCAGTATGAGGGAGCGAGAGTTTTCCGATGCCGGAGATTCCACTCAGCGCTTTATGCCAGTTCTCTTCAACATCCAGCCCGAGCGAAGTCGCCATTCCCAGCCCTGTAATGAGCACTCTGCGTTTATTGATCATATAGATTTCCAGGTGATACCTGTAAGTCTCTAAAGAATACTAAAAACATTGATATACTTCAACTGGTCTTGTCTGCAAGGTATTGAGTTGAAAGGATTCAGGCTGAAATTGCGGAATGAACCGTGCAGTTGAAAAGAGAGGCATATCGATAGTGTCTGTGTATCCCCAGATTTGGTTGAGACCGAGCCGTGTTGCGATTTCACCTGCATCAATGTTTTCAAGTATGCTCCAGCGTGCGTGATTTCTCTCTTTGAAGAGAGGGGTTCGGGTCCCTGATTTAATTGTGTCGTTCGGCAGGGAGAGTCAGTGTAAAAAAAGGGGTGCATGATTATTCATGCACCCCTTTTTTTTGATACCACTGCATCTAAACAGCAATAATACTTTCCCTATATTGCAGCAACATATTTTTCTGTGCACGGGCTGATGAAAAAATCCATCAATGAGCATCTGTCCACTACACCAACGAGCCTATCATTTTTCGTAATGGGGATTACCGTGAAATTGTTTTCTACCATGATATCTATCAGTTCATCAACCGGGGTATCAATATCGGCAGTCTTTGGAACTCCCGACATTATTTTATCTGCAGTAAAGTTAACTGGATCCATCCCCTCTCTAAATATCCCAATGAGATTTATCTCAGTGATAATACCAATCACCCTCCTGCTATTTTTATCGTCGACAACAGGAATTCCCGTTAAGCGACTTCTCAATAACTTATTAGCAATATCTCGTCCATTTGTGTCCCGCTGCACCCAGTTATTCTTTGAAGCAAAACGTGTACAGCCCATTAACATTATGTTCCTCGCTATATTCATTTTATACCTCCAAATGGCAGTTTCTTCATTACAGAGATCATGGTTAACAGCAAATCACAAAGTCGGGGCTTTTACATTTTCTACCCTCCTTTCATTCCCTGCATAAACGCTCTGCTCTTTTTTAACTTCCCCTTTCCGGTACAGCATGTTATGTAGTTAAAAAATTATGATGTTATTGACCACGGCAGTTGACCATCCTGCTGTTGCTAATAGGATTATAAAAGCAATTTATGTACCAACATGCCTTATGTATTGATAACTATCTAAAATTACACGCTAATTTATTTACAAAAAAACGATGATGCCTGCGTGTCATTAATGAATTGTGTATTGATTTAGCAACAATTGAGTCCATTTCAATGCACTTTTGTACATGAGCTGTATGGAGAAACCTTTTATTCTAAGATAAGATAAAAGCTGTTTATTAATGTCATGTATAAAGTTAGAGGCCCCTCGTTGCCAGGGAGGGAATATTCTCATCTGCCCATAACGCAGGACATGCCGGTTTTGCCACTTCCCCTTTTATCTTTCACGCAGTTCAGTTTATAATTCATCAGGTATTCCATGTTGAACATTATTTATGGGTCATGATATACGATACAATCGATAATTTTGCACAATATCATTGCATACATAAGCATTTCATTGACGTTTCGCGTTTTTTAGAATCAACTCCGGGTCCAGAACGATCAGACGGGAAATATGAAATTAATGATCAGGGAGCCTATGTAATAATTGAGACCTACGAAACAAAGGATGTATCAGACTGCTTTATTGAATGCCACCGGAAGTATATAGATGTCCAGGTGCTCATTGAAGGTATTGAACATGTCGGTGTCTGCCACAGGTCCACATGCGCTGCGTTCCCCTATGACGAAGAAAAGGACTTCCAGAGATTAACAGGGGACGCGGATTTGCTCGCGTTGGGAGCAGGGAGTTTCATGATATTTTATCCGGAAGATGCGCATATGCCCAAGGTGAGATACAGAGAGGCCTCCCGGAAAGTGAAAAAGGCGGTTTTTAAAATTCCGGTGCAGATATAATGGGCCGTAGTGATAAAGTTCAATCGCATGGACGTGTGTAAGCGCGTCCATAGAGTAAGACCTGCTAAAAAAATACCGAAAGTCTTTCCGTTTTTACGTGAAATAATTCAGGATTTCGGATCTGTCAATTTTGGTCAGATCCGAGGTAATATTCTTGTCCAGTCTGGCCTTTATTTCTGGTTTTAATTTTCCTATCACCTGCCTGTTTATTTTCTTTGCCGCGGCAAGGTGCCACACTTCGCATTTTTCACTGGCGATGAGAGCATCTATATTCTTGGCTATCATTTTTATGAGTCTCTTTTCTGTTTCAGTTTCGATGGTATGACGTTCACCGGACCCCATTGCTGCCTCTTCTTTTCCCCCTCCCCTCCCGAATCTTCCTGCACTATCACTTAATTTATCCACTAATTTCCCGTGTCCTTCTATGGAGTCATAACTTTCAATCATTGTGACCCTGGGACTTTCCATATGCTCCTGTGTAATTCTGTACGCTTTAAAATGACCGAGATCGGCAACGACTATTATTGTCTTGTCCATATGACACCTTTCCTATTCATAAGGATTTTTAGATAACCGGGTCTTACCATAATTAAATAGTAACCCCTATTTCTTATGCGTGCAAGTATTTAATAATGCAGTCTGTGGCACGCGTTGCGATGGTTCTCCATCAGCTTCACCCCTGAATATTCTTGATGCTGCCCTGCATGCCCGTTCATGGAGTAGTTTTTAAAATCACAGCTTCGGTAAGTTCCNNGCGAGCGTTTAACTGTGTGCTTATCTCAATTGTGTTTTCTCTGAATGTGGGTTGCACTGCGTGGTCTCCCTCAGATGACGAGGCCGTCAGGCTTGTAAAAGAATATTATCTTTTTTTTTATAGCGGCAAAGAGGTCGAAGTTCAAATAATACAGCGGGGGGCATATATAGAGGAAAACAAATGCTATCCGATAGAATTCCTGATAGTTTCTCCAGAGCAGGAAGGGTTTAAAAAAATATTCTATTTCTTTAAGAACGAACAGGGGAGGGTCGCCATAAGGGAGTTTCAATTCGGCCAGAAGAATTCATACTGAGCATGAAGATGTGTAGTAATATCAATGCAGCGGGTAACGGGTGCTCACTCACCAAGCTTATCATTCATTGCGGATTGCCTGAGAGGGGTATTCACCGCTGAACGGCTGAAGCTTCTTTTTTACCCTGAGTTTGGTTTCAATGAAATCTTTATGGGATACATGTATCAGGCCGGCAATCTTGCGGACCATATATTCTTCGTGTTTGTCCAGTATCGCATCTGCAAAGGCAACATCCCATAAATGCTCGATGACTTTTATCTTCTGCTTATGGCTGAGACCTTTATTCATCAGGGTCGTAAATTCAAAATAGCCCGTTGATTTCCATATTTTTTCTTCTGCAAGCTGCATCAGTTCGGCTGTCTCCGTGTCAGTAAGTTTAAATTTTAGCCTGATTGTCTCCGTTATCTTTTTCTGTTCATCCACGCTTATTTCTGCATCAGCCCGCATCATTTCAATCAGGAGCGCCGCAGTCGCGATCTGAAGAGAGTGATCGGACACATTATCTGTATTCCGGGGTGAGGAGGTAACATACTTCTCGAAAAATTGTTTAACGGTACGGATCATAGCTGTTGTAGAAAAGATACATGATAGGTTTCGGCCTGTGTGTTGCATATATTATAAAGTACCGTCGTCACGGAGCGCAAGATTACCACGATGCCGCGCCCATGGGGGAGAAGAGCTATGAGTGCTATCCTGATTAACTCCGGGGAAAAGTTCTGAAGGCGAGGGGGAATGATATTGTGTTTGGATAAGAAAGCCGCAGAGAGACTGGGGTCTGTATTCATAGAAGCTGTCATGCGGGTAATGAAGCAATANNAATAATGGAGAGATATATAACGCTGAAATTGCCTGACCCTTTGGGGTCTGATTCTATGGTAAAATTATGTTCGATGAGCTCACTCATTACTATAGAAAAGATAACTCTCCCACTCCCTTCAGATGATGATAAGCGGGCGGACGATCAAAGAATAAGGGACGTACTCGGTCTTGATCAGCTCGAAATACCCCTCTCGGTTCTGCGTAACATCCCTTCACAAGCAGGAAGCGAACTTTCCTGTATTATCGGTAGGACCACGCACGGCAACAGGCTGATCGATATCTCGGCCGGTTCCTCATACTCTGTAGCGCTTGATCTTGGATCAACAAACCTTGTTGCTGCCCTGTATGATAATGTTTCAGGATGTGTGGTCGCTGAAGCGAAAGTAGTGAATCCGCAGATAAGGTTTGGGAGTGATATCCTTACGCGCATGCATTGTTCGATGTCAGGCAAGGCAGAAGAGGTGAGTAAGTGTCTCATGGACGGCGTTGATACGGTAATAAATACGTTATCTCATGATGCAGGAATTAACCGGCATGAAATTCACGCACTTGCGGCAGCGGGGAATACGGTGATGAGCCATTATTTCCTTGGTCTCGATATCAGCAGGATTCCGGTTTCCCCCTTTGTGCCGGTAGTCCGGAAACCAGGATTTTTTAAGGCGTCCGACCTGCATATCGGGATCCATCCTGAGGCCCTGCTCTATGTGTTCCCCAATACGGGCATTTACGTAGGCGGAGATATTGTGGCCGGTATCCTTGCATCCGGGATGTATGAATCTGAAGAACCCTGCGTGCTCATCGATGTGGGGACGAATGCAGAGATTGTAATCGGCTGCAGGGATTGGCTGCTGGCAGGTGCAGGGGCAGCAGGTCCTGCGCTTGAGGAGGGAATAGCAGGGATAGGGAAAAGGGCCGAGACTGGCATTATCTATGATATTGATATTCGGGATCGGGGAATAGAGTGCAGGACATTTGACAATGCCCCGCCTCAGGGGATTTGCGGTTCAGGCATGGTGAGCCTCATATATGAACTGTACCGTACCGGGATAATCGGTAACGACGGCAGACTGAATTCCGGACATAAGGGGGTAGATATGCTGAATGGCGGATATGCATTTACATTTTCATGCGGATCCGGTGATGGACTTATTATACAGCAGACGGAAATAGATAATTTTCTGAGATCCAAGGCTGCGATGTTTACGCTATTACTCGTCATGCTTCGCTCGGTAGGGCTGCGCTTCAGCGATATAAAAAAAATATACGTGGCAGGGGCGCTGGGGAACGGGATACATGTCCGGAAGGCAGTCGGCATCGGAATGCTTCCTGACTGGCCGGCCAGCCGCATTATTCCTATGGGGAATTCATCGTTGAAAGGGGCGCTGATGCTGCTTGGGGACAGCAGTCTCCTGGAAAAGGAAGACAAAATAACGGAGGGCATAACGTATAAACACATGCATGATGATCCTGAATTCATGAGGGAATTCAGCGGAGCCATCTTCATTCCTCACACCAATCCTGAACTGTTAAAAATACAATAGCCCCTTGATGCCACCGCTCTCTTGTTCGGGAGTAAAGGCGTAAGGGCAACACATGAATAACACCGGATCATACTGTGGAGAAAAAAAGAGAAGAACCGGGTGTCATAGAGAAAAAGGAGTTTTACAAGAAAGCAATGGATGAGCCAGCCTTAACAAGATCAAGGTTCACTGAGTTGCTCATGCGGAACATGGGGGCGGCGGAGGATGGTTTTAAGGAGTGGATATTCTGCGCGGGCATGCTGTTCAACGCCCGCGACAAATGGTGGGGCGACCGGGGAAAGCGCAGCAGGCCTCATGAGGGGCTGGATCTCTGTCTGTACAGAAACCGACAGGGCAGGATACACTGTCTTGCGGAAGGGACGGCAGTCCCTGCGATGTACAACGGAGTGGTGGTAAAGATCATAGATGACTTTCTGGGCAAGTCAATCATTATCGAACACACATTTCCGGGCCACCGGCCATTCTGTTCAATCTATGGTCACACAATACCTGAACGGGGCATCGAAGCCGGCAGCAGGGTAAAAGAAGGAGATGACATCGCTGCAATCGCTGATACCGGCAGGTCAAAGACGGGCATGTTGCCGCATGTGCATATAACGATAGGGCTGGTAACCCCGGAAACATCGTATGAACTGATGAACTGGGAGACGATAGGCAGTCCGGACATGCTAACGTTGCTGGACCCACTCGGTGTTATAGAGGGAAATTATGTAATACTTGATAGTGATATGCCTCTCTGCCCGGACAGGCAGGGTCACATATAGCATTTCTTGTAAATCTTCAGTAAGCTAAGAAAACTTTTATTCATTGCCTTTGGCTAGTATTGGTGATTTACGATGAATGAGGGGGAAAGAAGTATTATTTGCCTGCGGTGATAAAGTCATGTATGGCGCGTGCGGCGCGCTTCCCNNATGACCGTGGCAGCGCCGGTGGATATGTCCCCTCCGGCAAAGATACCGGGGATGTTCGAGGCGCCGTTTTCGTCAACTTCAATATAGCCTGCCCCCCACAGATTGAGGCCCTGAATTGACTTCACCAGGATGGGATTCGATGTCTGCCCGATTGCCATGATCACCTGATCAACGTCAAGGATGAATTCCTCCCCCGAGCATTCAGGCCTCCTCCTGCCGGATGCGTCCGGCTCGCACAGCACCATCCTGTCGCACTTCATGGCCTTTACATACCCCCGCTCATCTCCGATTATCTCCTTGGGGTTTGTCAGAAACAGGAAGTCTATCCCTTCCTCTTTTGCGTGCTCCACCTCTTCAAGCCGGGAGGGCATTTCCGTATCAGTCCTCCTGTAGACAATATATACCTTCTCCGCTCCGAGCCTCAGCGCCGTCCTCGCCGAATCCATCGCAACATTGCCCCCTCCGATGACAGCCACCTTTTTCGCTTTCTTCACAGGCGTATCATATGTGGGGAACTGTTCCGCCTTCATCAGGTTTACCCGTGTAAGAAACTCGGATGCAAAATACACGTTGTTGAGATTCTCCCCGGGGATCGACATATACTTGGGAGACCCCGCGCCCACCCCGATGAATACCGCCTTATAGCCTTCCTCAAAAAGCTCCTCAACCGTCTGGGTCCTGCCCACCACCCAGTTGAGCTGTATCTTTACGCCGAGACTTTGTACATACTCAATCTCCTGCTTAATGATCTTTTTGGGCAGCCTGAATTCCGGAATGCCGTATACGAGCACTCCCCCGGGCTCGTGAAGGGCCTCAAATATGGTGATCTCATAGCCCAGCTTTGCAAGGTCAGCTGCTGCTGTTAACCCCGCCGGGCCCGAACCGATGACCGCCACTTTATTGCCGTTGGGCTGTATCTGCACAGGCCTTTCGGACAGCCCTTTGCGTGCCCCATAATCCGCGGCAAACCTCTCAAGCGCCCCGATCGCGATAGGGGTTTTTTTCTTCCCCAGGATACACCGCCCCTGACACTGGTTTTCCTGCGGACAGACCCTCCCGCAGATGGCTGGAAGCATATTGTACTGCCGGATGACTTTAAGGGCCCCCGGAAAATCGGTCTCCCTTATTGCCGCGATGAATGCCGGAATATTAATCTCCACCGGACAGCCCTCCACGCACTTGGGCTTTTTGCACTGCAGACAGCGTGTTGCCTCTTTCACCGCCTGCTTTTGTGTCAGTCCAAGGGCTACTTCCTTAAAATCCCTGCTTCTTTTTTTCGGGTCTCGTGCTCTCATGGTAACATTAAAAAAAGGCACAGAGGATATCTGCGTTACCTCTGTGCCTTTGTGCCTTTATTGCCTTTTTTACACGTTCCTTTGCATTGTTTCCTGCTGAACAGCTTCATCGACTCCTGTTCTTCTTCCCGGTAAAATCCCAGCCGGTTGGCCAGTTCCTGAAAGTCCACTTCATGCGCGTCAAACTCAGGCCCCTCTATGCAGGCAAATCTGGTCTTCCCTCCCACATTCACCCGGCAGGCCCCGCACATCCCCGTGCCTTCAACCATTACAGGGTTCAGGCTCACCAGGGTCTTTACATGGTATGGTCTTGTCAGCTCCGCCACTGCCTGCATCATCCGTATCGGGCCTACTGCGACCGCTATGTCCACGTCGGACCTGTCCAGTACTTCTTTAAACGCCCCGGTGACCAGCCCCTTTCTCCCTGAACTTCCGTCATCTGTGGTGAGCAGGACCTCATCAGCCAGTTCTTCGAACCGCTCTCCCCAGACAAGCAGTTCCCTGGTCCTTGCCCCCAGAATCACCGTCACCCTGTTGTGTGTTCCCTTCAGCGCCTTGAGAATCGGGTAGAGGGTGGCTGATCCTATTCCCCCTCCCACCAGAACACAATGACCGTATTCCCGTATCGGAGTGGCATGGCCAAGAGGGCCGGCGATGTCCCGTATCACCTTCCCCGCCTTCAGGGTGCCGAGTTGCTCCGTTGTCTTGCCTATTTTCTGGAACAGAAGGGTGATCGTCCCTTTTTCACTGTCGGAGTCCGCGATAGTCAGGGGGATTCGTTCCCCTTTTTCATCAATGCGCAGTACGACAAAGTTGCCTGCCTGATGGTGCCTGGCAATATATGGCGCTTCGATGATCATTGCATCCACCTGAGGCGCGACCGTTTCCTTTTTCAGTATTCTATACATAGGTTTCCCGCTTATCGTATTTCAAAACACAGGTGTTCCCTCTGGAGTTCTTCTCTGAAAGCGTCCCGTGCAGCCGGCAGGTTACTCTGCCTGTTGCTGAAGAGGCCTCTTACCCATCCACGGTTCTATGCTTAAGCGAGGGTATTATAGCAAATATCTGTTTTGAAAATCATTGNNAAATGAAAGAACGCGGGGAGGACAGGGCATCGCGTATAGCGGGATGCGGGTATACTTCTTAGAAGGAAAAAACTGTATAATTATGAATACACCTGAGATAATAGGATCCAAATAGATTAATACCCGTCTTCTTGCAGGGGTACAAAAATTAAAGAAAATGACTTTCAATAAACAGATACACGTTATCCCTCTGTTCATTATAATGCTCATGTTGTTTTCTGTTCCACGCGCCTATGCGACTCACAGAATCAGCCTGGACGTTGAGATCAGTATTGAACGTTCCCAGATCAGCGGGATATCAAGAATGAATGTATCCGCGGGAGAAGAAGTCGTGCTCATCACCGGCTCGCTCGCAATTGATGAGATTACGCTGAATGACGGGCCTGTTGAGTATGCCGTGGCGGAAGGGGCGGTCAAGATTGTGCCCGGGACGGGGGGGGAGATAGCGGTCAGGTTCACCGGCACTTTTAAAGAGCAGGGTGTTTCACACGGGGTCGATGATCCCCGCGTCGAGAACATTATCGATGAGAGAGGAGTTTCGCTTACAAATATATGGTATCCGGTTTATGAGGGTCTGAGCTATTACGACCTCACCGCCACGTTTCCGCAAGGATATACCGCAATATCGGAAGCAGAGGAAATAACGAAGGAACTCAAAGAAGGGAAGGTGAAATATCGTTTTCGCTTCCCCTATCAGGTGGAAGGGATAAATCTCGTTGCATCTGACAGGTACACGATCGACAGAGACCGGTTCAGGGATATTGAAATATACGCGTACTTTCTTCCTGAGGATGCGGAATTGGCAAAGACCTATATTGACTTCACCAAAAAGTATATGCGGATGTATGAGGACCTAATCGGCATGTTTCCGTTCCGAAGCTTTTCAATTGTGGAGAACTTCCTCCCGACAGGGTATTCAATGCCCACGTATACCCTGCTGGGAAGCGCGGTAGTGAGGCTTCCCTTTATTACAGAAACGTCGCTGGGACACGAGATATTGCATCAATGGTTCGGTAATACTGTGTATATAGACTACGACAGCGGCAACTGGGCAGAAGGACTGACCACATACCTGGCGGACCATATGTACAGGGAGCAGAAAGGAGAGGGCTGGCAGTACAGAAAGCAGATGCTCATTGATTACAGGAGTTATGTTACTTCAGAGAGTGATATTCCCCTTAACGCCTTCACCGGGAGGGTGGACCGGTCATCGCGTGCGGTAGGATACGGTAAGGCGGCGATGGTCTTTCACATGCTCAAAAACCTTGTGGGCGACGAAGTCTTTTATAATTCCTTAAAGGACATCATGGGAGGCTACCGCTTCAGGAGAGCTTCGTGGAATGATATCAGGACCTCTTTTGAGGGAAAGTACGGGCAGGACCTTGGCTGGTTTTTCACGCAGTGGATTGAGCGGCCGGGTCTGCCCGAGCTGGCACTGCAGGGAGCTGAATTAAAACAGGCCGGGAAAAATTTGGCGCTCCGTCTCCGCATCGGCCAGGGAGAAAACATATTTAAACTGAAATTGCCTGTAACCATACACTTCAATGACAGGGTGCTTCCCGAGGAAGTTAACATTGAGGCGAAGGAAGGCAGTTTTGATCTGACTCTTCCGGACAAACCCGAAAAGATTGTCTTCGATGAAAATTACGATGTTGCGAGGGTCATCAGTAATGACGAGTATCCGCCTGTCCTCGCAAGGCTCCTGGGAGACGATAAAATAATCGTTGCCCTCCCTGAGGAAGATGAGCAAATTTATGAAAGCATAATAGCTGATTTCCAGGGCAAAGGGGCGGTTTCAAAAGCGGTAAAGGAAATTACGGCCTCAGATATTGAATCCAATTCCATTATAATATTAGGGATACATAATCCGTTAACCATGAGGCTGTGCGGGCCGGTCGCTTCTGAAGATGCCGGTTTTTATGTAATCATAAAAGACAACCCCTGGAACCAGGAAAAGGTCATCGCTGTGTTTGAGGGGAGTTCAAAGGAGGAGGTTGACGCTGCTTTCCGGAAGGTCTCGCATTACGGTAAATACAGCAGACTGTCATTCAATAAAGGCATAAACACAGGCAAGGAAATACAGGAGACGAGAAGGGGGATTGTGATCGAAATGCAGCGTGAGGCAGCCGCCATTGAGGTGTCTTCGATAAAGACATTGTCGGATGTGATAAAGGGTGTTGAAGACAAGAGAATAATCTATGTGGGAGAGGTGCATGATGCATTCGCGCACCACGCGGTACAGCTTGACGTCATTGCAGGCATATATAAAAAGAACCCCCAGATCGCCATCGGCATGGAAATGTTCCAGAGGCCCTTTCAGAAATCACTCGACAGTTTTATTGCAGGAGAAACCGGGGAGGCGGAGTTCCTGAAACAGACAGAATACTTTAAGCGGTGGGGCTTTGATTATCCTCTCTATAAACCGATCCTTGATTTTGCAAGGGCGGAGAAAATCCCTGTGATAGCGCTTAATCTGCAGAAAGAAATAACGGAAAAATTGGCGCACGGCGGCATTGAATCCCTTTCGGAGGACGAGAAAAAAGAGATCCCTCCGGAGCTTGACTTTTCCGACAGGGAGTACCGGGAGCGTCTGAAAGAGATATTCAACATGCATACAATTGCGGATGAAAAGAACTTTGAGTATTTCTATCAGGCACAGATCATGTGGGATGAGACCATGGCGCATTCGGTGGATGAGTTTGTGAAAAATTATCCGGATCATAAAATCGTCGTGCTTGCGGGGCAGGGGCATCTCAGGTATGGGTCGGGTATTCCGAAAAGGACCTTCCGCAGAAACGGAGAGGATTATGCAATCGTCCTGATAGATGAAGAGGTTGCGCAGGGCATTGCTGACTATGTGGTTTTTCCCAAGACCGTTGAAGGTATTACTACCCCGAAGCTCATGGTTTTTCTGAAAACGGATGAAAGCAGGATTACCATTACAGGATTCCCTGATAAAAGCGTCTCTGAAAAGGCAGGCCTCAGGGTTGGAGATGTCATGCTCTTTGTTGATGATGTTGAGGTAAAGAGTGTCGATGATATCAGGATCCACCTCCTGTCTAAAAGGACAGGCGACATCGTCAAGGTCAGGCTATTGAGGAAAGAAGAGGACGGTGAAAAAGAGACGGTTATTGATGTGGAACTGTGAGAAACAGAGGAAACATGTAATGCGCTGTCTGATAAGTTGATCTTCGTCAAGGGACCGGCTCTATAACTGACTGACCGAATGTGTACCTAGCTATGATGAATGAAGATGTATATCTTGCGAAAACCGGCGATGCATACCGTGGCGCATGCGAGGCGTTAGATGCACTGAAATTCAGGGTAAGCGGGAAACGGGTGTATATCAAGCCTAATCTTACCGGGGGCCGGCCTTCACAGGACGGCTTAACGGTTGATACGGGGATTGTCAGGGCAGTGCTGGAAAGACTTCATGATTGCCCGCACATCACGATAGGTGAGTCCTGTAGTGATACGGTGTCGGCATTTGAGCGATTGGGGTATAAGGCATTAGTGAAGGAGTTTCCACACGTACGGCTTGAGGACATCCGTGCTTCCGACATAGTATGGAAAGCAATACCGAAACCGTATCACACGGGAGAAATGCCATTTAATGCCAATGTATTTACACATGACTTCATAATCAACATTGCCAAAATGAAGACACATTCCCTGGCAGGCGTCACGTTGTGCCTGAAAAACATTTTCGGCTTTATTCCCACGCGTAAACAGAAATTGATGTATCATCCCTTTATCCGTAAGGCCCTCCTTGACATGAACCAGGTTGTGCGCAGCGATTTCTGTCTAATAGACGGCGTATGGGGGAATGAATTTGACGAGGTGCAAAGCACCCCTAAATATACCGGCGCTGTTATCGCGGGAAGGAACATGCTGGCTGTAGATATTATTGCCGCTGAGATCATGGGGATAAACCTGAATACCATTGATACGTATGAGAGGGCATTTAAATTGTGGGGGGACCCTGAGGTCAATCTTCTGGGCAGCGAACTTGATGAAGTCAAGACCATGTACAGGCAGGGCCGTCTCTTTACCACAAGGCTCCGCTATCTCAAGGAGACCACCGCAAGCCTTGTATACCGGACAGTCAATCGTCATTGAGTCTTCTCTTCCAGAAGGTACCAACGGCCCACACTGAGCCTGCAATCACAATAATCAGGGCCCAGGCGCTTTGTAGACTGAATAACGTAAACAAGTTGCCTGCCGAACTTGTGTTGATGCTCCTTAATGGATCTAGCCTCATATGGGAATAGAAAGTTCCGATGTCTGGATCTTTATATCCGAATCCGTATGCAGTCATGGGTTCTTCGAGTCTGAGCCAGGATAAACCATGAAATAATTCTGTATACCGATTTACCATGTCCGGCGTATTGGACAGGCATAATCCAAGGAACAGCAGGTTGATGGTCATGATTCCGGCCAGCATATTAACAGAAATTCTTTTCACAGGCCCGTGAACCATTTCAGGTTTAATGCCCTTGCTTACCGCCAGGACGAAAAAAACACCTGCAAGCACGTTGATTCCTATATCACGGTAGGACCATATTCTCCCCGGCGTCACCCACTGGATGAATTCGTCCATCGTACCGATACACAGCACATACAGCAAAGTGGTGATGTACACCGTCCAGTCCCGTATTCGATGACTGAGCGCCCTGAACAGGAAGTATGAAAGAAGTCCGAATTCGAGCAGATGAACTGCTTCTTCAGGATATTTCCTGAGCTGAAGTGTGGTAAAGATATATGCTCCGGAGGATATAAAAAGCCATGCATATTGTGATTTCGATTTGACCCTCAACCTGAAAATAAAAAAATAGAGGAGCACGGTGCAGAGAGATAAAATGATAAAGAGAACCGTGAAGGTGAAGAAATCCTTGCCGATTGCAGTATAAACATATCTTTGAACGCGCCGGGCCACAGGGACCGTAGAGAAGATTCCCGCAGCACACAGAAAGACCCATACCCAGGAGGCCCTGTTCCACATGGGAGTATCCTTGTTTTTTTCCGTGTGAGTATTCACGCAGTATATTTTTCTGAAGCGTGCGGCATTATTCGTGCCGCACCGTATTTTCTGAATTGCCGTAAACCGCCTGTCCCAGTGATATACCGCCGTCGTTAGGGGGGACAAGCTGGTGAATGAGTGGGATAAGGCCCCTCTCTTTAAGCCCGTAGAATGCGTTTTCAAGGAGAAAGGAATTCTGAAAGACGCCCCCTGACAGCGCTGCATATGATATCCCTGTTTTTTCTTTCAGTAACTCAGCGGTCGAAATGATGATCTCTACGATTGTGTTATGGAACTTTCTTGCAATCAGTTCCTTCGGTGCGTCTTCCTGTACATCACTTACAATCACTTCGATCATGGGCCTTTGGTCAATAACGCCATTTTCTACAGCGAACGGATACCAAGATGTATCTTCTGACCTGAAGGCAAGCTGTTCCAGCTCTGCTGCGGCCTGCGCGTGGTACGAGACCTTGTGCCTTAAACCGATGATTGAGGCAACTCCGTCAAAAAGTCGTCCCATGCTTGTCGTAACAGGCGAGTGAATATTTTCCCTGACCATATGTACGAGAAAGGATTTTTCATCCTGAGTGAACGGCACAAGGTCAAGTGTTTCAGCTCTTTTTCCGAAGGTTTCATATAAAAGTGACAGGGCTGTCCGGCGGGGCTCCTTCACCGACCTCTCCCCCCCGGGGAGTCTGAATGGCCGCAGGTGAAAGGCCCTTTCAAAACCTTTGTAAGTGGCGGTTAATATCTCCCCTCCCCATATGGTCCTGTCCGGCCCGTATCCGGTCCCGTCAAATGCAAAGCCCAGTACCCCGGCATTTTCAGGGATATCATTTTCAATCATGCACGACAAGATATGCGCATAATGGTGCTGGACTTTCACAAGTCTGTTTCCATAATGTGTTTCTCCAAACTTTGTACTGAAATAACCGGGATGCATGTCCGCAACGACAATCTCCGGGACTATATCGAATAGTCTGAGGTAATCATTGACTGTCTCTTCATAAAATTCCGCGGCGAGAGGGGTATCAAGGTCTCCGATATGCTGGGATATAAACACCTTGTTGTCAATGCCCAGCGCAATCGTGTTATTCATGTGAGCACCGAGTGCCAGAACCGGTTTTCTGAATTTGAACGGGACGATCACAGGTAAGGGAACTAACCCCCTGGAACGTCTTACGGGCACCTGTCTTTCCGCTGCTATCCTCACCACTGAATCATCACATCGTCTGACTATGTCCCTGTTATGGGTAAGGAGGTAATCGGCTATATCAGAGAGCCTCGTGAACGCGTCTTTTTCATCCTTGACGATAGGTTCATCTGTGATATTGGCGCTCGTTGCTACCACCGGCTTTTTCAGCTTGCGCAGCATGATATGGTGAAGGGGGGTGTAAGGAAGAAAAACGCCGACTGAATTGTTGTCAGGAGAGACAGAATATGCGATAGTCGAGGTTTCTTTCTTTCTCACTATTACCACAGGTTTTTCAATTGAATCAATAGCGCGTTCCTCATATGCATTGACATGTACCTCTGTTTTTATAGAGTTCATGTCTGGGAACATGACGGCCATTGGTTTTTCTTCCCTGTGTTTCCGCTCTCTTAACCTGATTACTGCCTCTTCACTCGCTGCGTCGCACACAAGATGGTACCCGCCGACACCCTTTACGGCTATAATGTTACCTTTACGGAGCAGGGTTACTGCTTTTTCGAGAGCGTNNCCCCTGTCCTCACTTTCTCTTATCTCAAAATTATTGAACCCGGCATCTTCAAGGGATGCATGCTGAAGGCTGTATATTTTTGAGAGCCCGGGCCTTTCACTGACGATTCTCTGAAGAAAGTCATCGAGACTGTCCTTCGCGCCTTCAACTTCTATCACAACGCCCGAAGTATCATTCAGTACATAACCGCGTAATCCTAAGTCTTCAGCCAGCCTGAACACAAAGGGCCTGAAGCCCACTCCCTGGACAAGGCCGGCTATCTGAAGTCTGAGACGCATAGGTATATGTTAACTTTAATGTCTCATAAAAATGTACAGTCAAGGCGGGTATTCCCGCAGTTCTTCAGGGGGAATCTGGAAGGCAAGGGAACTGAATGCCCAATGAAGGACTTTGGGCATGACGAAAAAAAGGTGAGACGTTACAATCTGTACACGTTCACACTTATGCTTTCTTATAGCGCTTCACGAGCTCATAAGCCTCATTCAACTCAAGGGTAAGCTCTTTTGCCCTTTCCTGTATTTCTTCACGGAGATGGCTGACCTTGTCAGGATGGGACTTGGTCATTTTCTCTTTATACGCCCTGTGTATTTCATCCAGAGAAGATTCAGCGTTGATGCCCAATATCCTGTATGCCTTATCTAACGTAAGCGGGCCCTGAGATCCGGCTGTACTGTGCTGCTGTGATCCATGGCCGGTATAGGATTGTCTGTGATAATCAGAGTACTGCTGCTGTTGCTGCTTGTGTTTTGCATTTTTGTACAGAAAGTAAAACATCACCGCTGCCGCGATAAGGTCATCAAAAAAAAGCGGGTTTGCATCAATAGGGCTTATGATGTAAATGGCCAGCAGGATTATCCATACGTAGTTTAGATACTTAGTCATTTGATTTACGTGCACTTCGTCGTCAATTGGTCTTATACCAGATATTACAGGACCCTTCCATGGAAACCATGCATGGTCCTGCAGGAGACTTCGGGGTACAGGCCCTTTTGAAGAGTTTGCAGTCCGTGGGATAGGCCTTTCCTAAAATCACCTTTCCGCATATACAGCCCGGGATTTTCTCCTCTTTTATCTCCTTAAGCCCAAAGACCTTTCTTGCGTCCCTGGCAGAATATTCATCTCTTAATTCGAGTCCTGACTCCGGAATGTATCCTATCCCCCTCCAGTTAACGTCTGCGACTTCGAAGAACTTTGCCATGATGTTCTGGGCCTGAATATTTCCTTCAGGCCTGACCACGCCCGCATATACATTTCCTGTCCGGATTTTTCCGTTCTTCAACTGCCCCAGGATCTCGGCTATACCGAGCATCAGATTATCAGCTGCAAACCCTGCCACAACTGTCGGTATCCCGTATATCTCCGAGAATACATTCCAGGCGTTTGAGCCGACTATTGCCGATACATGGCCGGGCGCGATAAAGCCGTCGATGCCTATTTCCGCATCCTTTACGAGTACCTCCATAATAGTCGGTGTGAGCCTGTGAGAGCTGAGAATGTACAGATTGTCCGGAACACCCGTCTCCAGAATCGCAGCAGTCGGCGCTGTCGTTGTTTCAAAGCCGATTGAAAAGAAAACGATCTTTTTCTCCGGATTTGCCGTGGCAATGCGTATTGCCTCAGACGGGGAGGTTATCATTTTATAATTTCTCCCCTGCGCGCGTATGGAGCCGTCCTTTGACGGGACCCTTAACATATCGCCGTACGTAACAAGAATTACGTCAGCCCTGCGGGAAAGAGTGATCGCGTGTATGATATCACTTTCAGGGCAGACACATACCGGACAGCCGGGGCCGGGGATGAGTTCAATGTGTTCTGGCATGAGGCTTCTCATTCCTGAAAAAGCGATCGTATGTTCGTGGGAGCCGCAGACGTTCATGATACGGACTTTCCTGTCCCCGGGGACGAGTGAGCGGATGTGGTTGATAATGTCCTGTGTCTTGATCATCGGTTTAGCTGTCAGTTCCTAGTCGTCAGCGGTGAGTCTAAAAAATGAAAACTGACAACTAAGCACTTCTTTTAACAAATTCTCGGAAGCATATCCTCTTCCAGCATATCTAGGAGACGTTCACCACCGATCCTTGTCTTTAATCTCACCCCTTTACATTTAGAAGAAACCTTGCCGATGAGCGCGGCATTGTTCCCCAGAGGGTGTCTCTTCAGTATCTCAAGGACCTTATTGGCGCTTTCACCTGATGTGATGACTATTGCCTTTCCTTCATTGGCAAGATAGAGCGGATCATATCCAAGCATGTCGGAAATAAAACGGACATCCTCCCGCACAGGCACCCTGTCTTCATAGAGATGAACCCCGTACCCGAGTGACTCGGACAATTCTACCAGCACTGTTGCGAGACCCCCGCGGGTCGGGTCTCTCATCCATTTTATCCCGTCGGTTTCGAAGAGAGGGGTGAGCAGGTCATGTAACGCGGCGCAATCGCTTTGGACCCCGGCCTCGATGCTGAACTCTTCTCTTGCAAGGGCAATCGAGGTCCCGTGGTCTCCGACTGTTCCGGTAATAATGATGGCGTCTCCGTCAGAGATATTGCTCAAAGGCATGGCTCTCATAACCTCGCCGATGCCTGAGGTATTGATATACATGCCGTCGCATTTGTTCTTTTCAACGACTTTTGTGTCGCCGGTGACTATTCGGATGCCGGCATCTTTGGCTGCTTCACCGATGCTTTTTGCGATCTGCTCAAGGCTCTCAAGAGAAAACCCTTCTTCAATAATAAAACCGAGAGACACATACCTCGGAACAGCCCCGCTGACCACAAGGTCGTTGACTGTGCCGCAGACAGACAGCTTCCCGATGTCTCCGCCGGGAAAGAAGAGGGGGCGGATGACATACGAATCCGTGGTAAAGGCCGTCCTCTGATGCCTCAGATTAAGTATCGCCGCGTCTTCCAGCGGGTCGAGTTCTTCACTGTTTATATATTTTAGAAATATGTTTTTGATTAAATCCCTTGTGAGCCTGCCCCCGCTGCCGTGTCCTATCTCGATCTGTTTCATGGTTCTCTTTATCCGCAGATTACGCAGATTCCATAGATTATATAAAAGCCTTTAAGAACATCTGCGTCATCTGTGTAATCTGTGGATTAAAAAATCAATCCACTCCTCCATGCCCTCGCCTGTCTTTGCTGAGGTCACGATAATTTTCAGGGAAGGGTTCAGCGCCAATGCGTCTTTTTTAATTTTATGTAGATCAAAATCAAAGTGCTGCACAAGGTCGGACTTTGAGATAATGAGCACCTGTGAAGTCCTTATCGCCTTCGGATATTTTACGGGTTTGTCATGCCCTTCAGGGACAGAGATAAGAACTATCCGTACGTGCTCGCCGAGGTCAAAGAACGAGGGACAGACCAGGTTGCCCACGTTTTCGATAAAAAGGACATCAAGGTTTTTCCCGTGCAACTGATGTTCCAGCGAGTGAAAGCCCCTGTGAATCTGGGCCGAGTCAAGGTGGCATGCGCCCCCAGTGGTAAGCTGTACCGCGGGAACGCCTTTGGCCCTGATCCTTTCCGCGTCCAGGTCCGTCTCTATATCACCCTCAAGGACGCCGATGCTGATTTTATCTTTCAAGGCCTCGATGGTCTTCTCCAGCAGCGTAGTTTTACCCGAGCCGGGAGAGCTGATGAGATTTATCGCAAGAATCCCCTTATCATCAAAGTGCTTCTTGTTACTGACGGCAGCGTCTTCATTGGCCTTGAGAAGACTCTGGTTCACATCTACTGTTCTGGTTTCATGGCTATGAGTATGGCTCTGCTCATGATCACATCCACATGTGTCACACATATATAACTCCTATCCTCATACAAATTCCAAGCACCAAATACCAAATAACAAATAAGCTCCAGGTATGAAAGCCCCAAACTTTTTCTGAATATTTGGTAATTGGAATTTATTTGTATGTTGGAATTTGTTTTTTGAAATTTTCATATCTCCACTTCCACGCTTTCTATATGCTGTTCCTCTCCTGATACAAGTTGTAGATTCCCGGACCCGCATTCCGGGCAGGCCGGGAAGTAAATGTCGGCCGCATTGAATGACACGTGACAGTCATTGCATTTATACACCAGCGGGACTTCCTCTATTACTATCTCCGCCTGAGACAGGAGAGGGTGCTCAAGTTTAACGGCGTCGAACGCAAACTTTAACGAGTCTGTAACAATGCCTGACATTTTCCCTATTTTCAGTTTAACCCGCGTGATCTTTATTGCGTGATTTTCTTGTGCTATCCTGAAAAGTTCATCGAGCATCCCAAGGGCAATGGACACTTCATGCACTGCTGTCTTCCTCGTCCATCATGCGGAGGACCTCTTCAAGCGCCTCCCATATCTCGTCGGCGCGCTGCTTGTCAACTTTCTCTATAGCAAATCCCACGTGCACAATGACATGATCACCGATCTTAAGGGAATCCTCAGCAATCAGCTGCAGGCCTATTGAACGAGTGACCCCCTTGGCCTCGGCAACGCCTGAAGGGTAGTTTATCTCGACTAGCTGCATGGGAACACCGACACACATATGGAACCTCACCGGCACGTTTCAGAGAATAATCTATATATTACATTTTTTATGAAAAAATCGCTGTCTGTTCAGCCGGTTCCTTAAACTTCTTGAGCCTGAAATATGCCTCTCTTTCCCTTTCACTGATATACTGCGAAATGGTTTTGATCTGATGTTTCAGGTCAGGCAGTATCCTTTCTTCGAGCACTTTTATTTTTCTTGTAATCCGCATAATCTCATTGCTCAGCCTCTTTAACTTGCTTTCATAGGCCGCAATCTCCAGCATGGACTCAAGAATTTTTTCAAAGAGGTATACGCCTTCCTCAAGGTGGGGGGTAGTAGAGGTAAAGTCATAGCCCCTTGCGTCAGGGTTTCTCACCGGGGTGTCATGCGTGAGGACATCTTTATACTTAAGTCCCCAGATGCCCTTTTCAATAATATCCACCCGGAGGTGCCTTGCCGACGTGAAGGTGAGCGATTCAACCGCGCTTCTTCCCATATGCCCAAGGCTTATTTTCAGCTCCTCAAGGGCCTTCCCGTACATCTCAACGATCTCCCTCCTGGTCCTGAGAAACGGCAGTGTCGTATTGAAGAATTCCCTGATAAGCGCCTGTCTCCTCGCCTTCAGTATCCCGGTACTGTTGGTAACAGACACTGCCTTCTCTTTCAGGAGAAGCAGGTTTGTTCTGGTAGGGTGAATGATCATATTTTCTGTAAAGCCTTCAAGGGGTCAGGGGTCAAGGACTCAAGTGGCAGAGCTACGGTGTCTTCACTTGATCCCTGGAACCTCTTTTTATTTTTCAAGATCAAAACGTTTCAAAAGGTTAATCCCAATATCAAGTGTGATATTAATGTCCCGTCTTCCGGTTTCCTGATTTACAAACTCTCTTTCGAAGAGGTCCGCGAAGTCAAGCATAAGCCTGTCTTTCTCTGACATCCCCTCCTTTCCGACTATTGTCTCTAACCTCCTCAGGTCCCTCCCCCTGGCGTAATATGTATACAGCTGGTTGGATATCCTCCTGTGGTCCTCCCGGGTATGTCCTTTGCCTATGCCTCTCTGCATAAGTCTTGAAAGACTCGGGAGCACATCAACCGGAGGGAAGATGCCTTTCTGATGAAGCTCACGGCTCAGGACAATCTGCCCCTCGGTAATATAACCGGTCAGATCAGGAATCGGATGTGTGATGTCGTCCTCCGGCATAGTGAGGACAGGGAGCATGGTGATGGAACCCTTCACGCCGCGGATGCGACCAGCCCGTTCGTAGAGAGAGGCAAGGTCGGAATACATGAAGCCCGGATAGCCCCTTCTGCCCGGGAGTTCTTCTCTTGCCGTGGACACCTCCCTCAAGGCGTCACAATAATTCGTTATATCGGTGATTATTACAAGGACGTCCATCCCCTTATCAAAGGCAAGATATTCGGCAGCGGTAAGGGCGAACCTCGGTGCCAGCAGCCGCTCCATTGCGGGTTCGTCCGCCATATTTACAAAAGCGACAAAACCGGACCTCATCTCTTCAAGTGTTTTCATATAGTAGGAGTATTCACGGAATGTCAGTCCGAGGGCCGTGAATATTACAATAAAATCACCTCCTGTGGCAGCCATCTCACTGCCGTGCGGAAGCGAGGCCTCCTTAATTACCCTTGAGTTTCTCAATATCGCCGCGACAACCTCCTTTGCAGGCAGACCCGAGCAGGAAAAGACGGGGAGTTTCTGTCCCTTGACAAGTGTGTTGAGCCCGTCAATAACTGAAAGGCCTGTCTCAATGAACTCTTCCGGCCTGGCCCGCGCAGAGGGATTCATGGGAAGGCCCGTAATGGGTGCCCGTTTTTCAGGGATGAACATCGGGAGGCCGTCAAGGGGAACAAAGGATCCGTTAAATACCCTCCCGATAATCTCGGGGGACAGGGCAGCCCTTCTCACCGTATCCGTAAACACGACAGATGTCGTTTCAAGGTCCAGTCCGCGTGTCTCGGCAAAGACCTCGATCAGCGCGGTGTCTCCGGAAATCTGCAGGACTTCCCCATCCATGCGCCTTTTGTCAGGGGTGAGGATTTTCACCACCTCACCTATCCTGGCGCTGAATATCCCCTGTACAAACAGCAGTGGACCTGCTATGGAGGATATGGTCCTGTATCTGTGTTCTGAGAGTCGCATACAATTAAATTATTTCTCTTAACGCCACTCCCTGCGTCAGCTTTTTTTCTGCTTCCTTATGGAAATCCAGTATCTTCTTTACTGCTGAGAGCGTTTTTTCAAGAGGGGAGAAGGCATCATCGGTGTACGCATTCTGGCACAGAAACGTTGACCTGATCATCTCTGCCGCATGAAGGAGCAGACGGTCCTGGTCCTGAATACCTTCAATGCCTATAATCTCTACCACTTCTCTGAGCGTCTCTTCTTTCCGGAGTATCTCCCCGCATCCCCTCTGCACGTCTTCCCATTCGGGTGATATGTTTTCTTTGTAATGTGGTAAAAGCTCTCCTGCGTAAAGGGAGTAGCTCTGAAACCAGTTGATTGCTGGAAAGTGCCTCCTGTGCGCAAGGGACGTATCAAGCATGAGAAAGGTCCCCGTGGTCCTCAGGCAGGACTGTGTCACCGGTTCTGTAAAGTCCCCGCCGGGAGGGGAGACTGACAGCACCATGCTGAGGGAGCCGGTCTTTCCGCTGAACGTCTCTACCACACCGGCCCTCTCAATAAAACCTGACAGACGTGAAGCGAGGTATGTCGGATATCCCTCCTCCCCGGGCATTTCTTCAAGGGAAGAGGATATCTCTCTTAATGCCTCCGCCCATCTGGATATGCTGTCAGCGAGCAGAAGCACGTGGTAGCCCATGTCCCTGTAATATTCGGCCATGGTAACCGCTGTATATATGGAAGCCTCTCTGGCGGCTACGGGCATATTTGATGTATTAATGACAAGGACGGTCCTTTCCATCAATCTGCTCCTGGTCCACGGGTCCCTGAGCATTTGAAACTCCTCAATCATCTCGGCCATCTCATTTCCCCGCTCACCGCACCCCGCATACACGACGATATCGACATCAGCGAACTTTGCAATGGACTGTTCAAGTATGGTCTTGCCCGTGCCGAATCCACCGGGGAGGATCGCGGTACCCCCCTTTGAAAACGGAAACAGAAAATCTATGGTCCGCTGCCCCGTGACGAGCGGCTGGCTGGGCGCTATCTTTCTTCTGTAGGGTCTTGGCACTCGTACAGGCCACTCGTGATACACGGGTATCTCTTTGCCGTCTGCTAGTGCGCCTGCAGGGCCCTCAATAGTTATCTCTCCATCGGCCACCCATGAGAGACTTCCGTTTATATCACTTCCACAGGTGATATTATGTCTGAAATGCCCTTCTTCTACATACCCGAGTATTTCGCCGGGGGATATGTGATCACCTTTATTCTTCAAAGGATGAAACCTCCACTGACGGAACCGGTCAAGTGCGTATATTTCTTTCCCGGACCGGATAAAGGGCCCTGAATCATCCCTCAATCTTTCCAGCGGCCTCTGAAGCCCGTCGAATATTCCGGACAGGAGTCCCGGCCCGAGGCTGACGGCGAGGGGCGTCCCGGTTGCTTGTACGGGTTCATCCGGGGCCAGGCCGTGCGTATCTTCATATACCTGGACCACGGCCCTGTTTTCCTCAAGCTTGACTACCTCACCTGTAAGCATGGCATTACCGACATATACCCTTTCGTAAAGTCTTAATCCCTTTAAGGCAACGCGTACCGTAGGTCCGGATATCCCGGTAATATTTCCTGTCATATATTCAACCTCACATGGTATCCTATGGCCCGCCTTATGAGCCTGGAAGCATAATCTTCGATTTCAGCACCGGCCCGCTCAGGTGAGGGGAGGACCAGTAATATGCCGTGCCAGGACCGCTCCATGTCCTTGACCTTTTCCTCGTTTCCACTCTGTAGTAACCGTTCATCAATGATAATAAGGCCGGCATCAGGGTCTGCCATCGTACGCATGAGTATGGTCATTACATTCCCTTCATCTGCAATATGCTGGTCTGTACCAGTGAGCCTGAATCCGAACTCGGCATCTCCCGGAGTTATGAAGGCAATTTTTTTCAATATACGAGCTCCTCTTTCAGAATGCCCCTGTCAAGTTCCCGGCCGTGATACAGTATGCTGAGGTTTTTTGCCTCCACGGCGCATCTCCAGAGGTAATTGAGAATCAGCCCGATATCAGGACTTTCCCTTTCCCACTTTTTTATCATTCCTGTCAATCGTCTCTGAAGGGCGGTCTCTACGCGGGCCGCATCAGGACTGTCAATGCGCAGTCCAGTCTGCCTGTATACGAGGGCTGCAAGGGCGTCTGTATTATAAGAACGCAGTATGTCAGTGAGAATTGTTTTTTTAATATTACCGCCCTCAATGAAGGACGGAACGGAAGTGGTATCCCATCTCATGTATTTGTGAAGGGTAATTATATTTCTTGCATCTGCAATAAACACAAAGAAACGTGTTATGAACGGATGGGTGTGCAAATTCAATATGTATTCAAAAAGGGCACCTGAGATCTTCTGCTCCACCCCTTTGAAACCGTCTTTTAAAAAGGCCTGTTCAAGTCCGGCGGAATTGTCGTGGATAAAGAACGCTTTCTTTTCCAGCATATTAAGAACTGAGGGCACATCCGTATCAGTATTCAACTGGTACCTGATTTTTTCTGAAAGAAGACTGAATTCCAGGAGACGCGCTATCTCTGCGCTGCTCCCTTTTGCAGCTTTATATCTTAAACAGATGAGGAGCGTAGTTAGTTCAGAGTACATAAAATACGGCCGGAATATGTTCCTCAGCCTGTTATTCATCTGATAATATATCCATGAGGACTCTTTCAGGAACCGTTTCCAGGTACCATCCTGTGGATGGGCAGAAATGGATGTGCCGTGATCGGATAACACGTGATATTCAGAGAGTTCAGGGCCGGAAAGTACCCTGTCCCGGTTGCTCAGGAGGGACTTTCTCCTGCCGTGTATCCTGGCCAGCAGATATTCCGCCGGATATCCCCTGTCTTTAATCTCCTGAAGTAGTTCCATGTCGTGACGCTTCCCTGTAAGTGTCAATAACTAAAAAAGGCAGTATGTCTTCCCAGGCCCTTTCCAGCCTTTTTTCAAAGGTATTTATAATATGCCGCCTTCCGTGTTCCGCGGCAGCCTCAAACCCTCCGGATATATGATCATCGGGAACTATCTTCGAATCAGGGAAATATATCCGGGCCATGCCCGTATCCGAAGAGTGCACTCGCACTTCATCCCATCCGGCCGGGGGAATTTCTTGCACAAGGGCTGAAATGATATGTTCATAGCCTTCCCTCCTAAGCTCATGAAGACAACTGAGAGAAAGATGAAAGAGACGGTCCGAAAGCGACTTTTCCGCTGCAAGCATGATGACCCTCGCTTTTTTCTCAGCAGAGGAGAGGATATCATCTTCCTGTGTCTTTGTTAGCCCGGCTTCTTTCCATCTGTATTCTTCCCTCAACCGTTCAATTTTCCCGGCTGTCTCCGTCTTTATCTGTTCAGCCTCTGCCCCGGCCGCATCCCTGATAGCCCGGATCTTCTCATCCCCTTCTTTCCGCAGGGAGGCGATCAATGCGTTATGCCCCATGACCTTACACTCCAAAAAGGATCATTGCCGCTACGACAAAACCGAGTATTACCATGGTTTCAGGGATCGCGACAAGGACAATGATCGTGGCGCTCAATTCCGGTTTTTCGGCCAGTGTACCCGCTCCTGCGGCGCCTATTTTTGACTGTGCCCATGCCGTTGCAAGCGCGGGCAGTCCGATTGCGATGGCTGCTGCAAAGGCCATTAGCACCTTTTCCATATTCATATTGCTCCTCCTTTTATGAAAGAAGATAAGAACACAGGAAGTTTGAAACTCTGCGCGTCCACCGCTTCATCCTATATCAACTTCATCATTTCTCATCTTCTCGATTTCTCATTTTTATATATTCACTTCTCTTTCTTGAGAGGTTGAAACTTCCTTCCCCCTGCCTCAATAAATTTACTGAAGAACTCAACATAGTGCAGCCTCAATGAGTGTATGGTTGGAGAAAAGATGCCGATGACGATATTCAGAAGGTGCAGAAGGCCGGCCACAACGGTCCCGACTATGATATCTCCTGTCATGCCCGCCAGGCGGTTTGCTACATAGGCCAGGAGCACTGAGGTGAGGCCGATCGCCATTATCCTCGCGTATGAGATGATGTTGCCTATGCTCTTTATGACCTCCAGGGGGGCCAGGAGGCCGCCCGTAAACAGCAGGACAGGGGTGATGATAAGGATTGCCAGAATAACGGGTTTTGTCATCAGTCCCGGGAAGAGCCCGAACAGGGAGGCCACAAGGGACAATATGGCGATAATTAAAAGCATATGCATAAGTTTCAGAATTGCCTCTTTCCTTGTTTTCCTGTGAACGGCGGTTATCAATCCCAGAAAACTTCCGATGAGGACATGGACAACACCGACTGATACCGCAAAGTATAACATCGGGATTACCGCGGTGCGCCTTTCAATAAATACCGGTTCAAGTCCGAAGAGCGTGTGGCCGACCTCACCGAAAAATTCTCCATAGAGTATTCCGAAGAAGATGGAATACAATGAGGCGATCATGAGTATTCTGGCTGCGTCCGCGACATTTTTCTTCCCCCTGAATTTCTTAAAGATGAAAAAAGAGACGGTGATAATAAATAAACCATATCCCGCGTCGCCGAGGATCATCCCGAAGAACAAGGGGAAGAAGATCGCGATAAACGGCGTCGGGTCATATGAGGTGTATCTGGGCAGGGGGAGTATTCGGGTGAAGAGCTCAAAGGGTTTAAAGTAGGGCGGGTTTTTCAGGATAACAGGCATCCTGCCGAGGTCTTCTTCCTCTATTTCCAGTTCCTCAAGGACCACCTTGCCGTTAAAATTGTTATTGAGCTGCTCCCTGAGTGTTATGACATCTTCAGAAGCGGTCCAGCCGTAAATAAAAAAACACATGCGAGTCACAAACACGGACGCCGTTACCCTGAAAAGAGAGAGACGTTCGTCTATCCACTCTTTGACTCTCTGGTAAATGGTCCCCCACTTTACGGAAACACTGTCAAGCTGCATGGTAATCATGTCGAGTTCATCTGAGATTTCGGACAGCCTTGTTCTCAGAAAACCGATCTTCTCGGCAAAGGTAAGACCGCCGAAGGCGGAAGGGAACCTGAGTTCCGGAATATTCTTGTCGCTGAGGGCCTGCTTTATTCTGTCTGACATTTTTTTGTGTACTGCGATTAACCCGGCACTTGTGCCGTCTGCCGCGATCGATGTCAGGAGTTCGTACTTCTCATCTGTCAGGCGGGCCAATGCCCGTCTCAACATGTCTTCCGCGTCAGGGTCTTTTAACGTAAGACCGATAACATCAAGGTCCGGAGTCTCTTTGAGCCGCTCCAGGAGGGGCTCGACCGCATCAAGGAACATATTGTATCGGCTGAGTTCGGACATCTCTTTTTGCAATGCTTCTTTCTTCATATAAAGGCCCTTACAGGTAACCAGATGTTTCTGGAGGGTTTCGTTGATGGTATCAATAATGGCCTGAGGATGAAAGTATCCGCTCCTGACCACAATCCGGGGAAGGTATGAGAGCAGTTCGTCAATCCTCTCCTTAAAGTCTTCGAGAAACAGCTTTTCCGAAAGGCTTTTTTTATCAGGTAAATAGCTGTCGATATATACCTCATCAATTTTTTTTATGAACCCTATGGAACTGGGCTCAATCTCGAGGATTCCCGTATCGCGCAAGAGAGACAGCACCTTTTCAAGCAGCTCCCGCGGCCCTGCGAGCTCGACCTTGGACATCCTGACTATCATGGCAGTATCCTGGCAATATGTTTTCTTATGATCCCCTTTAAGACTTCATCGCTGATCCTCTCCAGCCTTGAGACGGTTGCATCAGCTTTTTCCATAATACCGGAAGCCCTTTTTTCAGCGTGTATAAGCGAAGCGGTTATCGCCTGGTCAAGGGCCTCCTGCAGGCGTTTCTCTTCCTCTGATATTTCCTGTTCAGCGTCCCGTCTCAGCGTATCAAGCATCTCCCGGGCCCGTATCTTTTCATTTTCAAGATTCTGCTCGAGCTCCTTTTCGACTTCCACTACTGTGCTGAGAAGGTCCTCTTTCATACTTAAATTGTATCAGTAACTGTCCAGAAAACAAGGTGATTAATAAGAATATTAGACTTTTTATCATTCTCTGTCATAACAGATCACTTCTGCCCCGCAGGGATACATCTTACTGACGCAGGCATAATTTGAGCTCCCATATCCTTCTCTGTGATCGCCCGGGTTCAACAGCCTTTAATGATTATTGACAAGTCGGAGCAAAAGGTATAGATTATTGCTGGACATCAGGAAGAAAGGAGTGGAAATGACAAAGGATTTCAACGGATTACATGAGAAATACCGCCCCCGTTCCGGTCAGATCGCGGTAGAGCTGGGCTTTATCACCAAGGCACAGTTAATGGAAGCCATACACGAGCAGGTTGACGATGATATTAGCCACCGCCCCCACAGATTCCTGATGGAAATATTGATGGGGAAAAAATGGATAACCCCTGAACAGGTTGATATTATCCTGGATGAGCTTTTTAAAGATGAGATGAGAAGCAAAGGGAAGTTGTAATGTTCATCAGTACCAGGGAAGAGAATCAATTACTTCATAGACTTCCTGACCGGCACTGCCTCCGCTCCCCATTCTTTTAATTTTTCAAGGACACTGCCGATGAGCTCCCCCATTTTACCGCTGATGAGGTCCGACATTTCTGCCGAGGTTTCCATCGATAAGGGCTGGATACCGATGAGGCACATGTCTGAAGGCATGATCTCCATGAGTTTTGCTGCAAACAGCATGTCCGGAAGCCCTATCTGGTGGACCGAAAGTTTTGTATGTAAGAAAGAGGGAATCCTGTCACCTTCTACCGTGTCTATTGTACCAGGCTCTTTATTGAAGTTCGCCGCGTCAATGATCAGCACCCTGTCCCTGTTCTCAAAGAGCGGCAGGAGATCAAGCCCCTTGGTGCCGCCGTCAATCAACTCAACATCGCCTGGAAACTGATATTCGGTGATCAGTTTATTCACCGCGTGGACCCCGACCCCGTCGTCGGACAGAAGGATGTTGCCTATTCCAAAGACCGCGATGTTCAAGAGGAGCCCCCATTTTTCATGCAGCTATTATACATTAATCAGCGCCCGGGATGTGTCAGGCATTTCAGGAGCACTGTCCTATAAGACAGGTTGTGTGTCAGTGGCGCAGGGACCAGTAAAGCGGCCCTGCGTTCAGGGCGTACGCAGGGAGAGTAGCTGGTAACATACGAAACGCGTATGATTCAATCGGACTTTCCCCTGATCAACTCGCGGTCCCTCTCCCATAAATGCTCTTTTATCCTGATTGTTGTAATTATCTTATTCTCTTTCACCATATAGTCTATGTAGAGCACATCCGCCTGTCCAAGATGAAACGCATGATATAACGGTCTTAATTCATAGCCGATAGTATTGCCGGCCTTATCGGTAATTTTGCTCAAGCGGGACCTGCTGAAATCACGGTAGTATCTGACATGCGCTTGTGCTTCCTCCAGCGCCTCTTTTGCAGGGATGCCTGTCTTGACGGTGTAATCGTATTCAGGGGCGTATATCTCAAAGGTATACGCGTCTCCCTCTTTATCGAGCACGGCCACATTTGCAACATCAGCACTGTGTCTTGCTCCATACAGAAGGAGGGTGTAGGTCCCGGCAAGCTCTTCGGGCCCGGCCCGGTCTGTCCTGAGATATCGTCCAGACGCGCAGGAATAAATCGATGTCAAGAGTGAAAACAGCATCAGGATTTTTGAAAGGGTTTTCAGAGTATTCATGCATCCCTCGTCATGTACGGGAAGTTTTAAAAGGACTCCTTCAGCGTGCTCCGGTTTTTTTATCTTTAATAGAATGGTAGCAGATTTATTGAATTATGCAACTTCCGGACGCGTAACGGGTAAAAAATACGCGGAAGTCCTTCAACGCATAAGTTCTGCGGAACGAGAGCAGCCTGCGTGCGTGAGGGAATGCCTGTACGCGCGGAACGCGGACAGCGCCAGGAAAAGAAGTCTGTCAATCCGCAGCAGTGGTTTACAGTATCCGTTTAATCCTGGAGAATGCCGCCTCAATGATCTCCGGCTCCGGCAGAAACGTGGTCCTGAAGTACACGCCGTCCTCCTGCCTTCCAAACCCTGAACCGGGGACAAAGACGACCCCTTCCCTGAGCGCGGCACGAACGAATTCGATATCCTTCTTCCACTTCTTCGTTTCTATTTTTATAAAGGCGTAGAAAGCCCCTTTAGGGACCGGGAACGAGAGGGGCAGTTTGTCAGCCATTTTTACAAAGGTGTCTCTCCTTTCAAGGAGCTTTTTCTTCATGTCCCTGATGTATGCGGGGTATGAAGGGTCCACAAGCGCGGCTGCTGCTGCCCTCTGGTATTCCCAGTTAACCGAGAGGCGCTGATTGCAGAGCAGGAAGAAGGCGTTCTTGACCTCCGACCATCTTTCCCCGTGAAATGTTACCCATCCGATCCTTGCCCCGGGGTAACTGAAGTCTTTTGAAAGGGAGCTTCCGTAGATAAAAGGCACCTTGTCCTTCGCTATCTTTCTGAAGTCCACCTTTTTGCCTTGCAGTATGAGCTGGTCGTAGGAGCCGTCGTAAAATATGGGGACGTCATGCTCGGCACAGAGTGCCACGACTTCAGCGAGGTTCTTTTCTGAATAGACAGAACCCAGCGGATTGTTCGGATTTATGATCACCATCGCCTTTGCGCCCTCAATCTTCTTTGCCAGATATCCGGTGTCTATCTGTCCGTCCGCAGTGTGTCTGTAGAAGAAGCTTTCACCCTCGAATTGCTTTGCCTTGCTTAAGTAGAGCGGATATACCGGGTTAGGAAGGAGGACCTTCTCCCCGAACCCTATGAAGGAATGGAAGAAGAAGTCTATGCCTTCGGTGAGGCCGGCGACCGCAAACACATCCTCGGGCCTGCACTGCTCGATATTTGCCACTGTCTTTATGAACTGCTCATCCCCCTGGGACGGAGCATACCCCTTCCAGTTTTCATCGAGCGCGCGTTTCACCTGTTCCGCGATGATGTTAAATGTCGGGAAGCCGTACTGGGGCGGGTCTCCGATGTTGAGGTAGATCATCTTCTTGCCCTTTGCCTCCTCGCGCTTTGCCTCCATCACGATGTCTCTTATCGGGTAGCTTACAACATTCATCCTCTCCGTAGGCCTGTATGGCAGTTGTCGTTTCAGGTGTACCATGTGTTTATCCTTTTATAATCTTTAATGTCAATGTGGTCTCATGGGAGAATTATGTGTAATTTATATTCTCTTATGGACACCACTGCTTTCTTTTAGCACCAAGAAATATCATACGACACGGTAATGAAAAAGGGCAACTGGAGAAAAAGGACCACAACGCCGCAGTGCCATGGGAGAAAAGTCAAAGGGGAGGGAAGTACGGAAGGACCGAACTTCTGAAGTGCCGTATCGTCTTTTCATGCCGGCCCCTTCCCGGAAGAGGATTACATATGGCTGAGTGAAAAAAAAGGCCCCGGGATTCCGGGGCCTTTTTGAGTGTGATTCTCTACACGCGCTTCCCTTACTCCATGTCTTTTCCAGGTATGAACTTATACCCGGTGAAAATCGAGGTAATCAGGCCGGTCTCCTCGACAGACTCGGAAAACTGGGAAATATAGACATGCACCAGTGTGAATGCGATGATGACGTACATGAACAGGTGGTGCCACAGCCGTATGGTCTGAAGATACATGATGCCGGTGAGCCATCCGCCGAGCAGGGTCCAGATTCCACCCGTATGGTTGACGGAATACAGGGCAAATCCGGAAATTATCTCGAAGATGAATATCCCCAGCAGCAGCAGGTAGGTCAGGCCTCCAAGCGCTGAGTGCCCCACATGGCTTTTACCCCTTTTGCTAATCAGGAGATAGACCTTGAGGTCATCTATCAACTCGCCCATTTTTTTGCCTGAGAAGGGAAACCAGCTGCTGATGCAGGCATACTTGTTGCCTGCCCGTGACCAGTAAAGTCTGATGATAATGCTCATCAGGAAAGTGTAGGCCGACACAAAGTGAATAAACCTCATCCATCCCATGATATACTCAGTTGAGGACTGGGCATAAATGAACGGACTGGCAATGTATAAGCCGGTAATTGAAAGGGCAAGCAGACAGAGCGCATTTATCCAGTGGGTAAACCTGACCGGGAATTCCCATACATAGACTTTCTCTCTCTCGTTCTTCATATTCCCTCCCTTTCTTATTTCACCTTCACCCTGATGAGTTCATTTCCGCTGGTATCAACCACATGGACGGCACAGGCCATGCAGGGGTCGAATGAGTGTATTGTCCTGAGGATTTCAACCGGCTGCTCCGGATTAGCGACCGGGGTACCGATCAGGGCTTCCTCATAAGGGCCTCTCTGGTTGTTTGCGTCTCTCGGAGAACCGTTCCATGTACCAGGAACCACGATCTGGAAATTCTCGATCTTCTGGTCCTTGATCTTCACCCAGTGGCCAAGCGAGCCCCTCGGTGCCTCATGAAAACCGTATCCTTTTGCTTCTGCAGGCCATTCGGACGGGTCCCATTTCTCCCCACTGTGGATCTTCATGTCGCCGTTCTTCATATTCGTGGCAAGCTGATTGATCCAATCGGGGATCTTCTTGGCTGTGACCAGTGTTTCAACTCCCCTGGCTGCGATCCTTCCCAGGGTTGAGAATAGGACTGCGGGCCCTACGCCGAGTGTCTTTAGGACATAGTTTACCGTATCCTGTACTTCTTTATGTCCGGACGCATAGGCAACCAGCATCCTTGCCAGAGGTCCTACCTCCATGGCCTTGTCGTCATAACGCGGGGCCTTGAGCCATGAATACTTCTCATCCGTGTTCAGATATTCATACGGAGGCTGCGGGCCGGTATACTTGTAGTTGGTTTCGCCTTCCCATGGATGCCTGGCTTTCTCGTCTCCTCCGGAATAGTTATACCAGGAGCGGGTAACGTATTCAGTTACCTTCTCATGGTCTACCTTATGGATGGTTGAAAGGTCCTTGTTGAGAATAATACCGCGAGGCAGCCACATGTTTTCAGTGTTGCTTGCGGTGTCATTCGGGAACTCGCCGTAACTGAGGAAATTGCCCACACCGGCACCATGGCCGGCCCAGTCCAGATAAAACGGGGCCACCGCGATTATATCCGGGATGTATACGTGTTCAACAAAGTCCAGGGCCTTCTGCGCAAGCCCGTTCATAAAGGCTATGCTTCCCGCGTTAAGGGCGTTCTGGCTTTCAGGATCAACGGGAATAGACATCCCGCCGACGATATAAGTCTGCACATGGGGATTCTTTGAACCCAGCAGGGCCTGCATCTTGATGACTTCCCTCTGCCAGTCCAGGGCCTCAAGATAGTGGGCAACTGCCATAAGATTGGCTTCCGGAGGCAGTTTGTATGCCGGGTGTCCCCAGTACGCGTTGGCGAAGGGGCCTAACTGTCCCCTGTCCACAAATTCTTTAAGCTTGTCTTTTATGCCCTTAAAATAATCAGCGCTTGATTTGGGCCAGTCTGATATTGACTGCGCAAGCGCCGAGGTCTTGGCAGGGTCCGCGCTTAACGCGCTGACTATGTCAACCCAGTCAAGGGCATGGAGATGATAGAAATGGATCACATGATCCTGTACATACTGAATCCCTGAAATAAGGTTTCTTATGATCCTTGCATTATCAGGAATTGTAATACCTAAAGCGTCTTCGACCGCTCTCACCGAGGCGGTTGCATGCACCGTTGTTCAGACGCCTCATATGCGCTGTGTAAAGGCCCAGGCATCTCTGGGATCTCTGCCCTTCAAGATNNTGCGCTTCAATCCTGAGGTGACCTTCAATCCTGGTAATCGGGTCAATTACTAATTTCTTTGCCAAAGCTACCACCTCCTTATATTATTCTTTATCTTCTTTCTTGGGCGAAATTGCCCTGCCGACTGCGTGAATCGCGAGACCCGCGGCTGTAGCTGCGGCAAGTCCGACGCCGATCTTGTCTGCTGTTTTTTCTACACCAAAACCGGGCACATTCGGGAGCCTCCGGTAAAAGGGGCTCATCGTGTCCCAGAAATGGGGCTCGGAGCATCCGATGCACCCGTGCCCTCCCTGGACAGGCCAGCTCGTGCCCTCGTTATATTTCACGGTTGGACAGTTGTGGAAGGTTTCCGGGCCCTTGCAGCCCATTTCATAAAGGCACCATCCCTGTCTGTGCCCTGGATCGCCCCACTGCCTCACAAACTGGCCGGCGTCAAAATGGCCTCTTCTTTCACAGTTGTCGTGAATTCTCTTGCCATACGCGAAAAGCGGGCGGCCGAGTTTATCGGTCTGGGGAAGCCTGCCTAATGTCAGATAATGCACTATGCAGGCGGTAAGGTTTTCTACATTCAGCGGACACCCGGGGAGATTGATTACCGTTGCGTTTGGAACAGCTTCCTTAACTCCGACAGCGCCTGTCGGGTTAGGAAGGGCTGCGGGAATACCGCCGTAGGTCGCGCATGTGCCGACGGCAATCGTTGCAAGGGCATTACCGCAGACTTCTTGTGCAATGTCGATAGCTGATTTGCCTCCTATACAACAGTAAATACCATTGTCTTTGAGCGGGATTGAACCCTCTACAACAACTAAATATTCGCCTTTGTGATTGTTGACAACATCCATAAGCGACTTCTCTGCCTGCAATCCTGCCGGGGCCATTATCGTCTCATGATAATCGACTGACAGGATATCAAGCACTATCTGGCCGACGGTAGGTTTTGTCGCCCTCAAAAGGGCTTCTGTGTCA